>JAAYAT010000095.1 GCA_012719225.1 Verrucomicrobiaceae bacterium
CACTTCGGGCGGTAGCCCGGATAGTGCGTCTCTGATAACTCGCGACGATGCCTCTCGGTCTCTTCCCGGGGAACTTCCCTCGCGGACACGATGCCAATCTCTGGGACGGACCGGTATTCGACGGCCAGCCCCTTCGCGTGGGCTTTGTCCATCGCCGCCTGCTGCTCTTCGGGTGTCATCGCTCGTTGCATCGTTCTCAATGGTAGAGCCATCCGTCTCGGTTGGCAAGTTTTGCGGATCACTTGTGACTGACAAATCGGGTTGTACATCACTTTCCGTCGATGGTGATACGCCGACGGCGGGCGCTCGTTCCATTCTATTGGCGCTTCCTGGAATAGCGGAGTCGCTTATTCCGCTTTCCGGGGTCTCGGAAGTATTCGCGCCCTCCGCTTGCGCAATCCGCGCGAGGGCATCTTCCCGGATGTCATCGGGCATCTCCGTCTCGTTGACCATATCGCGCAGAGCGGCCACATCCTCCGCGCTGGCATCGGCCCCGATCGAGAGATCAACGGAGAAAACATCTCCGGCAGCGTTCCGCCTCACGGAAAACGAAGTCTCTTCCGGCTCCATCCCCTCCAAAGCGGATGTCACCGGCGCGTCGTCGGCATCGGCATCGGGGGCGGCCTGCCCCGCGCCTGCCCGGGTTGCTTCCGCACGGACACGCGCCAGCCGCCAGAGCACGTCGGGCGTCACGGGCGTGGTGAGAAAGTTGTCCATCACCGTGTTGCCGACCGCCTCGATGGCCTCTTGCTTGTCCATGCCCTGCGAGACCAATTCCGCCACGGCGACATTGGCGGTGCGCTGCGGATTGTAAGGGTCGGTCTCCGGTGCGGCGTTCGGGTCGGCGGAGAGAGAGGCTGCTATGGACTCCCGCTCTTCTTGCAGGGCGGCCACTTCTTCGGCGGATGCGGCGGGATCGGCGATACGCGCCTCTATCTCATCCAGCCGGGTTGCTCCATCGAGTGAACCCTGCTCGATGTCGGGCAGGGTCTCGGTGAGTGCTTCGTCGATCTTGGCCTCGGTATCGGCTTCGAGGGCGTCGGCGAGCTGGTCCATGCCAGACTCCCGCAACCGGGCGGCGGTGTCCCGGCGGACATCCACCTCGGGCGATGCTTCCGCCATGCGAAGCGCATTTTCGGCCCGGAACTCGATCCCCTCTGCCAGACTGGTCGCGGTCTCGGTGCCGCCACCCATGATCGCGCCCGCCGTCGCACCGAGCAAGACGCCGTGACTCCATTCGTCCCAGGTCATGTCGGGACGCTCGATCAGGGCATCCAGTGCGCCGTTGAGAGCTTCGTCGAGACCTTCTTCAAGCGCTTCCCCGGCGGTCCCCATGCCGATCTTTTGCGCGACGGATCGTTTGACCGCATCGGACAAGGCCGCGCGAGACGCTGGGTTCGTGGCCACCTGCCCGAGCCGGGCGACGGCTTCCGCCCCCGACAAACCAAACATGCTGGTGATCGTGCCGGTGATGGCGGCATGTCGGAACGCTGCGCCCATGGCCTCGGACCGCGCCGCTACTTCGAGGTCTTCGCCGTTCAGCCCTTGCCCGGCCAATCTCTCCCGATGTCTCTGGTAGGCGTCGAAGTAGGCGGGTCCGCCCGAACTCGCGCCGGGGATCATGTAACCGCCCACGGCGCGGTTCATCAGGTTGGTGAAATCGTCCACCGTTTCGAGCTTGGACTTGCCGTTTGCTATCAACGTCTTGGCCGCCCGCCTTTCGATCTCGTCCACGAGCTGGCTTTTCACCCCTTTCTTGATGCTGCCCTTGACCGCCTCGCCGACAATCGTGCCGGTGCCGCCGCTGAGTATGGTGGCGGCAATCGTGGGGACGAGTTGACCGCCCACTTCCGCCAGTTGCGTCGTGAAGGTGTCGCCCCCGAGAGCGTCGATGGTCTCGGATGGCGATTTTTTCATTTCGTCGAGATATTGGAATCCCTTGTGCGCGGTATCGAGCAGGGCATCCCCCGCATCCGCCAAGGGTCCGCTTGCCTCGGTCTCCACGATCTTCGAGCCGTCGCCCCGCAGGTTCCCAAATTCCCCGAGGGGCTTCCACTTGCTAGCACCTTTCATCGCCTGACCCACCGCTCCAATCGCGAAGGGCACGCCATCAGCGCTGGTGATCACTCCTCTCTCGAAGGCCGCCATGTGCTTTTCCCACGCCCCGCCGTTCTCGGCTTTGAACGCGGCGATGGCTTCGCCGTAGGTTCCATCCGGATATTTCTTCGCGTGCTCATAGAGAAACGGGCGGAAACTCTCGGTGTTTTCCAACAAGCCGGGCAGCAATTCCTTGGCCCTTTCTTCCCGGAGACGGGTTCTTTCGGCGATCAATCTCGCCTTCTCTTCGTTGCTCGCCGCCGAGCTTTTCACCGCCTTGATGTAGCGATCCCGGTCAAATGCCAGATCGGGTGCGACGAACCATTTCCCGCCCACGCCCGCGATGTCGCGTTTGCCCGCCATCGTCTCAATCTCGGGGGTCGGTTCACCCCACTCTCCACCGGCGCACCGACGGCGATCCGGCACCCTTTCTGGGGGACGCAGGCGGCCGGTCCGACCGCCCGCATCGCCATCATCGAGGGCGATGTCTACGGGACGGAGAGCGCGGGGGCGATCGCCAAATCGCAGATCCTCGCGCTCCTCTACACCCGCGAAGGTCCCCTGCATCCGCCACCTCCGGAGGTCACGGCCTGGCTGGCCGCGGAGTCCTGGTCTGTGGCGGTGGATTTTACGGCCTTCGGCCTGTCGGGCGGGGCGAATCTCACGGTCAATCGCTCGGCTGGGGCGAGCCGCAACAACGGCGAAGATTTCCCGTCTCAATCCGCCGATGAGCACGAGCTGCACTGGGTCGACCCGGAATACGAGTGGTTTTTCTCCGCCGAGTCTCTGCCCGGAGCGGCGCATCAGTTTTCCCCGCCATCATGGCATCTGGCGGCCTCTCCCCATATCCGCCGCCTCGGTGGGGTGCTCGTCGGGTCGGCACCTGGCTTCGAACTCTCGACCGGGGTGAATTCGATCTCGACGCGCTCCGCCCTGGTGGTCTCGAACCACAACCCGGGCGAGGGCGAGGAGGAATACACCGTGGACACCGGCATCCCCATCGGCGGCGAGAGCGAGGGGACCTACCACCTCATCTTCCAGGAATCCCTCGATTCCGTCTGGGTCGGGCTGACGGCTCAGATGTACAATCAGGCCTGGTATCTCGCCAAGCATGGTGTGTGGGTCCTGCCGTTCGGTGTGATCGCGGCGGCCTCCAAATCGTCGGCGTGCGGGGTGATCCAGGACTCCGTCTACAATCATCTCTCCACCACCGGCTACGACGAAGAGGTCACCGAGATCGTCGAGGAAGAGGAATACTCTGATGTCGAGCACATCCGCGTCGAGCCCAGCGGGATGTCCGCGCTGAGCAGATTCCCGCCGGTGACGATCCAAGTGTATCATCGGCCCCCGATCGAGGCGACCGTCACCCCCGTCGCGTACTATCCGACATGGCATGATTTTCAATTCACCGGGATCTAGCTGACCCTGTTCGGACCTTTTCTGCAAAGGGGTGTCGAACCTTTTTGCGCGTTACGGAGGCTCCTGCGGGAGCGAAATCACCGCGTTCCCCTACCCGGCGAACGCGTGAATCCGCGTCCGATCCACGGGCCACCGGCTTCCCGTCGACTTTGGGCGGGAACTTTCGCGAGAAATTGCCGACAGC
>JAAYAT010000096.1 GCA_012719225.1 Verrucomicrobiaceae bacterium
AGTCGTGACGCGGCGGCAAGGGTAGCAAATGCAGGACAAATAAGACGTTGACTCCTACTCCCGAAAATAGTTAACCTGTCCCTCTGAATTTTTTGGGAACCCACCGGCACGCCCCGCTTCGCGGTCATCCAAACCGGCAACTTCATCCCCTACCGCTCCAACAAATTCGGCATGGTCCTCGGCTACGTCGGCGGCGCCCCCACCGTTGACGCGGAATGGCATGTGTGGTACCAAGGGGAGTGGGAAACCAACAAGCTCGACATCGCCGCCCTCGACGCCTCTAATGTCAAAATGAACGCCATCCCCGTGCTTTCGCAGCAACACCCCATGGCCTATGGCACGGCCGGCGGGATCCGGACCCTCGGCTGCGCGAGTGCTTCGGTGTCTGGCCTGAAGGGTGCTGAAAAAGCGCCCCTCTCCGGGATCAAACGTAGAAACCGGGCCAGCCCAAGGAACGGGGCTTTTCTAGCCCCGGCGGTGGCTCGGCGGCAGGGCTTGTGAAGGGCGCTAGAAAAGCGCCCCTCCTTGGGGCCGAAGGCAGACACTACGCCAGCCCGGAGAACGGTGATGACCGACAAACTGCTCATGCGAGTGCCATTGCTCACAGCCCGCAGGCCTGCTCGCCGTGACCACCGAATTCCGTCAAATCTCTCACCTCGGGGTTCGGGGACTATCTGGACAAAGCCCAGGTAGAGCACCTTTGGCGTTGCTCGGGTCTGTCCCCCGGGTCCTGCGCGATGCGATTCTCACTTCAGTTTCGCAGCCAAGGCGTCCGCGACGACGGATGGAACAAATCCCGCGATATCGCCGCCGAAGCGGGCGACTTCCTTGACGATGCGCGAGCTGAGGTAGGTGTTCTCCTGGCTGGGGACGAGAAAGATCGTCTCCAGATTTTCGTCGAGGCTGCGGTTCATCAGGGCCATTTGGAATTCGTATTCAAAATCCGATACCGCCCGCAGCCCGCGGATGACCGCCTCGGCCCGCTCCTGTCGCACGAAATTCACCAGCAGACCGGTGAAGGACCGCACCTCCAAGCCCGCGATGTGCGAGGCCGCCTCCCGGATCAGCTCGACCCGCTCCTCCATCGAGAAAAGCTCGGATTTGGCGTGGTTCTCCGCCACCGCCACGATGATGCGGTCGCACAACTTCGCGGCCCGCTCGATCACGTCGATATGTCCGTTGTGGACCGGGTCGAAACTGCCCGGATAAATTGCCGTCTTCATGCTCACTTCGCTGGCTCAGGTCCCATATCCCGCCCGCTTGCCTCCAGTTTGAACGCAAAACTCGAAATTATTCAAAGACATTTCGCGGTATTTCGCTACTATCTCACTCATGACTTTTCGCAAAGGTTTGTTTCTTTCTTCCGTTTTCACCCTGGCGCTGTGCCTTTCCTCGTGTGTCGGCAACAAGAACGCGAGCGCTGAGGCCGGCGATGCAGGCGCCGCGGTCGGTGGCGGCGACGCCCTGAGCACGGCGGGCTTTCTCCAGACCGACTACAAGCCCATCGTGAAATGGCTCGACGACGAACGCTTCGAAGTCGATTACAAACACATGACGCCCCAATTGATCTTCGATCAGGTGCCGCTCAACGACATTTTCTACGAGACCGCGAATCTCCCGACCTCCGCCCCGCCTTTCAATTTCGCCCAGAAGAACATCTCGCGCCGGGAATTGCTCAAGCGCATCGCGAACCATTGGAAGCTGAAGATGTCCTTCGCCGTCGATGCCTCCGGCAAACCCACCGCCGTGAAGGTGGAGGGCTGAGCCCCGCCGCGAACCTCGCCGGATTCTCTCAGGCCCTCAGCTTCTCCGGCCCTCAGGCGTAGATCTCGCGGATCACCTCGCCGAGGATGCGGAAGCCATCGGCGACGACCTCCTCCGGCTGGGTGAAGCTCACGCGGATGCATTCCCTCGCGTGGTCCCACCCCGTCTTGTCGAGCCCGAAGAAAAAGTATTCGCCCGGCACGACGATGAGTTCGGCTTCTTTGAGGCGGCGGTAGAGTTCGCGGCAAGGGATAGGCAGTCCCTCGAACCAGAACCAGAGGAAAAAAGCCCCCTCGCTGAGATGGACTCGCCACGGCACTTCGGCGGGGAGATGCCGCCGCGCCAGTTCGAGGGCGAGGCGGGAGCGCTCCGCATAGTAGGGTTTCACCAGCTCCCGGGCGACCGTAAGCACCTCGCCGGACTCGATCAGCGGACGAGCCATTGCCTGACCCACGTTGTTGTTGGAAAGGCCGATGATGGCGGTCATGGAGCGAATCTCGCGGATGATCTCCTCGCGCGCCACGACGATCCCGGTGCGCGTCCCCGGCAGGCCGAGCTTGCTGAGGCTGAGAGTCAGGATGATGTTTTCGTCCCAAATCGGAGTGGCCTCGTGGAAAATCACCCCCGGAAAAGGCAGTCCGTAGGCGTTGTCGATGATCAGCGGGATCCCCCTTTCCGCGGCGACGCGGCGCAGGCGCTCCATCTCGTCGTCGGTGAGAACATTGCTGCTCGGATTGGTCGGACGTGATACGGCGATGGCCCCGTGGCTCTCATGGAGGTCGAGGGCATCGAAGTCGATGTGGTATTTGAAATGCCGTTCCCCGATCCGCTCGATCACGGGACGGCGGCTGTCGAACATGGGATGCTCGGACACCCCGAGGTCGCCGTAGCCGATGTATTCGGGCACGAGCGGGAGGAGAATGCGGCGCTCGGACCCATCGACCATATTTCCGGCAAAACGGTTCAGCAGAAAAAAGAACGCCGTCTGCCCTCCGTTGGTGATCGCGATGTTGGCGGCGGTGAGGTCCCAGCCGTATTCGCGCTTCAGGAACGCGGCGAGCGCTTCGCGAAAGGCGGGGCTCCCGGCGGGCTGGTCGTAGTCGGCCAGGATGCGGTCGAATTCCTCCGGCCTGTCGTCGAGCAGTTCGCGCATGCGTTCGCGCCAGATCGCCTGCACCGGCGGGATGTGGGCGGGACTGCCGCCGCCCATCATGCGGATGCGTCTGCGCCCGAGGGCCAGCGCCTCCCCGAGATCGTCCATCAATTCCGTGATGCCGGAATGGTCCGTGAGATTCCGTGCGAAAATTGACTTCAGATAAGGGGCGTCCGTATTCACTTCTCCTATTTGCACTCAAGCCCGCTCTCTGGCAAGGTCGTATCCGTCCCAGCCCCGCTTCCCGTATCAAAACCGATCGCCCATCCCCTCCCGTCGCCCTCACCATCGCCGGCTCCGACTCCTCCGGCGGCGCGGGGATACAGGCCGATCTCAAAACCTTCGCCGCCCACGGCGTCCACGGAGTCAATGCCGTCACCGCCATCGTGGCGGAAGCCCCGGGCGAGGTCAGCGCCGTTTCCGCCGTAGAAGAAACCCTGTTGTCCTCTCAACTCGATAGGGTTACGTCTTCTTTCCCCCTCCATGGCGCGAAAACCGGAATGCTGGCGAATGGCGGACTCGTCGAGGTCGTGGCGGACTTTTTCGCGGCCCACTGCGGGATTCCCCTGGTGATCGATCCGGTCTTCCGGGCCAGCGCGGGAACGCCCCTGCTCGATCACGAGGGGCTCGAACGGATGAAAGCGAGGCTCTTTCCCCTCGCCTCTCTCGTCACGCCGAATCTCGCCGAAGCGGAAACTCTCCTGGGAGAACCGATCCGCGACGGAGCGGCGCTCGCCCTCGCTCCGCGTCGTCTTCACGAGCGATACGGCTGCGATTTTCTGGTAAAAGGCGGGCACCTTCACGAGGGAGACGAGGTCACCGACCACGCCTGGATCGCAGGGGAAGCGTTTGTTTTTTCCCGTCCCCGCCTCGCCGTGCCCGACGTCCACGGGACCGGCTGCACCCTCTCCGCGGCGATCGCGGCACAGGTGGCGCTCGGGCGCGATCTGCCCGAGGCGGTCTCGCGGGCGGCGGACTACCTCGCCGCCGCACTCGCGCACCATCACCGCTGGACCGCCGGACAACGCACGATCGAGGCATTGAACCATTTCCCGGATGGCGTAGAATGGCGCTGATCATGATCCGAGGCCTCCTCCTAGCGCTCTTTTGTATCGGCACCGTCCACGCCGAGGACAAGGCCGCCCCCGCTCCCGCGAGTTCCCCTGCGAACGACCAGCCAGCGACCGAGGCTCCGAACCCGCTGCGCGGTCTCATCGACACCCTGGACCAGTCCGCCATGCAGGAGGCCTTCCGCCTGCTCACGAAAGATTACATCCACCACGACAAGCTGGACGATCTCGAGGTGAACCGCTCCGCTCTCCAAGGCATGCTGAACCGCCTCGACTTCGGCGCGATGCTGCTCACCGAGAAATCGCGCTCCGAGCGCAACTCGCCTTTCGCCTTTCACCACGCCAGGATCAACCCCGGGATCGGCTACATCCGTTTCGGTCGCTACGTCGAGGACGAGTTGGAAAAACTGGATGCGGCGCTCTCGGAATTCAACGCCGCGGACGGTCCCGCCCATCTCATCCTCGACCTGCGCTCCCCGCAACCCCTCGCCGAGTTCTCCATCGCCTCGCGCATTCTGAGCCGTTTCCGCAGCCCCAACGAGTTGCTTTTCAAAATCCGCCGACCCGGCAACGACCGGCCCAGTCTCTTTGTCTCCAGCGCGGTGCCGACGAGCTGGCGCAAGGACACCGTGCTGCTCGTGGACGGCGAGACGGGCAACGTCGGCGAGATCATCGCGGCGGTACTGAAACGGGAAACGGGCTGTCTCATCCTCGGCGAAAAGACGCCCGGCCTCGCCGTCGAATACCGCGACGTGCCGGTGGGAGAGGACCGCATCTTGCGCTACGCCATCGCCGAGGTGGTCTTGGAAGACGATTCCTCCATTTTCCAAAAAGGGATCACCCCGGACATCGTCACCCTCACGCCGCCCCGGACCAAGCACGAGATCTACCGCGCCACCGCCGACGGCACCGCCCTGTCGAGCTACCTCTACCAGAAACAGCGTCCGCGAATGAACGAAGCCGCTCTCGTCGCGGGGACGGATCCGGAGATCGATTACTACCTGCTCCTGAGCCAGCGGAAACCGACTCCGTGGGACAAGCCGCCCCTCCAGGATCGCGTCCTGCAACAGGCCGTCGATCTACTGGAAACGACGAATTTTCTCAACCCACGCCGCAACGAGGAGCGGTGATGCGCGATCCGGCAGCAGAACTCCGCGCCCTCGAGCGGGACGGTCTGCGCCGTCGCCTGCGCCCCCTCGATTCGGCCCAGGGCCCCCGCGTGGCCCTCGCGGATCACGGCGATTGCCTCAATTTTTCGTCGAACGACTACCTCGGCCTCGCGTCCGACGAGGGGTTGAAAGAATCGTATCAAAAAAACATCGGGCGCTTCGGCGTCGGCTCCGGTGCCTCGCGGCTCGTCTGTGGCACGATGGCCGCGCACCTCCGCCTCGAAGAAAAAATCGCCGCGCTGAAACGGACCGAGGCGGCGATCACCTACAGCTCGGGCTACGCCGCCGCGACCGGCTCCCTCCCAGCGCTCTGTGGAAAAGGCGACATCATCCTTCTAGACAAGCTCTGCCACGCCTCGCTCATCGACGGCGCCCGCCTGAGCGGAGCGACCCTGCGGATTTTCCCCCACAACGACCTCGACCGGCTCGAGAGCCACCTGCGATGGTCGGCGCGACGGATCGACCACGACGGCCGCATCCTCGTGGTGACCGAGTCCGTCTTCAGCATGGACGGCGACCTCGCTCCGCTCGCCGGGATCGTGGAATGCAAAGAACGCCACGGCGCGCTCCTGCTCGTGGACGAAGCGCACGCCCTCGGAGTGCTCGGCCCCCGGGGACGCGGCCTCGCCGCCGCGACCGGACTGGAGGGACGGGTCGATTTCCAAATGGGCACCTTCAGCAAGGCGGTCGGTCTCTCCGGCGGCTACCTCTGCGGCGACCGGGCCATGATAGACCTGCTCATCAACCGGGCGCGGAGCTTCATCTACTCGACCGCCCCCTCCCCCGCCCTCGCGGCGACGGTGGACGAGGCCCTCGACCTCGTCAGCGGAGAACGGGGCGACCACCTCCGGGCGACTCTGCTGGCCCATCGCCGGGCCTTTTCCCCGGACGCCACCAGTGCGATCTTCCCGGTCATCCTCGGCGAAAACGAAACCGCCCTCGCTGCCTCGACCGCCTTGCTGGAAAAAGGGTTCCTCGTGCCCGCGATCCGCTACCCCACCGTGCCGAAAGGGTCCGCCCGTCTCCGCATCACCCTCTCCGCCGCCCATCGGGACACCGACATTACCTCCCTCAAAAACGCACTCGCCGAACTGCGGGAAAACCGGTACCACTCCATCACACCATGAAAAAATCCCCGCCCACCGTCCTCGCCTGCGCACTCCTGATGCTGCACACCCTCTCCTCCGCCGCCCCTCTCAAACCCATCCCGCTCTGGCCCGAGGGAGTCCCCGGAGAAGCCGACCTCTCCCTCCCCGCCGAATCCGTCGAGCGCAAAGGCGACTACCAGATCGAGATCCTCTCGAACGTGAGTCGGCCCAGCCTCACGATCTATCCGGCGGAACACCCCAACGGAGCCGCCGTGCTGGTCTGCCCGGGAGGCGGCTACAACATCCTCGCCTACTCGCACGAGGGCACCGAAGTCTGCGAATGGCTCAACTCCCTCGGGATCACCGCCGGACTCCTGAAATACCGCGTCCCCCGCCGCGAGAATCTGGAAAAACACGCAGCCCCGCTCCAGGACGTCCACCGCGCCATCGGCATCCTGCGCACCCGCGCCGAAGAGTGGGCGATCGCTCCCGACCGCATCGGCATACTCGGCTTCTCCGCCGGAGGCCATCTCGCCGCAATGGGGCTGACCTCGGACGGGACACGCAGCTACCAGCCCGATCCGAGATTCGACGAAGTCAGTTGTGTCCCCGACTTCGCCGTGCTCGTCTACCCCGCCTACCTGACCGACGAACAGCATCCCGACCGTCTCTCCCCGGAACTCGTCGTCACCGAAAAGACAGGCCCCACCTTTCTCGTGGTCGCGCACGATGACTCCCGCTTCGTCGAGGGCAGCGCCCGTTTTTACCTGGAGATGAAAAGGAAGGACCGTCCCTGCGAGCTGCACATCTTCGCCAAAGGCGGTCACGGATTCGGCCTCAAAAACACCAAAGAAGAAGTGCGGCAGTGGCCCGCCCTGGCGGCGAAGTGGATGGCAGCCATGGGGCTGCTCGAGTGAGGCCAGGGCCCGCCCCGGACGATTTTGGCAAATCCCTCTACGCCAGAGAGGCCAGTGCATTGCCGTGGCGGAACATGCCAATGTTCCCCTTGCGAAGCCAGCGCGTTCCCCGGACCAGCGAGCCGTTTGGCCGAGAATCCTTCCGATGCCGAAACAGATTTGGTTAAGGCTTGCAGTCAGGCGGGTCATTCCGACTCGGGGCGGGTAGCCGGTGGTCCACCGCCGTTTTGTTCTCCATTTCGCTTCGTCAGAACCCGTCGGATAATCCAACTCGGAACAAGCCATGGCAAAAAATAAATGAACGAGTAAAGCCATCCAAAAACTGCACCAAATACTCGTTGCGCTCCGTCAGTCGCCCATGCCTCAATCAGTTCCTCTGGTGGATTCGGCATCGCATCAATCTGATTCTTCAGAGTATTGAAATTCCACTCAATCGAAAAATAAACCAATGCCCATCCAACTAAGCAGAAGGCAATGACAATGGGCCACAATCGCTTCTTTTCGGTCATGAACGCCACCCCGATCAGGATTGGTGGTAAGACGAGAAAGGCTAAGAAATATGGATTCATACTCTCTGGAGAACGTAGAAGTCCGCACATCCGCTACCGGGAGGGTCACTCCGCTTCGGGTTGAGGTTTGTCGCTACTATCGAAATCCGACTCAGAGCGGGTAGCGGATTGTGGTGCGACGCCCTGTTCGCCCTTGTTTACGATTGATTCCTGCTTGGATAAAATTGTCTTTACGAGATTGATGGAGGGGGGACCGGTCATCTTCGTGAGGAGGGCGGGATTTTTGGCATCTTACTCGTACACAAACTCGCCCGCGAGACTTTCTATGCTGGCGAGGGTCTGTGGCTTTTTTTGTTCGCATCGCAGGCCCCGCTAGTGGATACTGCCCCCGCCAGCTCCGCGCCCATGCCCAGACGATCCTCCATTTCCAAACCCACCTCGATCAAGGTCGGCTCCTTCTTCGAACGCCATCGCGTGGGGCTGGCGATGGAATTGGTCGGAACGGATTGCGGCTTCGATCGCGAGATTCTCGAACCCACCATCAACCGGCCGGGACTGGCACTCTCGGGCTTTTACAAATATTTCGCCCTGCACCGCATCCAGGTCATCGGACAGGCGGAGCGCTCCTACCTGCGCCACCTCAGCGAGGCGAATTCGGAAAAACGCTTCCACGATCTCTGCCGTCAGCGCATCCCCTGCATCGTGGTGAGCCGGGGTCAGGATCTCAACGACGCCCTCCTCGGGATCGCCAACGAGGCCGGGATCTCCGTTTTTCAAACCTCCATGGTGACGATGAACTACATCAACTCCGCCACGGTCCGGCTCGACTGGGAATTCGCCCCGGTGACGACCCAGCACGGCTGCATGGTCGACGTCATGGGCATCGGGATTCTCATCCAGGGCGAGAGCGGCACCGGCAAGAGCGAGACGGTGCTGGGCTTGCTGCGCCGCGGCTCCAGTCTCGTGGCCGACGACACCGTGCGCATCCGCAACATCGAGGACCGCGAACTCATCGCCACCGCCCCCATGCTCGGGCGCAGCCACATGGAAGTGCGCGGACTCGGCATCATCAACGTCGCGGCGCTCTTCGGGGTCGGCACCTTTCGCACCGAAAAACGGCTCGACCTCGTCGTGACTCTGCGCAAGGAGACCGAGATGAACGAGATGGAACGCGTCGGGGTGGACCGCCGCTCGGTCGAGATCCTCGGGCTGAGCATCCCCGCCATCGAACTCCCCGTCGCGGCGGGCCGCGACATGGCCCAGCTCATCGAAGTGGCCGCGCTGGACCAGAAGCTCAAGGCGCTCGGGCACGATTCCGCCGTGGAATTCAACAAGAAACTCTTGAAAAGGATGCACGACGAACGTAAATCCATGTTCTGAACCACCACCGCCCCCTTTCCCCGCTACCCATTGCCCCTCCCATTGATGCCCGTTTGCGAACTCACGATCCCGAATGAAGATGGACTGCACGCCCGTCCGGCGGCCAAGTTTGTCAAACTGGCGAGCCGATTTGCCTGCGATGTCTGGGTGGAAAAAGATGACGAGGAAATCAACGGAAAAAGCATCATGGGGCTGATGATGCTGGCCGCGGCCCAGGGGTCCGTCATCCGTGTCACCACCGAGGGGGACGACGACGCCGACGCCTTGGAACAGCTCCGCAAACTGGTGGAGAGCGGTTTCGAGGCCGATTGCTGACCCCCCGCCTTTTCGGCGAATTCGCGCGATTTCTCTGCGAAGGCCATAATATTTCCACCGCCTGACCGTTTAGAGAACGTTACCGCATGACATCCTCCGATCCCAAACCCGAGATCCGACTCCAAGGCATCGGTGTCTCTCCGGGGATTGCGGTGGGTCCGGCCGAACGACTGGGAAAAACGCTGGAAGAGCCGGAAAACCTCGCCATCACCAAGTCCGAGGTGGACGAGGAAAAGGACCGCTTCTCCCGCGCCCTCGCCGTGACCCGCGAGCAGATCGTGGCGCTCCAGGACGAGATCGAGGCCCACGAGGGCGACAGTCATTCCGCCATTTTCGACACCCATCTCCTCATCCTCGAGGATTCGGCGGTGATCAACGAGGTTCTCCGCCTCACCGAGATCCGGCTCATCTCCATCGAATGGGCCTATTATTCGGTGATCAAACGCTACATCGACTCCCTCCGCAAGATCGCCGACCCCTACCTGCGCGAGCGGGCCATCGACATCGAGGATGTCGCCAAACGCATCCTCCGCAACCTCCGGATCGAGGCGGGTGAAGATTCCGAAAGTCGGCCGCTCCTGCCCGCCACCCGCGTCCTCCTCGCCCACGACTTCACCCCGTCGGACACCGTCGGTCTCGACCGCACCCGCGTGCTCGGCTTTGCGACCGAGATCGGGAGCCCCACCTCCCACACGGCGATCATGGCGCGCTCGCTGAACATCCCCGCCGTCGTCGCCCTGCACGAAGTTCCCGAGGCCTTCACCTCCGGGGACACCGTGCTCATCGACGGATTTCACGGCTTGGTCGTCATCAATCCCACCGCGGAGACGATCGCCGAACACGAGACCATCCTCGAACGGGAAAAATCCGTCCTCATCGACCTCGAAGCGCTCAAGGACGCGGAAACCCGCACCGCCGACGGACGCAAGATCACCCTCTCCGCCAACATCGAGTTCATCGAGGAACTCGGCGGCGTCACCGAGCGCGGGGCCGAGGGCATCGGACTCTATCGGACCGAATTTTTCTACCTCGCGAAAAAAGAACTCCGCAGCGAGGAAAACCAGACCGCCAACTACCGCCAGGTCGCCGAAGCCACCGCGCCCCACGGCGTCATCATCCGCACCATCGACGTGGGCGGGGACAAACTGCGCCCCGAGCTCTTCGAAAATCCCGAGCCGAACCCCTTTCTCGGCTGGCGCGGGATACGCCTGAGCCTCGACGAGGTGGAGGAGTTCCGGCTCCAGCTCCGCGCCATCCTGCGGGCCAGCGCCTTCGGCAAGGTCCGGATCATGTTCCCCTTCATCTCCACCCTCGAGGAGCTGCAGGGCGCGCGCGTCCAACTGGAGATCGCGAAGGAGGAACTCAACGCCAAACGCATCGCCTACGACGAAAACATCGAGATCGGCGCGATGATCGAGATCCCCAGCGCGGTCATGATCGCCGACCATCTCGCCCACGAAGTGGATTTTTTCAGCATCGGCACCAACGACCTCGTCCAGTATACCACCGCGGTGGACCGCGTCAATGACAGGGTCGCCCACCTCTATCAACCCTATCACCCCGCCGTAATCGCGATGATTCGCGAGACCATCGAGGCCGCCCACCGCAACGGAATCTGGTGCGGCATCTGCGGCGAGGTCGCCAGCGACATCCTCATGGCCCCGATCTGGGTCGGCCTCGGTGTCGATGAACTCTCCGTCGGAGCACCCCAACTGCTGCGCGCGCGACGGGCCCTCTCCCGCCTCGATTCGACGGTCTGCCGCGAAATGACCGAGCAGCTCCGCCACTGCGGCACCTCGGCGGCGGTGCGGGCGCGATCCTTCGAGATCGCCTCCGCCGCCTATCCCGAACTGCTCCTCTGAGAGCGCCCGCCCACCCGTCCACACGCCGCCACTCCGCTTCTCGCATTGACGCCCCCGCCTTTTTGTCGAGAATACTCTTTCCGCTCCTTTTCTCCCCCGATGCCGAAATTTTTCAGACCGCACGCGCCGCCGCTCCCCCGCACAGACCGCGGGAAGGCGACGCGACGGCGTCTCCTGCTCGCCGTCGCCACCGCGCTCTTCGTCCTCCCTCTCCCCCTCCCCGCGCAGAATCTCAAACTGCCCACCCTCCCGAAGGGGTTTTTCAAGAAAGACAACGACGAACTGCAGGAGGCCGCCCAGGCACCCGCCGGTCCCGCCGGGATGTGCATGCTGCCGTCGGGCGAATACATCCTCTCCTCCCACCCCTTTTTCCAACCCCAGTTCCGCGTCATGAAATTCGACCGCGAGGGGAACTGGGTCCCCTTCCCCAACGAGGCGGTGAACACTCCCGGATCGGGCGCGCCCATCTTCCTCGATTCTGTCCTCGGGATCGCCTGCGATTCGCGGGGCATCGTCTGGATGCTGGACAACGGTCGCCGCTCCGGCACGGGGGCCAAACTGGTCGCCTGGGACACCAAACGGGACGAACATTTCAAGAGCATCGTCCTCGACGCCCTCGTCCTCACGCCGAACTCCTACCTCACCAACATCGCCCTCGACCCCGTCGGTCCCTACATCTACATCGCCGATCCCGCCGACGGGATCAGTTCGGCCATCATCGTCGTGGACACCCAGACCGGCCTGACCCGCCGCGTCCTCGAACGGGATCGCTCCGTCCAGATGGATCCGGCCCTGGAACTGAAAATCAACGGCCAACCCATCGAAGTGCGCCGCCCCGATGGCGTCATCGCCTCCCCTCTCACCGGGGTCAACCCCATCGCGGTGGATCGCAAGGGCGAATGGCTCTACTACGGTCCCCGCAACGGCGCCTCGCTCTACAAGATCAAAACCCAGTTGCTCACCGACCCCGCGATCCTGCCCCACGTCCTCGCCAGCCAGGTCACCGGCGTCTCCCCCAAACCCATCTGTGACAGCATGACGATAGACTCGAAGGGACGCATCTACTTCGGGGACATCTCGCGGGGTTCCATCGACTACGTCGCTCCCGAGGAAAATTTCCTCAATCTCCGCCTCCTCGTCGAGGACCCGCGCATCATGTGGCCGGGCGGACTCACCATCGGCTCCGACGGACTCCTCCATTTTTTCAGCAGCCAACTCCACCGCACCCCCTTCTTCAACAGCGGCAAAGACGTGACCACCCCGCCCTTCTCCCTCTTCAAAACGCGTCCGCTTCCCGCCAGCCGCTTCGGTTTCTGAGGGTTCCTTTGATCGTGCCATGGCGACCATTCTCGACACCCTGAAAAAAGGGACGGAGTATCTGCAAAAACACGGAGTCGACGAAGCCCGTCTCAACATGGAATGGCTCATCGCCCACGTCCTCAAGGTGGACCGCATGCAGCTCTACATCGACTTCGACCGGGACATCCCCGAGAACCGGCTCGACACCCTGCGCGACCTCACGAAACGACGCGGACGCGGCGAGCCGCTCCAGCACCTCCTCGGCACGGTCGAGTTCTGCGACCTCGACTTTGCCACCGACGGACGCGCCCTCATCCCCCGCCCCGAAACCGAGGACCTCACCCGCCGGCTCCTCGCCCGCGAGTGGCCGCCCGACATCGCCATCCTCGACCTCGGCTGTGGCTCCGGGGTCATCGGACTCTCCCTCGCCCACGGTCTCCGAAACCAAAACGCCCGCGTCACCCTGGCCGACATTTCTCCCGAAGCCCTCTCCCTGGCACGGGAAAACCTCGCCGTCCTGCCCGGCGACGACGACGGAATCCGCTTCGTCGAGAGCGACCTCTTTTCCGCGATCGACGACCGCTACGATCTCATCGTCGCCAATCTCCCCTACATCCCCGCCGGAGACGAGACCGAACTCAGTCGGGAAGTCCGCCGCGACCCCGCCCTCGCCCTCTACGGCGGCCCCGTCGGCACCGAAATCATGGAGCGATGCCTCCGCGACGCCCCCGCCCGCCTCGCGCCCGGCGGACTCCTCGCGATGGAATTCGGCATCGGCCAGGCCGCGAGCCTCCGTCTCCTCGCCGAAGACCTCGGCTACGACGAGGTCGAAATTCACTCCGACATCGGCGGCATCGAACGCTTTCTTTTTGCTACCAAATCCGCCCGATGCGCGTAAAATCCCCCCAGCGGGGTTCTTTTTATTAAGGAAACCGTATTTTCAAGATAGCGAAATGGAAAAATTCATCGTCCACGGAGGCAGCTCACTCGCAGGAAGCGTCAACATCAGCGGTTCGAAAAACGCCTCGCTACCCATTCTCGCGGCCACCCTGCTCACCCGCGAACAATGCGTCATCCGCCGGGTCCCCGACGTTTCGGACACCAACTACATGCTGCAGATCCTGCAAAACCTCGGGGCCGAGGTCGAGCGCGCCAGCGGCACCGTGGTGATCCGCTGTGAGAAACTCCGCAGCCACGAGGCCCCCTACGATCTCGTGCGCAAAATGCGGGCCTCCGTCTGTGTCATGGGACCGCTCCTGGCCCGTCACAACCGCGCCAGCGTCTCCCTGCCGGGCGGTTGTGTCATCGGCGACCGCCCCATCGACCTCCACCTGCGCGGACTCGCCGGACTCGGTGCCGACGCCGCCGTCGACGGAGGCAACGTCCACCTCGAGGCCCGCTACGGACTCACCGGAAAAACCATCGACATGAGCGGCAAACACGGCGCCACCGTGCTCGGCACCGACAACGTCATGATGGCCGCCGTCCTCGCCAAGGGTACCACCGTCATCACCGGCGCCGCCTGCGAACCCGAAGTAGTCGATCTGGCCGATTTTCTCATCGCCATGGGGGCCAAAATCTCCGGGGCCGGCACCCCCCGCATCGAAATCGAAGGGGTCGGCGAACTCGGCGGAGTCGAGCACACCGTCATCCCCGACCGCATCGAAGCGGGCACTTTCATGGTCACCGGTGCCATGGCCGCCAAAGACAGCATCACCCTGAGACGGGTCAATCCCGAGCATCTCATCAGCATCACCGACGTGCTGCGCCGTTGCGGCTGCGACATCGAGACCTCCAAGACCACCCTGACGATCACACGCGCCGAAAACCCCGTCGGAGCCAACATCACCACCGAACCCTATCCCGGCTTCCCCACCGACATGCAGGCCCAGATGTGTTCGCTATTCGCCGTCACCCCCGGGACCAGCGTGGTCCGCGACACCATTTTCCCGCAGCGCTTCATGCACGCCTCCGAGATGAAACGTATGGGGGCCAACATCACCGTGGAAGACGGCACCGCGATCATTCACGGAGTCGAACAACTCAGCGCCGCCCCCGTCATGGCCAGCGACCTGCGCGCCTCCGCCGCCCTCGTCCTCTCCGCCCTCACCGCCAAAGGCCCTACCGAGATCTCACGCGTCTACCACATCGACCGCGGCTACGAACACATCGACGACAAACTCATCGATCTCGGAGCCGAAATCGAGCGCCTCCCGGCTTGAG
>JAAYAT010000010.1 GCA_012719225.1 Verrucomicrobiaceae bacterium
CGCCTACATTCGCCGTCTTTTCCCCTTCCATGGCCCATCCCTCGAATCAGAACGACGCCGTCCTTTCCGCCTCGGAACTCCACCTCTCCTTCGGGAACCAGGCGGTGCTCGATGCGGCGACCCTGGCGGTCTACCCCGGGGAGAAAGTGGGTTTGGTAGGGCGAAACGGATGCGGAAAATCGAGCTTTCTCCGTATCGTCGCCGGAGAGGAAACGGCCGACGCGGGAACTGTCTCGAAAAAGCAGGGCCTCGTCATCGGGTATCTGCCGCAGGAGTTCCAGCTCGACGAGGACAGTACCGTGGAGGCCAATATCCGCGACGGTGCCGCCGAACTCATCGCGATGATAGCTCGCTACGAGAACGGACACGACACCCTCAGCCACACCGAGACCGACCGGCTCCTCGCCGCGATTGAGCATGGAGACGGATGGAATCTGGAGAACCGCATCGAGACGCTGATGCGGGAACTGGCCGCTCCCCCGGGGCATCGTCTCGTGAAGGAACTTTCCGGAGGAGAAAAACGCCGCGTCGGTCTCTGCCGCGCCCTCCTCGCCCAGCCCGACCTGCTCATTCTCGACGAACCGACCAACCACCTCGATGCCGGGGCCATCGCCTGGCTCGAAGGCTATCTCGCCGAGTCGAAAAGCGCCTGCCTTTTCGTCACCCACGACCGCTATTTCCTCGACCGCATCGCCACGCGCATCGTCGAATTGGCCGACGGACGGTTCTTCTCCCACGACGGCAACTACAGCGATTATCTCATCGCCAAAGAGGAACGTCAGGAGCGGGATCAGGCGGTGGAGCACAAGCGCCAGCGCTTCCTCAGTCGCGAGATCGAATGGGTCCGCGCCGGAGTGAAGGCGCGCGGGACGAAACAGCGCAGCCGACTCGACAACTTTTACGCGGTGAAAGCCCAGAAAGCGCCCGAGAAGGACCTCGACATGGAGTTGGTCATCCCCCCACCGCCGAAATTGGCGAACGTGGTCGTGGATCTCCAGGAAGTCGGTTTTTTCTACGAACGCGAGCCCCTTTTCCTCGGCCTCGACCTCGAATGCAAGGCCGGGGAATGCATCGGCGTGGTCGGTCCCAACGGAGCCGGCAAAACCACCCTGCTACGCCTCATTCTCGGCACCCTCGAACCGACCACCGGAACCCGGCGGATGGGGAAACGCACCGAGTTCAACTACGTCGACCAAACCCGCCTGGAACTGAACGAGGACAACAGCGTCCTCGAAGAAGTCTCCCAGGGACTCGATACCGTGAAATTCGGCGAGGAGTCCCTTTCGGTGCGCTCCTACCTGGCCCGTTTTCTTTTCACCAACGAGCGCATCAACGACCGCGTCGGCAATCTCTCGGGCGGGGAAAAGAACCGCGTCCTCCTCGCCAAGATCCTGCGCCGCGGCGGCAATTTCCTGATCCTCGACGAACCGACCAACGACCTCGATCTCCAGACCCTGCGCGTGCTGGAAGAGGCGCTCATCAACTTCGACGGCACCGCCCTCGTCGTGAGCCACGACCGCTGGTTTCTCGATCGGGTCTGCGACCGCGTCATCGTTTTCGACGGCCAGGGAGGGATCTCCGTCAATGAAGGCAACTACTCCTATTACCTCGAAAAACGCCGCGCCTCCGAGTCGGCCGCGAAACCCAAACCGGCGAAATCGCCCAAACCGGGCAGAGCCGCCTCCGACTCCGACAAACCCAGAAAACTGAAGTGGAAGGAGGAACGCGAACTCGAGACGATGGAGGAGGTCATCCTCGCCGCCGAGGACGAAGTCGCCGCGCTCGAAGAAAAACTGAACGACCCCGCGTTTTACATCACCCACGCGGTCGAGGCCCCCGCGCTCATCGCCGAACTCGAGCAAAAAAAGGAATCGGTGCTCGCCCTCTACGCCCGCTGGGAAGAACTGGAGTCGATCCGGGCAGCGGCGGGGTGAGGACGTAGGGAGGCCAAACGTGATTCCAGCGCCAGCCCAAGGAACGGGGCTTTGCCAAGCCCCGACGAAGCCTATCCGACAGGACCACTGCCGGGCGCTAGAAAAGCGCCCCTCCTTGGGGCCGAAGCCGCTAAAGAGCAAAAAAGCTAATCGCTAAAAAGCTTCCTGATTGACAAGATCGGCGGCGCTTCCCTACTCTGGCCGCCTCGCATCATGTCCTCCCGCCTTCTCCACAATCTCGTCGTCGAGCTTCCGGATTGCCCGCCCCGGTATTACCAGTTGAACTCCGCCACGATTCGCCTCGGACGGGTCGAGGGGAATGCCATCGTCGTCACGGAGGATGCGGTCTCGGCCCGCCACTGTGAGTTGCGCCGCACCGCCGCGGGCGGCTACGAGGTCCGCGATCTCGAATCGACCAACGGCACCCGGCTCAACGGCGAGACGCTCGGTCCCGATCCCCGTGCGCTCCGCGACGGCGACACCCTTCTCCTCGGCGGCACCGCCCGGGTCCGCTTCGTGCGCGTCCACGAGATCCACGACCGGGTCCCCGCCGCCCCAGCCAAGGCCGGTTCCGTGACGATGCGACTGGAGCGACCCGCGATCAATCCCGTCGCCGCCGCCGTGGCCAAGGCGGCCCGGGCCAACGCCAAATAACCTGCCTCCCGCCCCGGTTCCCCCACTCCGCCCGCTCCGGGAATCCCCACCAAACCGACTCAAGCCCGGCGCAATTGGATATTGACCCCCCGCCTCCCTCCCGCGAAACTCTTCTTTTTATTACCAACCCGCAAATACCACCATGGCTGATCTCGACGGAACCACGCAGGAAAAGAAGGAAAAAGAGTACTTCACCGACACCCAACAGGAGGCCCCCGGCTTTTTCCTGAAAGGCTCCCACCAATACGACTGGGGACTCAAAAACCGCCTCTCCAAAGTCTTCAATCCCAAGAACGGCCGCACCATCATGCTGGCCTTCGACCACGGCTACTTCCAAGGCCCCACCACCGGACTGGAGCGCGTCGATCAGACGATCCTGCCGCTCGAACCCTATTGCGACTGCCTCATGCTGACCCGCGGGATCCAGCGCGCCATCATCCCCGCCAGCACTCAAAAGGCGATCGCCCTGCGCGCCTCCGGCGGCACCTCCATGGCCCGCCCCGACTCCCTCAGCGACGAAGTCCTCGCCTGCTCCATCGAGGAAGCGATACGGCTCAACGCCAGCGTCCTAGCGGTGCAGGTTTTCATCGGTTCCGAGCACGAGCGCAACACGCTCCAGAACATGACCCGTCTCATCGACCAGGCCAACCGCTACGGCATCGCGGTGATGGGCGTCGTCGCGGTGGGCACCAACATGGAGCGCACGCCGAAGTACTTCCGCCTCGCCACCCGCATCATGGCCGAGCTCGGTTGTCACATTCTCAAATGCTACCACACCGACGAGGAGTTCGAGACCATCACGAGCTGCTGCCCCGTCCCCATCGTCATCGCCGGCGGAAAAAAACGCCCCGAACTCGACGCGCTGAAGATGGCCTACCAGGCCTGCGAGCAGGGTGCCTCGGGCGTCGACATGGGCCGCAATATCTTCCAGTCCGAAGCCCCCATTCCGATGATGAAAGCCGTTCGCGGCGTCGTCCACGAAGGAATGAAACCCGAGGAGGCTTTCGAACTCTACAACACACTCAAAGCCGAGGCGAAATAATCCGCCGCGGCGCTTGTCGTTTTCCCCCGCAGCACCCTCTTCGGTCACTCATCGAAGAGGGTCGGTAAGAAGTTAGAAGTTAGGCCCCCGGGGGGGGCGGGCAACATTTCTTACGATCTTCACCGCCCTCTCATCACCGGCGTTGTGAACCGGGCGAAAAGTATCACGGTCATCCTGCCCGTGGCCCGTTCTGGCTCGTCCGAACAGGA
>JAAYAT010000097.1 GCA_012719225.1 Verrucomicrobiaceae bacterium
CGGAGGTCAAGTCCCTCACCTCGACGGGGATGTCCCTGATGCCGGTGGGACTGGAGGCCGCCATCACCAAGGAGGAAATGGCCGACCTGATCGCCTTTCTCAAGCAGCGCTGAGTGGTTTGGCGAGTCGCCTCGCTTGAACGGGTCTCCGGGCCCGTTCCGGCGGTTGGGGCGGAGGCCATGGGGGCATTCCTCTCACTTGCGAATTGCGCATCGCGGATTGTGGGTTTCAGTGTTGCTTCAGCACATGTAAGCCATAGCGGCGGTGAAAACCCGACTTTCCGCGTGTTTTTGCCTCCCCGGCGATACGGCATCCCTCCCTCCTCCGATGTCCGATCTCGACGAATTGCCCGCACCGCAGCCCGATCTTCCCGTTCCCCAAAAGAAGAAGCGGCGGGGATGTCTTGTCTCGCTGCTTTTTTTCCTTTTTGTCTTTCTCCCGCTCTTCGCCCTCTTCCTCAACGGACCGGGCTTCCGCATGCTCGCCCGATTCGCCGCCGAAAAGGCCGCGGGATCCCAGGGACTCACGGGCGGGTTTGATATCCGGGGAAATCTCTGGTCCGGCTTCACTCTCAACGGAATCAATTTCTCCGGAGAAGGCGGCGGGACGACTTCGCTCACGGTGGAGGAATTTTCGGTCGGATACGACACCCTCGACCTCATCCGCAACACCGCGAAGCTCACCTGGCTGGAAACGGTGCGGATCAAGAAAGCGCGGCTCGACCTGTATCTGCCCGATCCCACGGAAGACGTTGCGGAGGAAAAAAGCCGCCCCGCCAAGGAGCCGGGAGAATCCCCCGACGACTACAGCCCTCTCTGGAATCTGCTGGAGAGCGACATTCGCATCGAGGACCTGACCGTTTTCGTCCATCAGGGCGACACGACCTTCGCCGTGGAGAATCTCACCCTCGCCACGCCCGACGCGACCGACGGAAAACTCTCCATCGGCAAAGTGAATCTCCCCGGCCAGACGCCGCTGGAAACCATCGAGGCGGTTCTGAGCCGCGGGGAGCACGAACTCACCTTCGGTCCCCTTCCCCTGCTGCAGTACGCGACCTTGGAAAAACTGAGTGTCGCCGAGACCAGTCCCGGGCTCTGGGCGGTCGATGCCCTCCTCCGCGCGGGCGACGGCATGCTGACCGCCTCGTTCCGTTCGTCCGGCGAAGCGACGATCGGTCTGCGGCCGGGATCGCGAATTTCTCTGGACCAGCTCGTCCTTCCCCTGCCGTCGGGAGAGGAGTCGCGCTTGCGGGGCTCGCTGACGGATTTCGACCTGCGCTTTTCCGGTGATTTCGGCGCTCCGGCGAGTTGGAACATCCAGGGCAAGCTCATCGCCTCGGGAACCGGGTGGGGCGATCCGGGAGTGGACACCCTCGTGCTCCTCCTGACGGACAATCAACTTCAA
The DNA here is from genome assembly GCA_012719225.1 of Verrucomicrobiaceae bacterium. Classification (GTDB taxonomy): domain Bacteria; phylum Verrucomicrobiota; class Verrucomicrobiia; order Verrucomicrobiales; family DEV007; genus Arctic95D-9. The sequence continues at coordinate 1,405 of JAAYAT010000097.1, forward strand.
CTCGAAGCGGCCCGCCATCGCAGCACCGTGCGCCTGAACGCGTCGATGCCCCTGGAAAAAGCCGCCTCTCTCGACGACCTCGCCGAACTGCCGCTCACGCTCGGGTTGCAGGCGGAGATCCCCTCGATCGGGGAACTCGTGGCGGACTTCACCGATCAAGTCCCGCTCGACGGCGCACTCTCGATCACCGCGCGGGATGTTCAGCTCGTCGGTGGAAAGACGATCCAGTCGGGTGCCCTGCTCCTCGCCTCGGAGAATCTCACGTGGGATGGCATTTCCCTTACCGAAACACAAATTGCGGCCAATGTGGCGTCGGACGATCACCTGCGCTTCGCCGCCGAAGTCGGGCTGGACCCGGCCAATCAAGTGCGGATAGAGGGTCGGTTCGATCTCGCGCAACTCGCCTACGAAGCCGGAACCCGCGTCGGAATCGACACCTCCGCCCGACTCGGCGCGGTTCTCACCGATCTCGGGATCACCGGTCTCGGCGGTGCCGCGACCTTGGAATGGAAAGGCGCGGGAAGCCTTCGGGAAAAAGAGCATCGCGGCGAACTGGCCCTCGATCTGGCCTCTTTCGTCGTCGGCGCGGGCGAGCCGATCAGCGGAACCCTCGCGGCGCACTACGAGGGAAGCTCCGCCGTTCTCGAATCCCTGCAACTCAGCGCCGGGGATGTCACCCTCGCTGGCACCGCCGCCTGGGATGGAAAAGAGCTTTCCCTGCCCGACTGGAAACTGACCCGCGCGGAGCGCACTCCCCTCTCCCTCGTCGCGACGATCCCCCTGGAACCCGGCCGCGAGGGCGGCTTTCTCGCCCATCCGGGACCGCTTGATCTCGATCTGACCCTGGACGCTCTCGCCCTTGAGGAAGTGACCCGGTTTTTTGCGGAAAAACCTCCCCTCGCCGGAACCTTGCAGGGACAACTCACCGGAAAAGGGACCTTTGACCAGATCGATCTCGACGGTCGTTTCGCCTTCCGTCCCGATCAGGCAGCGGTCGCCACGGCGGACACGGCGGATTCCGACAGCACCACCGCCACGGTTGCCGCGGCCGGCCCCGACCCCGAAGCCACCGTCACCGTGACTCTCGGGCTGGACGGCGACGTGCGGAATCCATCCACCTGGGACGCCCGCCTCGACGCCCTCGTCAGCGGACTGCGCTGGAACGACATGGCTCTGGAAAATCTCTCCCTGAAAGCCGTCACCGACGTGGACGACCCGTCCCGCCCCGTCCTGGGCGAACTCCGCTTCGAGCAGTCCGGCACCACCCTCACCGCGACAACCCGCTACGCGCTCGGCGACGCCCGCAGCCTCGCCGACCTGAAAACCCGCCCTCTCCGCGCCGACGCCGCGCTCGCGGTGGAGGATTTCGCGCCGCTCCTGCGGGATTTCGCGCCTCCGTCGCTGAAGGGATTTCCCCTCGCCGGCGCGCTCGACGCGTCCGCCGAGGCGATCACCCTGACAAACGGCTCTCTCACGGGAGGTTCGCTAGCGGTGACCTCGGACACCCTGGCGATCGAGGGAGAGGTCTTCGAGCGTTTCTCCCTCCGGGCGGAGATCCCCGAGACGGACCGGGTGGAGCTGGATCTCGCGGTCGGATTGGACGCCAAAAATGCCATCACCGCGGACGGGCGATTCCATCTCAAAGAGCACCACTACGAAGGTCAGCTCGGCCTCGACGCCGATCTGGCCTCGCCCGGAAGCAAGTTGCACCACCTTCTCAAGGGCCGCGCCATCACCGCGCTGCTCCCCGCCCGCACCGTCCTGAACTGGGAGGGGCGGGGCGATTTCGCCGCAAAGGAACACGCCGGGGATCTCTTCTTCACCGCCGACGATCTCACCCTCGCCGAGGGCGGAGAACCCGTCGATCTCGCCCTCGACGGGACCTACACCGGAACATCGGCGGATTTTCCAACGGTGAAACTCACGAGCCGCCCCCTCACCCTCGACGGGGCGGTGGAGTGGCGCGAAAACCGCCTGACATTCGTCGACTGGCGGGGACGGAGCGAGGACCGCGAAGTCCTGACCCTCTCCGGTGGGGTGCCCCTCGACCGCGCCAAATTGACCCCGGAGCTCTGGTTTTCCCAAGAAAGCCCCCTCGACCTTTCCCTGCGGATCCAAAGCCTCCCCGTGGAAACCCTTTCCCGCCTGTTCCTCGCGGAAAGCCCGGTCCGGGGGGATCTCTCCCTCGATCTCGCGGCTGGGGGGACACCGCTCGCTCCGGACCTGCGCGCGGATCTGCTCTTCGACCGCATCCTCGTGCCGCGAGAATCGGCCCCCCTCGCGGCCGGACGTCTCGCGCTCGAAGTGGCGGGGGTTGCCGAGGATCTCTCCCTCACCGGAAAATACGAACATCCCGAGACCCAACCGCTCCTCATCGACGCCTCCCTGCCCTTCCATCCGGCGGCGTGGGCTCGCGGGGAGCGGAAGGTGACCGACGAGACGATCGCTCTCACGGCGAAGATGGAGCGCAGTTCTCTCGCCTTTCTCGCCGGACAGATCCCGGCGATCGAATCCATCACTGGCGAGATCGCCATCGACGCCGCGGTCGAGGGCACCCTGGCAAAGCCCGAAATTCGCGGCAGCGGGCTCCTTGATGTGGATCGTCTGCGCCTGGCGGACCGCAACGCCCCCTCGCTCCGCGACATCGATCTCTCGGCCCGTTTCGAGGACAACCGCTTTCTCCTGGAAAGGCTCCACGCCATCGTCGCCGGGGGCATCGTCGAAGGCAGCGGCGAAGCGCTCCTCGCTCCGGGTGAGGAGCCCGTCCTGCGACTGGACCTCCAGGGCAGCGAAGTCCTCGTCTTCCGCAACACCGACGTGAGCGTGCGCACCGACCTCGCGATCCAGCTCGAGGGTCCGTTTTCCCGGGCGAATCTGACCGGGGAAATCGGGATCACCAACAGCCGCTATTTCAAAAATTTCGATCTCCTTCCCATCGGAATGCCGGCGCGGAACACCTCGGTGCTGCCGACGGTCGAGCGCACTCCCGGCGGCGGCGGTCCCTCCGTGCCCGACCTGAACGTGGGCCTCGACATCGCCCCCTTCCGCGACTGGACCGTGGATCTGCGCGTTCACACCAAAGATCCCTTTCTCATTCGCAGCAATCTCGCCGAATCCTCCATCGCCGCCGATCTCAAAATCCTGGGAACGCTCGGTCGTCCCCACCCGGTCGGCTTTGTCGAGATGGCCGAGGGCGAACTGAATCTGCCCTTCAGCCAGATCGATGTGGAGACGGGCCGGATCGTTTTTGACGAGAGCACCGGATTCAACGGAGCGATCGAGTTCAAGGCGCGGGGCAAGGCGGACCGCTACCAAATCAGCATCTACCTCTTCAACCGCATCCTCTCGCCGCAATACGTGCTCACCAGCATCCCGCCGCTCCCCAGCGAGGACATTCTCACCCTGCTCGCGACCGGAACCACGCGAGACGAGCTGGTCGGCGAGGATCCCGGCTCGATGGCGGCGTCCAAAGCCGCCACCCTCTTTCTCAAGAATTTGCGAAAAAGAGACAACAAGCTGGACGGCGAGCCCACCCTGCTCGACGAATTGGAGAAACGAACCGAACTGGAACTCGGCCGGGTCAATCAGGAGACCGGCGAGCAGACCTTCGGCGGCAAGATTCGACTCTGGAAACAACTCTTTTTTGTCGGCGATGTGGATGCCGACAGTGACTATCGGGCGCTCTTGAAGTATGTGTTCCGTTTCCGGTGACGACGCCGGACCACCCTCGCACCATGGGGATTTTCAAAACATCACTTTTTCCCTTGTGCCTCGCCCTCGCGGCGGGAGGCCTCCTCGCGTCCGCTCCCCTCGGAGCGAGCGATCTCGTCCGCATCACCGGCTTGCAGTCGATCCGCCCCGAAGAGGCGGTGGAATGGATCCGCTCGCCGCTGGAGTTCATCGAATCCAGCGGCGTCTCCATGGCCCGCGCCGACGACCTCGCCTTTTTCCTGGAAAACGCGATCCGCGAGCAGGGCTACAAAGGTGCCTCGGTGGACTGGAAGGTCGAAGGCACCGGGGACAACGCCCGTATCCTCCTGACCGTATCCGAAGGGAACGCGATGATGATCGGCGACATCACGGTGCGGGGGAACACCGCGCTGGAAACCCCCGCGGTGGTCGAGTTGCTCACCTCGACGACGCGGAGCCGACTGGAAAAAAGTCCCGAAGAGACCATCCCCTACGTGGCTCACGACATCCGGCAGGGAGAAGGCAAGCTCGCTTCCTTTTACCAACTGCTGGGGTTCCGCCACGTTGAAACGGACCTCGCCACCACCTTCACCGCCAACCGGGCCAATCTCACCGTGACCGTGGTCGAGGGCATCCGCAGCGAAGTCGGGGAGATCACTTTTCCCGATTCCCCCGTTCCCGCCGTCGCCGGGGAGTACGCGAAGATCCGTTCCGAGTTCGGCGGAAAGACCTTCACCGGTGCGGTCCCGGCCAACATCGCCTCACGCCTCCGCGCGGCCGCCGTCGACGCCGGGTATTTCTACGCCGACGTCACCGTGATGGAATCCGACACCGTCATGCGAGACGGACGGGAGCGCGTCAACCTGAGCGTGGACGCCAACTGGGGCGATCCCGTGACACTCTCCGGCTTGCGCGTCCACGGCAACGACAAGGTCAACACCTCCTTTTTCGACCGTCACTTCGGCAAGCTCATCGACGATCCCTACTCGCCCGAAAAAACCAACGCCCTCGTCAATGAACTGCTGCAATCCGGTGCCTTCGAAACGGTGCGAACGGATGTGGTGGAGCAGGACGACGGCAGCTACGTGCTCGACCTCGAGGTGGAAGAGGGCTACTCCCGCACCCTCGGGGTCTACGGCGGTTTCACCAACTACGAGGGCGCCGTGGGTGGTTTCGAGTTCCGCAACCTGAACCTCTTCGGGAGCGTGCGGCGGATCGACGCGGCCATCGAAATGTCGATGCGCGGTGCCCGCGGCGAAGTGGACTACGTCGACCCGTGGTTCCTCGACAGCGACTACCAGATGCGCGCGGGAATTTTTGCGATCAATCGCGACGAGGAAGGCTACGAAAAATTCAAGACCGGGGGGCGCTACGAGATGAGCAAACGATTCGGGCGACAGCGAAAAGACTCCATCGCCCTCTTCGGCGAAGCCGCCTACACCGATGTCCACGACGCCGAGATCGACCCTCTTTACCTCGGGGACAGACACTATCTATCCCACCATATCGGACTCTCCCTCACCCACGACCGGCGCGACGACCCCCGCAAGCCGCGCAAAGGCTACATCGCCCAGACCTCGATCAGTGCGGCCTCGTC
>JAAYAT010000098.1 GCA_012719225.1 Verrucomicrobiaceae bacterium
ACGCGGAGAATGAACGCCGAACGCCGAAGTTTTCCCTGTCCGCCCTTCTGAGTTCAGCGTTCTCCCCTCCTCCCTTCTCCTTCCTCCTTTCTCCTTTTTCCTTCCTCCTTCCTCCTTCCTTATTGCGTCCCCTCCGTGGTCGCAATAACGCCTTCACCCTCATCGAGCTGGTGGCGGCCCTCTCGCTTTTCGTCGTGATCCTCGGCATCCTGATGACCGTCCTGAACAGCGCTACCGAGATGTGGTCCGCCTCGCACAGCCAAAAAAAAGAGCAGACCGCCGCCCTCGCGATCACCGACCTCATCGCCGATGATCTGGTTCAGGCGGTCAGCGTAAACATAAATGACTATCCCATCTTTATTCTCGAGTCTTTACCGGACATACCGGGCAAACCGGACCCGAGCAAGGTCTACACCATCCTGGGCTTTGTGCGCCACGCATCCGTTCATTCCCCTGTTCCCTTGTCAGAGAAACGACGTTCCATTGACGCCGTCTTCTACACGTATTATGACAACGCCCTTCTGCGCCACGTTTTTCCGATCGTAACGTCAGGATTTAACACTTCCGAAAGCATTGGCAAATTGGTAGACGGGTACAAAAACAAACTTACAAAAGACGAGCACGACAAAATCCTGAAATTCGCCCGCAACGAACCGGGGGCCACATACCCGGATGTCTGGCAATGGCAACTCCTCGCCGAACGCGCAGACATCATCATAGCCGCCACACTCCCGCGCACGCTCATTCGCATGAACGATCCTGGCAAATACCCGAATGCGCTTCCATCTGCCCCGGACCCCGATCCTGATTTGCATCTCCCCCCCCTTCCCGTCAGTCGTCTCTATTCGGATGTTTTACCCGATCAGGTGGATATTCGTCAGCTTCGGTTGTGCGATCAGCAGGACTGGGCCGCGTATGAACCCCTCCGCGACAAGGACACCCCAAAAGATCGTTATCTGAAAGCATTCCTCGGCACCCTCGTCTCCCGCCGTATCACTCTTCCACAAGCCGGAGGTTCACGTCTGCCATGAAACCCCGACCGAACATTCAACGCTCAACGTCTCTGTTCATTAACGCAGAGACGCAAAGACGCAGAGACGCGGAGATTATTGAGTCTCCTCGACACCGCCCGGACCATCACTTCCTCTGCGCCTCTGCGCCTCTGCGCCTCTGCGTTAAAAAATCCTCCTTCCTCCCTCCTCCTTCCTCCTTTTCCCCTGCATCTCCCCGTCTCTGCGTCTCTGCGTTAAAAAATCCCCGTCGCGGCGCGACGCTGCTGGTCACGCTCGGCATCCTGACGGTGCTCAGTGTCATGGCGGTCACCTTCCTGGTCGCCACCCGTCTCCAGCAGCAGACCGCCGCCGCCAAAACCCACCGTCTCGCCACGCGCGACCAGCTTCACGAGGCGTTGCACTTGGCCATGCAGACGATCGAAAGCGCGTATTGCTACACCAATTTCACCGAGGTCCCGCTCTCCGCCGAAGAGACCGTCGAATACATCCCGCCTCAGCGCCTCGCTCCGGTCGGCGCCTGGTTCTCCGAACGGTGGGAGCGCGACGCGAACATCTCCCGCGACCACACCTTCCAGACGCGCGGCGTTCTGGCTTCCCCCCTGCTGGCCTCCAATGATTTCGCCGCGGCATGGACCGCCAACCTGTTGAAGCCCGACGTCCTGCGCCTGATTCCGCCGGCCCTGACCAACGCGCTGGACCTCGACGCCTCCAGTGCGCGCCCTTTCCGCGTCGGCTGGCAAGAGATCGATCCGCCGGGACAAGACAACAGCGCGCCGTGGAAAGACACCGGCACCCGTATCGCCTTCGCGGTCTTCGACGTCTCGGGCTTTCTCGACGCCAACCACTTCATTTCCGGCCCCACCACGCAAAAACTGCCGCGCGTCTGCTTTAGCCAGGCCGACGTCACCAACTGGTTCGCCAACGTCGATCATGAAAAGATCGAAGATCTCAAGTCTCAAATCTCCGATCTTGCTTCCGACCCCGACCGCATGCCGTTCTCTTCGCTCTCGTATGATCCGAATCCGGATGCAGATCCGTTCATCTCTGACTCAACAGAAGCGCACCCGCTCCTGGGTTATGAGGGATTCGCACTCTCCCGCCAGCGCAAATTTG
>JAAYAT010000011.1 GCA_012719225.1 Verrucomicrobiaceae bacterium
CTGCCGTCGGGCCGGACCGGCAGCACCGCGACCGAACCGCCGAAGTAATTCGCCACGAACAGATACTTCCCCGAGGGATGAAAACTGAGATAAGTCGGACCCGCCCCGCCCGAAAGCACGGTGTTGAGCGGCGTCGGTTCCCCCGTCTCGGGATCCAGCGTGAAAGAGCTCACGCTGCCCTCGTTCTCCGCGTTGCGCCGGTCCGTCTCGTTGGCGGAATAAAGACGAGTCCCCGCCGCGTTGAGAGCGAGGCAACTCGGGCTGATCCCCATCTCGTGAATCCCGACGGGAGCGAGCGCCCCGGTGGCGCGGTCCATCTCGAACAGGTGGATGCCGCGCCCGTTGCCCGGCGGCAGATCCACCTGGGTGGGCGGCATATCCTCAAGCGGCGAGCTGAAAGTCCCCACATAGACCAGCAGCGGGGCCTCTTTCTCCGCACCCCGCGCCAGAGCGGCGGAAGCCAACAGCGACCCCCCGGCCAGGGCCGAGGACGTTTTGAAAAAAGAACGGCGGGAGGAAAGCGGAGTCGTCATGGAGAAAGTGCGATTTCGATTGCGGTTTGGCTGACAAAATAAGAGAAAAGATTCGTTCGGACACAAAAGAATCATGCCGCTTGGCGGCGGAAAAGGGAATCCCCGGCAATCATCCCAAGCAAACCGTATGGAACAAGCAAGAAATTTTCGGCGTCGCGCGGCCCGCGTCCTCTCTCTCTGTCTCCCGCTCTGCCTCGCGGTTTCTCCCCCGGGGAGCATCGCCGACGCGGCGGCACCGCCGTTGGAGGAGCCGCAGAACCGGACTTCGGAGAAAGCGATCCCCGCTCTCCCGCTCGTCGTGAGGGGCAGCGTCGGGCAGATCCACCTCATCCATGCGACGCCCGATAGCGAAGTGTCGGTGCGCGGACCGGACGGCTTCGAGGCCGCGGGGCGGACCGATTCCTCCGGGGGGCTGATCCTTGTCGATGTCCCGCCCGCCGGAGGGTATCACGTCACCGTCGCCGGTGAGGAAAAGACGGTGCGCGTCCTCCACCCGGACGATCATCCCCCTCGGGAATTCTACGCCGCACAAACGCTCGAGCCCACCCAGGGGTATCTCAAAACGCGCGACGGCACCTTGCTCTGCTACCGCGTCACCCTCCCCGATCCCGAAAAACACGGCTCGGGTCCCTACGATCTGGTGATCACTTACTCGGGCTATCAGCCGGCGTTGGTACATGAAAAGGGCCATCAGAATCAGGCCTTCGAAAAGTTCAACGCGCTCGGCTACGCCGTCGCGGGGGTCAACCTGCGCGGCAGCGCCTGTTCGGGGGGTGCCTTTCGTTTCATGGAGCCGCTGGTGTGGCTCGACGGCTACGACATGGTCGAAGCCTTTTCGGCGCAGGAATGGGTCGATGACGTGGCCCTCGGCGATCAGTCCTGGCCGGGACTGACACAGCTCTACGTCGCCTCGACCCGTCCGCCCTCGCTGGACGCCATCGTCGCCGGTTCCGTGGTCGGAGACCTCTACCGCGATGTTTTCTACCCCGGCGGTATCGAAAACGTGGGGTTCGGACACATCTGGGGTGCCGGACGCGACGTGCAAAATGCCTATCCGAGTCGGCGCGAGGACGTCATGGCCCGGATCCAATCCGATCCCGTGGCGGCCGCGAACCAGGGTTTGCGCGGTCAGAATGTGAGTCTCCTGGAGACGATTCGCTCCCGTCCCTTCGACGAGGCCTACTGGCGGAGTATCTCGGCGGAACCCCTCGTCCACCGGATCACCGTGCCGACCCTCCAGACGGTTTCTTGGCAGGACCCGCAGTGCGGCGGCCGCCCGGCCATGCTCCAGCAAAAATTCGCCCCCGGCACGCCGATGCGGCTGGTCGGAATCAACGGATTCCACCAGTACTACTCGGGGGCGGTTTGGGACGAGATCGCGGAGTTTCTCGACCTCTATCTGGGGGAATCTCCCGCCGAAAAAATTGCCGCCTACGAAGCGCAAAACTCCTGCCTCATCCTCCTCGAAGCCGACTCCAAAGCCGAGGTCCGGGGGCGGTTTTCCCTCCCCGACATCGCCGCGACCGGCGAGGGCCGACGCCTCGAGTTCGGATCCGATCTTTCCCCCGACGACCCGGACAGTGACGCCACTTCCAGCAGTTTCACGAGCAACACCACCAAGCCCGGCAGTTGGACCAAACCGTTGCAGGATCGCGTCGCCTTCACCTCGGAGCCGCTCGATGACACCCTCGTGATGGCCGGTCCCGGTTCGGTGGACCTCTGGATCGCGGCCGAGGCGGAGGACGTCGATTTGCAGGTCACTCTCTCCGAGCTGCGGCCCGACGGACACGAAATGCTCATCCAGAGCGGTTGGTTGCGCGCCAGCCACCGGGCGCTCGACGAGGCGGCCAGCACCGCGATCCGGCCGGTGCATTTGCATACCAAAGCAGCGGCAAAACCGCTCCCTCCCGGCGAGTGGACCGCTCTGCGCATCGAGTTGTTCCCCTTCGCCCATGTTTTTCGCAAAGGCTCCCAAGTGCGGGTGAATCTCTCCGGTCCCGGAGGGGGGAGCAACGGCTGGCCCTGGGCCTTCGGGACACTGCCCGGCAAAACGAAGATCCGCGTCGCCCACGACGGCGACGCGCATTCCAGCAGCATCGTGTTGCCCGTGGTCCACCCCGAAGACCTCGTTCTCCCCGATTCCCTCGCCGCTCCCGACGGTGTGTGGCTGCAACCCTCCCGGCCCGCCGAGATCGGTGTCGCCCCGCGAGAGGTCGTTCCGGGGCGGTGAGGAACGGGAGCGGTGGCCGACTCCAATGCTTGACCTTTCCTTCTTTGTGAATCATCTTGATTCACTATGAAAACGGCCACCGTCCGCGACCTCCGCACCCGCTTTCCCTTCCTCGAAACCTGGCTCCGCGCCGGTGAGGAAATCGCCATCACCAAACGAGGTAAAGTGGTCGCCCGGCTCGTGCCGGAGCAAAAACCCGCCGCAAGCGTGTTCGACGATCTCGCCGGCCACTTCGAGCGGCAACTGCGAGAGACTTGGGGGGATCGCGTCTTCACGGCGGAAGAGGTCCGCGAAATGGAGGAAGCCGAGCGCGAAGGCTACGAGCATCTATGAACGTCTTCGCGGAAACATCCTTCCTCTGCGCCGTGCATCGACAACAGGACAACTCGCCTGCAGCTCTGGCGTATCTGGCGGATTGCACGGCTCCCATCGACGTCACCACCCTCGTCCTCTACGAATTTCGACAAGGCGTACATTTTCAGAACTGGCTGCACCGTCACGACAAGAAGAAAGGCTACGCCGCACAGGAAGCCGCCGCCATGCTGGAGCGCTTGGAGGAGAACCTTTCGCACGGCATTTTCCGCGTGGTGCCGGTGGACTGGACCGCTGTCCACGATCTCGCCGGACGCCTCGCCGCCGAGCACACCCCCGCCGCGGGTGCGCGCGGGTTCGACCTGCTCCACATCGCCACCGCCGTGGAGGGAAAAGCGGAAACCTTTCTCAGCTTCGACCGTCCGCAGCGGCAGGTCGCCATCGCCGCCGGACTGCCGGTTGCGCCGCAGCGGGAGAGGTGAAAAGGGACGGCGGGCACCCGTCCCTCATGCGTTCCGCAGCCGTCGGAAAGGCTGTGAGAAGATCATGTCGACGATGGGAACGGGGACGCGTAGTTCGTGGGGACCGCCAAAAAAACCGGGGCCTTTTTCCAGGAGGTGGTCGTGCAGGAGCGATATCGTCGAGACATCCATCCGGCGCAGCGCCTCGGCCGTGAGCGGTTTTCCCCGCGCGTGGGTGTCCGGATAGGCGAAGGCCTCGACCCGCACGAAGAGCGGCTCGATCTCTCCCGTTTCGTCGCGTTCCAGGGGAAACTCGGCCTCGGCCGCATCGACGATGCGGGCGATCCCGCGGTCGGTCACGAAACGAATCTGAAGGTTCGGTCGTTTTGTGTGATCCTGGCCCGTGACCGCGACGGAGACGGCCAAGGCGCGCCCCGCGTCGTCGCGCCGCACGAGGAGACGGCGGAAGCGGAATTCGCTGTGATCGTAGGGGGCCACGGTTTTTCCCTCTTCGTTCACGGCGAGGGCGGCGACAGAGCCGAAGAAGGTTCCCCGGCGGTAGGCGCGCAGGGCGGTCGCTTCGCGTTCCTCGGGGGAGAGCCCTTCCAGACCGGGCACGACGAGGATATTGCGCCCGCGGCCGTAGGTGTTGTGGTCTTTTACGAAAAAGCCCCAGCAACGCCGTCCGCTTTTCAGAATCTCGTCCCAGAGGCGGTAAAAGTGCAGGTGCGGCCCGGCTTCCGTCGAGTAAAATCCCCGCGCCGAACCGAAGCCGGAGGTCAGTTGGTTCCACACTTCGATGCCGAGGACGCGCGGGTCGTGGTCGAGCATGGGAGCGTATTCCTCGAGTGTGCGGGTGGGATGGTTCAGGGTGATGCCTCCGCCGTCGGGATGGAGCAGTCCGCCGACCCGCTCTCCGGCGACGATTTCCCCGTCGAGGGCGGCGCGGAAGACGTCGCGCCAGGGCCGGTTGCTGCCCTGCATGAGCCGCAGGCGGGTCACCTGGAGCCGGGCTTTGTCGTAGACGAGGGCCAGGTCGATCTCCGTGGCGAGTGCGCGCAGGTGGAGGGTGTGGCGTCCCGCCGCGAGAGGCCGATCCGCGACCGGTCCCTTGTCGGCGAAGCCCTCGCGAAAGTCGCATTGCCGCGCTCCGGTGATCGTGAGGAGGGCGGTGGCGGACTCTTTTCCCGACTCCTTTTCCTCCGCCGGGGACGTGGACGCTTCCGCGCTTTCCAGGGTGATGTCGAGCCGGTAGACGCCGTTCCAAGGGTGTTCCGCCGCATAGACACGGAGGTTCTCGAAGCGATGCTGGATCGGGGCGGCGGCCCGCTGTGCCGCGCTGAGGCTGCTGCCGTAGCCGGTCGCGAGGAGACTGCCGAGGGAGTTGAAATGAAGCGGGGTGTCGGGGAAGGAATGCTGTTCGGCGTTGGGCGCGGCGATGACGTCCGTGCGGGCCGCCCGGTACTGGGACGGCAACGGAAACGTCGGGGCGGAGGGGTAGTAATTGCTGAAGGCGAAATGGCGGTAGCCCATCGCGTGGAAAAGATCGCGCGAGGCATCGGTCTGTCCCTGGTGCTGATGGGACATGGAGTGCAGGTACTCGCAGACGTCCCAGTCCACCCCGGCATAGGGATCTTCGAGTTCGTCTTCGGTGCCGCGGTTTTTGGCGCGGAGAGAGGAAAATTTCCAGGCCGCGGTGAGCCAGGCGATGGTGAGAAGGAGAAAACGGCGGGTCATGGCGCTCCGACGGGGGTTGCGGGGAGGAGCTATCTTCTCCCGTCCACCGCGTCCGGGTCAACGTTTTTCCGAGTCGGTCCGGGGCGCGATAATGTCCCTCCCGGATCCTCAAAACACCGGGGTCCCCGGCTCTCGATTTCAAAAACCCGTTGCAGTAGCGGGGATACCGGTTTGAGTAGCGCCCGTTACACATGGGGAAAAGAGCTGTACTACTGTTTGCCGGACAAGGGGCCCAGACCGTCGGAATGGGACGCGATCTCGCGGAAAAATTCGATTCGGTGCGCGATCTCATCGCCCGGGCCGATGAGCGGCTCGGCTACGCTCTTTCGGAGAAAATGTTCGAGGGTCCCGCCGCCGAGCTGACCCGCACCTCGATCTGCCAGCCGGCTCTCTATGTGCATGGCCTCGCCTGCCTCGAAATTCTCAAGGCGCACGTCCCTGATCTGGAGATCGCCGGCTGCGCCGGTCTCTCCCTCGGCGAATTCACCGCCCACGCCGCCGCGGGGACTTTCTCCTTTGCCACGGGCCTCGATCTCGTCGCCAAGCGCGGCACCTTCATGGAAGAGGCCACCAATGCGGTGGACGGCGCCATGGCCGCGCTCATCGGCGGGGAGGAGGCCGACATCCGCGCCCTCGCCGCCCAATGTGACGTCGATGTCGCCAACCTCAACTGCCCCGGGCAGATCGTCGTATCGGGGAAAACGTCGGGGATCGACCAACTCATCGCCGCCGCACCGGACCACGGCATCCGCATCGCGCAAAAGCTCGACGTCGCCGGGGCCTACCACTCGCGGCTGATGATGCCGGCCCAGGTGAAGCTGGTCGACGTCCTGACCGACATCGAACTGCGGACGCCCGGAGTCCCCGTGGTCTGCAACGTCGAGGCCCGCGAAGTGAGCGATCCCGCCGGGATCCGGAGCACTCTCGAGGCGCAGGTGAGCGGTTCGGTGCGCTGGAGCGAATGTGTGCGGCACTTTCTCGACCGGGGCGAAACCCAATTCATCGAACTCGGCCCCGGTCGCGTCCTCGCCGGATTCATGCGCCGGATCGACCGTAGTGCCAAAGCGCTCAGTTTCTCCGATGTCGAGAGCTTCGAGAAGGTCCTGACCGAGTTGGGGTGAACCCCTCCCTTTCACTTTCGCGAGAGCGCCGGAGCCTCGGGGGCTTCGATCGCGGGGCCGGGCGGATAGACATACAGGTCGATCACCGCTTTGACCCGGGCGAAATACTCCCGCACCCGCACTTTCCGCGAATCGCGGTAGCCGACCGTCTCACTTCTCAGGGCGATCGCATCGACCCCGCAGCGGTTGGCGATGAAGAGGGCGCGATTCACGTGAAAGTCGTCGGAGACGATGACGACGCGGTCAAAACCGAAGACCGTTTTCGCCCGCACCACGGAGTCGAGGGTGCGCGCCCCGCGGTCGTCGGCGAGGATCGCCGAATCGGGCACCCCGAGCTCTGTCAGCTTCGCGATCATGTCGCGGGTCTCGTCGTAATAGGGCGAGTCGCGGTAGCCGCTCACGAGGAGGGTGTCCGCTTTTCCCTCGTGAAAGAGCGCCGCAGCGGCGGCGAGACGATTTTCAAAATGGGCGTTCGGCGTGTCAGGTCCGGCGTTCTTGGACGTCCCAAGCACGACCGCCACCGCCCGTGCCTCGATATCGGAGACGGCATCGTAGACTTGTTCCCGCGTGGACAGGACGATCCAGAGATTGCACGTCACCACCACCGCCGCGACAAGAAGCGGCGGGAAAATAAAAATCGAGAAAAGAAGAAAGCGCCGTCGAGGGCGGGCCATGATGGGTAAGAGGGTGTCCCGCGTCCTGTGAAGAGAACGGAAATCGCGGGCTGATTTAACTTTTTATCCTGGTGACACAGTTTAACGAATAGATTTTCCAAATGAGAACGGTTTTTCGGGTTTTTTCCTACCTCAAGCGCTACCCCTTCCTCGCCACCGCCCAGTTGACCTGCGCGGTGCTCATGACCGTGCTGGTGATCGTCTTCCCCGGCGTGACGAAGGCCATCACCGCCGAGGTCATCCCGCAGCGCGACTTCGACCAGCTCATCCCGCTCTCCCTCCTCGCCCTCGGCACCTTTTTGGCGACCAACCTCTTCAACGCGCTGCGCATCATCTTGAACAATACGTTCGAGCAGAAGGTGATCTTTGATATTCGTTCGGATTTGTACCACAAAATCCAGCGCCTCCCGATGAACTGGTTCGACAACAAGCGCACCGGCGACGTCATGACCCGCGTCACCGAGGACGTCACCGCGATGGAGCGCGTCCTCATCGACGGGATCGAACAGGGAGTCGTCGCCCTGCTCCAGGTGCTGGTGGTCGGCGGCTACCTTTTTTACCTCGATCCGCAGCTCGCCCTCATCACCATGATCCCGATGCCCTTTCTCATCGGGGGGGCCTGGGCCTACACCCGCACCTCGCCGGACCGCCACCGCCGCGTCCGCAAGGCCACCAGCGGCATGAACTCGCTCCTCCACGACAACATCGACGGAATCCAGCAGATCAAGGCGTTCACCCGAGAAAAAGCCGAACTGGAGCGCTTCAACCGTTCGAGCGACAAACTGCGCGCGGCCACCCTGCGTCTGATGCGGATCTGGGCGATCTACAACCCCTCGATGGAATTCTGCCGCAACGCGGGATACGCCCTCGTCATCGGCTTCGGTGCCTGGTCCGTCATGAGCGCACCCGACCAACAGGCCCTCGAGGCCCAGACCGGTGTCTTCGTCGCCTTTCTCGTCGCCCTGAGCCTCTTCTACGAACCCATCTCCCGCCTCAACAACCTCAACCAGATCATCCAGGCCGGACGCGCCGCCGGCGAACGGGTCTTCGAAATCATCGACGCCGAGGAGGAACCCGATCTCGACACCGGCCAAGCCCTGCCGATACCGGTGCGCGGCGAGGTGATCCTGCGGGACGTGCATTTTTCCTACGGCGACGACATCTCCACTCTCAAGGGGGTCTCGATGGAGGCCCGAGAGGGTCAGATGGTCGCCCTCGTCGGCCACACCGGCGCCGGCAAATCCACCGTCATCAATCTCCTGACACGCTTCTACGAAGCCGACTCGGGCCTGATCTCGATCGACGGCGTTCCCATCAACGATCTGAAAAAATCGACCCTGCGCCAGGCCACCGGATACGTCACCCAGGAAAGTTTTCTCTTCAACGGATCGGTCCGGGAAAACCTCCTCCTCGCCCGCGAAGACGCGACCGAAGAGGAAATGTGGCACGCCCTCGGCGCGGCCAACGCGACGAGTTTTGTCGAAGCCCTCCCCCGGCGGCTCGACACCAACGTCGGGGAACGCGGCGTGAAACTCTCCGTCGGAGAAAAACAACGCATCGCCATCGCCCGCGTCATTTTGAAAAATCCGCCCATCCTCCTCCTCGACGAGGCCACCGCCAGCGTCGATACCGAGACCGAAAAACTCATCCAGGGTGCCCTCGAAAAGCTCATGGCCAACCGCACCAGCTTCGTCATCGCCCACCGCCTCTCCACCGTGCGCAACGCCGACCGCATCTACGTCCTCGATCAGGGCACCGTCGTGGAAGAGGGCGACCACGACACGCTCTTCGCGGCCGACGGGGTCTACGCGAAGCTCTGCCGCCAGAGCCTCATGACCTGAGCCGGGATCCCGGCCGCTTCCTCACGGGATTGACAAACGGGGTGGTAATACATAGTTTTACACATGATCAAGACCATCACCAAAATCGGAAACTCCCAGGGCATCATCTTTGACTCCGCCCTGCTCCAGCTCGCCCGCCTCAAGGTCGGTGACGAGGTCAATGTGGAAGTCCACGCCGGCGGCACGATTACGATCGCGCCAGCGGAGCGCTCCGCCATCGAAGCTCCCGAAGCGGCAGAGGCGGCCCGTCGGCTGATCCGCAAGAACAACGAACTCTTCCAACGCCTCTCGTGAGCGATTCCATCAAGCATCCGACCGTCGAAGCGGTGCTCGCGATTCACGAGGAAGTCCTCGCCGCCCACGGGGGGAGTTCCGGATTGCGGTCCCGCGAGTTGCTCGAGTCCGCCATCGCCGCTCCCCAAGCGACGATGATGGGAGTGCCGTTGATCTCCGATCCGATAGAAATGGCCGCCGCCTATCTCTACTACCTTTGTAGCAACCATCCCTTTGTCGATGGGAACAAGCGCGTCGCCCTCGCGACCTGTCTCGTTTTCCTGAGTCTGAACGGTTTTCTGGCCGAAGAGAAACTCGACATCGATTCTTGGGAAACCCTCACGCTCGCCGTCGCCGCAGGCGTGCTGAGCCGGGGCGAAGCCACCGCCCGGCTGCGGGAGCTGGTCGCGTGAGGATGTCAGCTCACTCTCCGCGGCCCCGCCCCACCACCGCTCGCAGCACCGCATCGAGCACCTCGTCGAGACGTTTCCCGAGATCGTCCGCGAGAAAGCGCAGTACCAGCCAGCCGTGGCTTTGCAGCAACGCGTCCTTGCGGCGGTCACGGCGGTAGGCTTCCGGGTCCGGGGCGGGATTCGCGCGGCCACGACAAAACGCCTCCCCAGCGGGGCATCCACGAGGATTGGTAACAGCTATGACGAGTGTTCATTTGAATAAATAACATCAGACCTGTCAAGACCGCCTTTCGCAAATGACTCTCGTCGGAGGAAAGATCCCCCAACCCACAGGCACCGATGGGCCCGTTCCCTCGTCAATAGCCGACGGCCAATCCTTCCCGGCGGGGGTCAGCGGCACCGCGCAGCCAGCCGTCTTCGCCGATCTCGATCGCCTGGACGGATCCGATGGCTTGCGCGTCGCGGACGGTGAAACCGCGGCGCTCCAGTTCCTCGCGGAGTTCGCGGTCGCGGAAAAGCGGGGCTTCGAGCTCGAGCGGACCGTTTCGGGCGATGGCGCGCGGGGCGTTGATCGCGGCTTGCACATCCATGTCGTGATCGACGAGGTTGAGCAGGACATTCAGGGTGATCCCGATGATCTGGCTGCCGCCCGGCGAACCGAGCGCGAAACGCGGTTTGCCGTCCCGCAAAACGATCGTCGGCGTCATGCTGGAGCGCGGACGTTTCCCGCCTTCGGTTTCGGCGGCATCGCCGAGGGCGGTGCGGCGCGTTTTTCGTTCTCCGTCAGGGGCGTTGGGAACCGGGTTTCCGTCTTCGTCGAGCGCCTCCGCGTCGAAGTCGGTCAGTTCGTTGTTCAACAAAAATCCGCGGCCCGGAACGACGAGGCCGGACCCGAAATGCTGCTCGATCGTGGTCGTCACGGAGGCGACGTTGCGGTCGCGGTCAACCACCGTAAAATGGGTAGTGGAAACCGGCTCGGGTGCGCTCGTCGCGTCGGCGCGCGCGACCGGAGCACCGGGCGGCACACCGAACGGTGCCGACGTCGGCAGGGCGCGTTCGGTTTCCAGCAATTCGGCGCGTTCCTTGGCGTAGTGTTTGTCGAGAAGGCCCTGCGACGGCACGTCGACGAAATCGGCGTCGCCCAGGTAGCGGTTCCGGTCGGCGAAGGCGAGGTTCTGCGCGTCGGCCATCCGGTGAATCGAATCCGCGCGGAAGGGAGGCGCTTCCGCGAAATCGCTGGCTTCGAGCAGGTTGAGCATCAATCCCAGGGTGATGCCGCCGCTCGACGGGAGGTTCATCCCATAGACGTCGTAGCCCCGGTAGCGGACGGAAACCGGTTCGCGCTCGACCGGACGGTAGTTTGCCAGATCCTCGAGCGTGAGCAGGCCGGGCCGTCGAGTATCCTCCCGCACGGTTTTCACGATGTCCTCCGCGATTTCGCCTTCGTAAAACGCGGACAGGCCCTCCCACGCGATTCGTTCCAGCGTATCGGCGAAATCCGGATTTCGAAAACGGTCGCCCGCCTGCAGCGGGGTGCCGTCGGGGCGGAAGAAAAGCCGCGCCGAGGCCGGGTAGAGGCTCAGTCGCTCGACGTGCGACCGGATGTTGCGGGCGAACGGTTCGGTGACGATGAACCCCTCGCGTGCGATCCGGATCGCCGGCTCGAGCGCTTCCGCGAGGCGGATCGTGCCGTAGTTTTCGAGCAAGTGCGCCATCGCTGCGAGCGTGCCGGGGACGCCGACGGAATGGCCGCCGGTGATTCGCTCGTTGAACGGAACGAGCTTGCCGTCGGCATCGCGGAACGAGTCCGCGTGAAATCCCCGCGGGGCCTCCTCGCGGCCGTCGATGTTGCGGACCTTTCCCGTTTCGGCGTCGTAGAGGACGAGGAACGCACCGCCGCCGATCCCGCTCGCGTAGGGTTCCGTGACGTTGAGGACAAACTGGGCCACCGCCGCCGCGTCGAAGGCGTTCCCCCCGGCGCGCAGCGTTTCGAGCGCGGCCATCGTCGCCTGGTGCGAGGCGGTGCTGACCATGCCGTTCCGCGCCACATAGGGGCCCGACGCGCCGGGGCCGAAACGATCCCCAATCTCGCGGGCCACGCCCGGATCCGAGGGATCGACGCTTTGCGGAAACGCCGGAGCGGCACAGAGCAGTAGCAGCGGCAGGACCGCGACCAGTGCGCAGCGGCGGGTAGGAGCGGAGGGGTTCCGTCGGATCATCGGTTTGTATTGTTTCCACATATCGGCCCCCTTCTTCAGAGTTCAGAGATTTTTGATGTAGAGCACGAGGGACTGCACCTGCGATTCCGTTAGGATTCCCTCGTAGATGGGCATTCCGTATTCGACGCCCTTGAATTCCTTGGAGACCTTGGCAGCGGGATGGACGATGGACTCGTGCAAATACGCGTCATCCACCTGGACCGTGCTCTCATCGACCAGGGCGCGCTGCTGGCCGTAGAGCCCCTTCCACGTCGGTCCGATCTTACCGGAGCGACCACTGCCATCGACGCTATGGCAGGCCAGACAGCCCATCATTTCCGAGAGTTTCTTGCCCTCCTCCGCCGTTGGCGTCATCTGGGAAAGGCCCTTCGCCTCGCGCGGGGACAGATCGACCTCCACCTGGCCGAAGCCCTCCGCGACCGGGTCGAATTCAGCCAGTTCAAAAGGCGTGAAATACACATTCTCGTTGAGTTCCGTCCCGTTTTCCGCCCGGATCGCCCAACCGACCCGCATCTGCATCACTGGCCGCATGTCCGGCAAGCCGAGAAAGAGAGCATGGCGATCCGAAGACAGATAGACACTGCTTGGCGTCATCCAATTGCTACCGGGTGAGCCATCCAGCTTGAGGTGGGGTGAACCATAGCTCGGGGTGCGTTTGTAATTCCACCGCTCCACACTATAGGAGGAGAGATCCTTCACCGAAGCTTCCTCGAGGGCCGCATCAAACCGCAGGAGGACTCCCTCTTTCATGGGTGTGCTCTCCATCAGATTCGCCCCGGGCCTCCCCGTAAATCGGAAACGGGAAAATCCACTGATATCGCGCGCTGTCGTAGCGAAGGTCTGGAAGCCGGTCGCGTACAATTGGCCGTCGGCCGGATTCATCGTTGCGTTCAGCGGGGGGTAGGGAAGATCGCGCGAAAGCGAGATCACCGCGCCTTGCGGTTTTTCGAATCTCTCGCTGAAGAGGACATGGAACAGCTCGGGGCGGTTGAAGCCCACCAGGATGCAGGCTCCGGCAAGTGGACCGAAGCGCTCGTCGTGTGCCCATTCGAGTGTGATCGCACTGGGATTGACCGGATGGGGAATCCACGTCAAGGGATCCGCGATCGGTGCGGGATACTGCTCCTTGGGCTGGCTGCCGGCGAGGAAGCCATGATAGCGGTTGTCGCGCAGGATGTAGAGGGGAGTCGAGGGGATGTAATTTCCCTGCTGGTCACTGGCAACGACCAATCCTGTCTTCCCATCCACTCCGACAAAAGGCTGGCGGAATCCCCAGCCGAGCGATTCGTAGGTCTTTCCATCCGGTGAAATCCGCAACACCCGGCCGTCGTCCTTGCCGAGCGTCGCGCCCCGCTGTCCCCCCTTGCTGATGACAAAGGATCCATCGGGAGCCAGTGCCATGGAGTTGGCATACTCACGCGTCTCCGCCGTCTGGGCGAAGCGATTCGAAAACAGCTCGTGCCCGTCGGCGAGACCGTCGTCATTCCGATCGAGCAAGCGCCAGATGCCGTTTCTGTCGAACACGAAAAGGCCCTCGCTCAAGCCCTCTTTCTTGCGGTGGACGATGCTCATCGGCTCCTGGAATCCGGAGGTGAACCGCCGCCAGCGCACGTCCTGTAGATCGCCTTGCAATCCAGAGATCAACCAGACATCCCCATCGAAGGAGACAGCCGCCGCATCTCCCCGGTCGTTGAGAAAAGCAATGTCGGCCAAGCGGACATTCCTCTTCCAGGGATTGTCCAGCGGCAAGGGAATCTGGTCCATCACATACTGCTTTTTTTCCTGTGACAGCACGGCCGAAGTGCTCACTGTCTCCGTCCAGGGAACGCGGCGCGTCCGATCCACCGGTTCACGGGCTTCCCATTCCAGTCGATATCCGACCTCCACCGTGACCGCTTCCCGAGCGGGAGGGAAGATCACATGATGGACCCCCTGATGCTCCTGGCTCTGCAATTCCTTCCCCTCGGAGGTCACGATACGAGAGGGGGCCGGGGCATTTTCCATCGCAGCGGAAAGGGCCACCGCCAGAGGCCGCTCGTGAGGAGCCAACTCGAAGCGGCGGAAAAACAGGGTATGCCCATCGTGCTCGGAGAGATGAAACGACTCCACCACGCGGGTCCCCTCCACATCGTAGGAAAGCGTGGCCTTCTCCTGTCCCTCGAAGTCCACCGAGCGCAGACCGGTGTCCACGGGGGGCAGCGGCCCCTTCCCCACCTCGCTTTCGGTCGGGGCGTTCGTCCTTGGATCCACGAACACAGGTTTGTCCTCGGCAGAGGAGAGGACCTTCCATCCCCCGTGGATTCCATTGGCCAAAAGCGGTTTCCCGACGGGCTTGGGCACCTGACTCTGTCCCGCATGCACGATGACCTTCGCATTAATGTAGGAAATCATGGCCATCGACTCCGCCGTCAGCGGACCCTCGCCTTCCTTTCCCTGCCAGACCAAGGAGACCCGCAGCAAATCCGTATCCCAGGCCACCCAAAGATCCCGACCCACCGGCAGCACCAGGGCCCGGGGAGTCATATTGCGCTTGGGAAAGCCGCCACCCACCCCGCGCGCGTCCACCGCGGAAGAAAAGAAAGGGAAGTCCGGTTCCACCCATGTTCCCCACTGTCTCTGCACATCGGCCGTGTAGTACTGCGAGAGATCCTCCCGACCGCCGGATGCCCCAGCCTCGGGTTGCGTAGTCTGGGCAATCGCTCCCGCGAGCGGCAGGAGCACGATCCAGACGGGAAAAAGGAAGGGTGTCAGGCGCATGGGAAACCGCAAGGACATGAGAAAGGGGAACAAAGAACAGGGCTGTGGAAAAGAGCTATCGCCCGATTCGGGTCGGCGAGTCAACGATTTTCCAACATAGGGACTTGGCGGTTTGACGGGCCTATCCTTCGTGCCCACGGCGGAATTTCGGCCGCGACACCGGGCGGGATCACCCCTTGGGCCGGTCGAAATCGCGGAGCGGATGGCGGCGGTCCTCCAGAGGCAGATCGATGCGGGTCCCCGCCAGATGCGAGGCATAGACGCCGTAGATCATCTCCAGGGCGACGCGTGCTTCGCGGATGTTGGCGATGGGTTCGCGATCCTCCTCGATAGAGCGGATCAGGTCCCAGGCCGCGTAGCGTCCCGCTTCGAGAAAGATCGGACCGGTGGGACTGCCCGGCACTCCGAAAACAATGGGCTCGGCTCCCTCGATCACCCGTTCCTCGACCAGGGGAATCTCCTCCGTGACGGAAGCGTGGGCCGGTGCGCAGGGCGCGTTGTGGAAACGCAGGGGTTGCGGCTCCTTGTCGGCATCGGAAAAACGACAGGAGAGCATGCCCTCGCTGCCGATCACGCTGAGGCCGAAGCGGTTGGTCTTCGAGTCGTAGAGACCGCGTCGACTTTCGAAAATCCCGCGCACCATATCCTGGAAGCGGAAGGTCGCGAATATCTCGTCCCCCGCCGCCGGACCCACGTCCTCGACGGTTTTGCTCAAGTGCGGTCCGGCGAACGGTTGGCCCTCGCTGCGCACCTCGGCGGTGACGCTTTCGGGCGCCCCGAAAAAATACACCATGAGATCAAAAATATGGGTGCCCAGGGTCATCATATCCTCCCCGCCGCCCCGGTGATCGCTCTTCCCCCAGCCCTGCACCGTCAGTGGTGTGCCGATTTTTCCGGCAGCGATGAGCTTTTTCATGGTCACAAAGCCGAGCCCGTTGCGACAGGGATGAGCCACCGCGATCTTGATCCGGTGGGCATCGGCCAGGCGCAGCACTTCATCGGCCTCTTCCAAGTCGGCGCAGAGAGGTTTTTCGCAGTAGATATGACAGCCTTTTTCCGCCGCGAGTCTGATTTGTTCCAAGTGGAGGTTTGGCAGGCGGGAAGTCAAAACGACGATGTCGGGCGACTCCTTGTCCAGCATTTCACGATAGTCCGTATAGTGCCGCCGGGCCTTCGTCCGAGCCATGCGTTGCTCGATTTTGTCATGGTTGCGGTCAAAAAGACCGACGATCTCGACAGCGGGCAGCCCGTGAAAGGCGGCGTGCAAGCCATGGAAACCAAGCGTCGGAATCGAGGTGTCCATGTGAATGGCGACCTTCCAGGTTTTCGAGTCCCGCGCGGCGAAAGCGCTCCCGCTCGCACCCGCGACCACGGAACCGAGGGCGAGAGTTTGGCAGGTGGCGAGAAATTGGCGACGAGATGCTTTGGGTGTCGCGTTCACAAAGGGTGATCGTATTCCACATTTCATGTCCGTTTTCATTTCGAGGTCATGGGCGGGAAACAAGCGGAAGTTTTGTCAGGAAACATCAACCCCCGGAGACCGGGAAATGACAAGCCGACAAGCCCGCCCGATCAGCGTCACGGTTTCTGGATCGTCACCTGGTAGACGACCTTGCCCGGGTTCTCTTTCCATTCGTTGTCGGGATCTTCGTTGAGACGGAGGAATATCTCCTTGTACCCCGGCGGGACAATAAACTCGAAGGGAGTGTTCTCCGTATCCGTCGGCACGATGGCGAGGTGGACCGGGCGGGTCGCCCCGACCTTGCGTCCGAAGATCGCCAGCCGGTTTTCATTGCCTCGCTGGATCGCCGCGCCGTCCGGATTTTCCGAGGGGAGGACGCCATGGTTCTTCCACTTGCCGCTGACATACCGGAGGATCACCTTGTCGCCGGTCGTGGCGTCTGCAAGGGGGGTGCCCCGCTCCGCCGAGGCCTCGATGGCAACGAGGTCGCCCTGCGGACCGGTCCGTGCCGGACGCGATCCCAGAGGAGGCGGTCCTTCCTTCTTCAAGAAAGTGTTCTCCTCCTCGATCCGGGCGATCTCGGCCCGGATCGCCAGGGCCGGGTTGAGTGCGCCGTTCCGGGTGTGAGCGACGAGAAGTTCGTTCAGCTTCGCCAGATAGCGTTCGTTGAGCAGGATCAGGCCGTTCCGGCGCTGGCTTATATAATCGGCCTGAGCGGTGATGGCGTCGGCGGGCAGGGCGTTCGCCTCCTCGGCCACACACGGGGGGCGGGCGACGAAGTGGGCGGCGGTCAAAACGGACAACACCAGGACACGGAGCGGGAGGGGAGCGATCTTCTTCATCTCTGGGTCGCGATGGAAGCGAACGGAGAGACAGAATCGCCCGATCACGGCGTCCGAGTCAATGATATTCTCATGGGGGCGCACCTATCCACCTATCCCTCCACCCGCGGTGCCATGAGGGGAATGGCCGCCCGCCCATGACGTCGATAGACTTTGAAATCTGTATCCACCAAAAGAGGAGTTCTCATTTGCGGCCGAATCCGTCCAAATGGCTCTTGTTGGAGGAGAGATCCCCCAACCCGCTGGCACCGATGTGCCCGGGCTCCTCGAAAAAGCGTGCGGTCACCTCGTAACAAGTCGGGCCTTCTTCGCTCATGCCGAGGCGAGCGGAAGAGAAGCACCTTCCACCTTCGTGATCGCCTTCACCACCCGCTTGGGGCGGGAATTCCTCAACAGCGCCAGGAAAGCTCCGTCGATCCCGAGGTCGTCGAGCACCGCGTGCAGCAGTTTCCCCGTGGTTTCGCTGCTGACCGGGCGATAGAATGGCCAACGGGCGTCGATGACCAGCACGTAGGTGCGCCACTCGGGAAAGTGAGTGACGGACTTCCTCACCAGCCAGGCGGCGCGGATTACCTTGTGTTTGCGGAGTGCGGCGACCACTTTGGCGATTTCCTCGGCGGTTAGGTCGGGCGGTAGGAAGCGGTCGGAGCGAATCACGGTGTTCCGTTCGCGCACCGCTTGCTCCATCATCGCGTCGTGACAGTCGGCGCGTCGCTTGAGTTCGGCGATTTGATCCCCGCGACCACTGCGATCATAGAGGCCTGCCAGTGCGCCGAGCGCTTCGTGGAAGAGGTCGGGCTGCTCCGCAGCCTTTTCCAGATAGGGCGCGGCGGCGAGGTCGTCTTGTTCGGCGAGGTGACGGCCGCGGAAATAGTTGGCCACCGGGTGGTCGGGGTGCTCCTTAAGGTATTCGGCCAGGTCGCCCTGAATCGCGTCGGGACCTTCGAGCCGGGCACGCAGCACCAAACGCTCCCACGTTTCCTCCGGTGTGGCCGGGGCCGGGGCGTCGAGCTGCTGCCGTAGTTCTTGCCGCTCGCGGTGTGCTTCCTGCCAATGCGGGCCGACACCATCGCACCACATCTTGCTGAACCGGTCGCGGGCTCGGTGCGCGAGCGTCGGTTCCAGCCACTCGTCGGACGCCCGCGTTTGCGGGAGAGGCGGCAAATTCTCCGTGCCGACGTGCATGCCCAGAGCCTCGAGCCGATCTGTCAGGCCGGGGTGGGTGTCGGCGGTGTCCGTCCGCATCGCCAACGCACCGGCCAGCCAGCGGGTCGCCAAGCCCCGCTCGGGCTCGGTGGATAAGAAGGCCTGCATGCGGTGGAATACATCCACTGGCGGGTCCGGGCTCTGGTTCATTTCCTTGCCGATGTTTTCCCAGAAATGGTCGTCCAAGCGGCGGGTCTCGACCGCGAGCCGCTGCAAGCCGCGGGCCGAAGCCTGCGGGGAGGTCACCAGCGCGGCGAAAGCGTCCGCCTGATACTCCTGGCTGCGGGAAAGCACGAAGGCACTTGCATTGAAACGCGGCCAGAACCAGTTGATGAAGGCGAGCAGCGGCCGCGGTGCGCCCTGTTCGGACAGCGAGTCCATTACGCGCTCCCACGACGAACGAAGCCGGTAGAGCCAACTCCCGAGTCGACCATCCTGATTCGACAGGTGGGCGAACTCATGAGCGACCACCGCCTTGAACTCGTCCGGCTCCATCGCGTCCATGAGTGGCAGACCGAGGAGGAGATAGGTCTTGTACCAGCCGAACACCCCGAGCCGCGGCACTTGGACCACGGCGGCATTCAGGTCGCCGGTGAGCAGCACCTCGTGGAACTTCACCCCACCGGCTTCGCGTGAGATCCCGTCGATCACCGCGAACAACGCCGGTGCGTCCTCGCGCGAGAGGGATACCCCCTCCGGGGCATCGAGGCGGACCCACAGCCCCTTGAGCACCGCCCAAGTCACGAGGGCGGCGGGCACTCCGATCACCAGTCCCAGTTTGATCGACACGTAGCCGGGACGGGATATCATGAAGGCGACCATTGCCACGCACAGGACCGCGCCCAGCAGCAGCGAAAGCGCGAGGCCAGCGTAGCCGAGTGCCGCGAACACGACCGCCCGGCGCGCCAGTGCGGCGTGTCGGTCGCGGTATTTTACCTCCAAGGCGGAAACCAATTGATCGAATTCGTCGCGTGTCATCGGGATACGGAGAAGTGAGGCGAATACGAGTCGTATAGCAAGCAGCGAAACAAACCGCTGGGAAACCGCTTCTTCATCCCGCCAGCTCCCTCCACCCGCCGGCACCGATGCGCCCGATCACGGCGTCCGAGTCAATGATATTCTCATGGGGCGAGGGGGTCGCCGTTGTCGCGCCGCCATTGGTCCAGTTGCGCCCTGAGACGGTTCCGTTCGCCTACCGCGTCGGGGGATTGGCTGAGATCGACGCGCTCGTGCGGATCGTTCTCCAGATCGAAGAGCTGTTCTCGTCCGGCCTTTGGATAGAGGATGTATTTCCAGCGCGGGTCGCAGACCATGCGCTGGGTGTCGGTGAACATGCCGTAGAGATAGGGATGCACCGTGGAGACTTCTCCGCGCAGGAGCGGGGCGAGGCTGACGCCGGTCACCGTGGGGGGAACGGGAATCCCGGCGAGTTCGCAGAGGGTCGGGAAAAGGTCGTGGAGGTGCACGAGGGCTTCGCTCCGCTCGTTTTCCGGGAGGCCCGGGCCGGTGACGATCAGCGGACTGCGGATGCTGTGCTCGTAGCAGTTCTGTTTTCCGAGGAGTCCGTGGCTGCCGAGGGCGAGTCCCTGATCGCTGGTGAAAATGACGATGGTCTCCTCGTCGGCGGGCAGGGCGTCGAGGATTCTTCCGAGCTGGTGATCGAGATCGGTGATCATCGCGTAGTAGAGGGCGAGTTCCTCCCGCACCGCCGCCTCGGTGCGCGGGACGGGGAGAAGCCGCTCGTCGCGTCCGTCGAGATTGCCGTGGTCGAAGGGATGGGTCGTGGCGAAATTAGGCGGCAAGGGGATGGCGGAGGGATCGTAGTGATCCTCCATGCCCTCGGGCCACTGGCGCGGATCGTGGGGAAAGGCGAAATTGACATGGAGAAACCAGGGGCGGTCCGTCGGTGCCGTTTCCATCGCCCGGATCGCTCCGTCCGCGATGTGTCGGCTGTTGTCCGCTTGCAGACCGACTCCCTTGTCGAGCTGCGGCCGGTTCTCGGCATCTTTGAAAGTCCAGCCGCGATAGCCGGTGAGGGGACGGCCGCGGGAGTCTGTTTCGGGTTGGGTGATTCCCTTGGCTCCGCCGCTGGAGTAGAGTCCGCTCGTCACCGCGTAGCCCCGCGTGGTGGGACGCCCGTCGTTGTGCCATTTTCCGGAGTAGGCGGTGTGCCAGCCCGCCGCGGTGAAGGTCCCCGCGAGGGTCGCGAGTTCTTTGTCGATCGATCCGGTGGGGTAGGCGGGGAGGGCGCGGAAGGCGAGTGTCCCGGTGAGGATCTGCGCCCGGCTCACGTGGCAGATGGGGTAGCCCGCGTAGGCGCGGGAAAAGCTCGTTCCGCGGGCGACGAGGCGATCCAGATGG
This sequence comes from Verrucomicrobiaceae bacterium, assembly GCA_012719225.1. GTDB lineage: Bacteria > Verrucomicrobiota > Verrucomicrobiia > Verrucomicrobiales > DEV007 > Arctic95D-9. The sequence continues at coordinate 20,443 of JAAYAT010000011.1, forward strand.
GGCGTCTCGATCACCGGATTGCCCAGCGCGGCGATGGTGTCAGGACGCTGGTCGTCGCTGACGACGAGAAGGATGTTGGGTTTCGACTCCGCCATCGGCGGGAGCGCCAGTGCGAGGAGAAAAAGGAACAAGGCGCGGCGGAATCCGCCTTGGGGAAATCGGTTGTGCGGGGGTGGGATCTTCTTGGGCATGGGCTTCCGGGTTCTCTGGTTTTCAAATCTCCAACGCGAAACTGTCTCCGGCGGCGACGGAGCGCACGAACAGGGTCATCAGCTCGATGACTTTTTCCACATCGGCGAAGTCCGCCATCTCGACGATGGAGTGCATGTAGCGCAGGGGCAGGGAAATCAGGGCGCAGGGGATGCCGCCGCGAACGTGGTAGATGGAGTCGGTGTCGGTCCCGGTGAAGCGCGACGAGGATTCGTGCTGCAGGGGAATGTCGTGCTCGCGGGCGAGGTCGATGAGCCGAGCGACGAGGAGGGGATGATTGGCGGTGCCGTGGGTAATGGAGGGTCCGCCGCCGAGGGTGACCTTGCCGTGCTGCTGGTGCTTGATGTCAGGGCTGTCGGTGGCGTGGGTGACGTCGAGGACGAGGCAGAGATCGGGCTGGATCGAGTAGGCCGCCATCGTCGCACCGTAGCCGCCGATTTCTTCCTGCACCGCGTTGAGGGCGAGGCAGGTGGCGGTGGGGCGGGAGCCGTCCGTGGCGAGACGGCGGGTCACTTCGGAAAGAATGAACCCGCCGATGCGGTTGTCGAGAGCGCGGCCGACGATGCGGTTTTTCCCGAAGGGCACAGCTCCGTCGGCGTAGACGGCGGGATGTCCCACGCGCAGGCCCATCTCCGCGACTTCGGCGGCGCTGGAGGCGCCGACATCGACGAACAACTCGTGGACCTCGGGTGCTTTTTCCCCGTCTTTGCGGTCGCGGATGTGGATCGCGGTGTTGCCGATGATGCCGAGCACTTCGCCGGAATCACCAAAAAAGGTGAGGCGTCGCCCGCGGGCGTTGGCCCAGTCCGAGCCGCCGATGCGATCCACGTGCAGAAAGCCCTCGTCGCTGATGTATTTCACGATGAATCCGATCTCGTCCGCGTGCGCCTCGATCATGACGCGGGGCGCGTCGGGATCGGTCCCCTTGACCGTCGCCCAGGCGTTGCCGTAGGCATCGCTCTCGACCGAGTCGGCGAATTCGCGGCAGCGTTTCGCCCAGAGCCGTTGCCCGCGGACCTCGAAGCCGGTCGGGCTGGGGGTGTTGAGCAGTTCGTAGAGGAAATCAGTGGCGGCGGGGTCGGGGGTCATGGTGGGAGGAAAGAAAGGGAGGCAAGCGAACGGCGCGATCTCGTCGCGGGATTATCCCTACGCCCCCTCCTCCATCGGCGCAAGGAGCGGGCTTGCGTCAGGCGAGGGGAGGGTGGAACTGCGAATTTCGCCCTCTCCCGCAATGCCTCCCTTTGACCGCAAAGTTTCTTTCGGGCATGGTAGCGGCATGGGTTTTCCACGCCTCCCGTCCGTTTTGCTGATCGTTCTTTTTTCCGCCGCAGCGGGAAAAGGTCAGGCCCAGTTGTCGAAAGCCTCGATCGCCGCCGCCCAGAAATACTCCGCCGCGCGCAGCGGCATCGCGCTGATCGTGCGGGAGGGGGGAACGACCCGTTTCGAAAAATACTACAACGGGCACCGCGCCGAAGAACCGCTCCACATCTATTCGGGAACGAAATCCTTTTTCGGCGTCCTCGCCGTGATCGCCGAGGACGAGGGCATCCTCCGTCTCGACGAGTATGTCGCGGAGACCCTGACAGAATGGCGGGACGACCCTCGCAAGAGCACCATCACGATCCGCGATCTGCTGAATTTCACCTCGGGTCTGGAGACGGGTTTCGAGGAAATCTACGGCCGCACCGACGCGGACAAGCTCACCCTCGCGGTCGGCCTCGACGTCACCCGCGAGCGGGGTGCCTCCTTCGTCTACGGACCGAGTCACCTCCAGGTTTTCTGCGAGGTACTCCGTCGCAAGCTCGCGAAACGCGGCACGAGCTACGCGGCCTATCTCGATCGCAAGCTGATCCGGCCCCTCGACATCACGATCACGCGGTGGCGGGCGGACAACCACGGCAATGTGATCCCCTCGGCCGGGATGCACATGACGGGGCGCGACTGGATCCACTTCGGCGAGATGGTCATCCAGGGCGGTGAATGGGGCGGACGTCGGCTCGTGGCGACGGAGGATCTCGGGAAATGTTTCCACGGCACCCCGATCAACCCCGCCTTCGGCCTTTGCTTCTGGCTCAACTCGCACCGCCGCGATCCGCAGGCCCGCGAGGTCGATGTGGAGGAGTTCCTCGACCTCGAGCCCATGCCGGAGGACTGGAGCCACGTCTGTCTCAGCAAAGCCGCCCCGACCGATCTGGTCTGCTCGATCGGCTCGAATTTCCAGCGCCTCTACATGGTGCCCTCGATGCAGCTCGCGGTGGTCCATCTCGGGAAAAGAGGCAACAAATTCCGCGACGCCGAATTTCTCGAAATCCTCTTCCAAGACGCCCGATTCGGCGAGGAGACGACGTCGGGAGACCGGAAATCGAAGTCGCTGCCCAAGTTTCTGCGGATTTTCCAAAAGCGGCCGTAGGAGTCACGGAGCGGGCGGTGCCTCCTCGGGAGCGGGAGCTTCCAGCGGCGTCCCTCTCGGCAGGGCGGGAAGATCCTTGCGGACGAAACGCATCAGGTTGGATTCGCCCCTGCGCCATTTGTATCCGGTGCCGAAGGGAAGCGGCAATGCCCCGTCGGCGTACGCGGCCGCGAGTTCATTCTGGAAACAGTTCGGGAAGAGGTCGATCGGACCGGTGTAGACGCCGTAGTAAAACCCATACCAAGTTTCCGCGTCGAAGTGGCGCAGCGGGATGCCTGAATCGTCCTGCACGATCTGGTTGCTGTGGTCGAGGAGATGCCGTCGCACCTTGGAGAACCAGTTTTCGTGCAGGAGAAAAGAGGCCGCTTTGAGGTAGGCGCTGCCTTTGGGCTGGGCCGAGAGCCAGGTCGCGAAACCCGATTTCTCAAATCCGCCGTCAGAGAGATCGGACGAGAAATAGTAGAGTGTTTTGGAGGCGACGAGTCGGCGGGGGGAGAAAACCAGACGCACCACATTGGCACCAACAGGGTTGGTTCCCTGGCTCAGCAGGGTGCCGTCCGGCTGCAAGGTGAGGAATTCCAGCTCCTTGATGTACTGCTGGGAGCGTGCCAGGAAAATCAGTATCAATGGCGTCGTCCCCTGGAACGTGGCGAATTGGAGATCCTCCTTCATGTCGGCGGTGCGGAAGAAGCTGAACTGGAGGCTTTCGCCGAGAGCGTTCCTCGTTTCCGCGAGGGCCTGGGCGACATTGTTTTCATTCAGCGCGGTGATGTCAGGGACCCGGCCGACCGGCTCGAGTCCGCACAAGAGGTAGGTCCCCGCAGCAGGAAACAGATGGAGGGCATGGAGAATGTCGGGCCCGCTGAAGAGGTAACGCACCACCCCACCAGCGGGCTGTACCGGATGGATCTCGGTCGCGGACCACTCGGACATGGGGAAGAGGACGCGTTCCTGATGGCGGGCGAAGTCCTTGTCGAATTGCGCGACGTGTGATTTCCAGGCCTCCGTCCCGGTGAGGGGGTGGTTCGGCTGGTGCGGCGGTTCGACTCCCGCGAGAAAGGCGACCGCGTCATTGAGGTCGGCGAGAGAGTCGACGGGTTCTTGGGCCGACGCGAACGCGACGAAGGCGGAAAGCAGCAGCGCGGCGACGGGGAATGTGTTCTTCATCTGTGGGCTGTTCCTCCGGAGACTCAGGCCACCTTTCCGCGAATGCGGATGTCCGGGCCGACCTTGGCGGTTTCGATCTCGCGGAGACGCGCGACGATGCCTTCGCCGCGGATAAGCCGGGTATCTCCGCCGCCGAGGACGGGGGCGAGGTAGAGGATCACTTCGTTGACGAGCCCTTCCGCGAGGGCGTGGGTGAGGAGACGTCCGCCCGACTCGAGCATCACCGAGGAGACGCCCATGGCTCCGAGCCGGGTGAGCGATTCGCGCAGTGTGAGGCCTTCATGCACGAGGGTGCGGTGGGAGTGGGCGTCGGTGAAAAGGTGGTGCGTCCGGGGCAGGTCGGGATCGGAACTCAGCACGACCCTCCAGGGCTGGAGACGGTCTTCGGCCCATTTTCCTCGCAGGGTCAGGGAGGGATTGTCGCGGCGGAAGGTTTCGCCTCCGACGAGGATCGCGTCGCACTGACGCCGCCAGAACTGGACATCCTCGCGCGCTTCCTCCGAGCTGATCCACTGCCCTTCGCCCGCCGGCAGGGTGGTGCGTCCGTCCAGAGTCATCGCGCTTTTCGCGAGCACCCAGGGCAGGCCGGTGGTGATGTGACGGGAAAAAAAGCGAATCAGCTCGCGGGACTCTTTTTCGAGGACACCGCGGGTGACCTCGACCCCGGCATCGCGGAGGAGATCGAGTCCCGCACCCGCGTGGAGGGGATTCGGATCCGTCGCGCCGACGACGACACGGGCGAGGCCCGCCTCGAGGATGGCCCCGGTGCAAGCGGGGGTGCGTCCCCGCGTCGAGCAGGGTTCGAGCGTCACGTAAAGGGTCGCGCCGCGGGCGGCTTCGGGACCGTGTTGGCGGGCGGCGTCAGCGAGGGCGGCGATCTCGGCGTGCGGTCCGCCGGCGCGCTGGTGCCAACCGCGTCCGAGGATGCGTCCGTCCCGCACGATCACCGCGCCGACGGGCGGGTTGGGGCTGGTCGTACCGAGTCCCTTGCGACCCTCCGCAAGCGCTTCGCGGAGATACTCTTGATCGGCCGGAGTGACACTGTCCATTCCCGTCCATGTTACACGGAAAGCGCTCTTTCGCCAGCACGGGGCTTCCCGTCGGAACGAGGTGCGGGGAGCTGACGACCCTTCACTCCGCGACGCGATAGAGATGTGTTTTTGTCCGCAGGATGAGGGCGTCGCCGCTCAGGGCGGGCGAGGCGAGGAATCCCTCGGCGAAACGGTTTTCGGCCAGCACTTCGAAGGTCGGGGCGGCCTTCACGACTGTGCAGAGACCGTCCTCGTCGAAGCAGTAGACGCGCTCCCCGGCCGCGAGGAGGGAGGCGGAGTATTCCCCTCCGGCGCGCTCGGCCCAGACGGGTTCTCCAGTTTTGGCATCGACACAGCTGAGGACGCCGTCGCTGGCCATGAAAAGCAGATCGTTCACCACCACCGGCGAGGATCGTTTCGGAGTGCGCCGGAAAAACGACCAGACCACGTGGGTTTCGGTGACGTCGCCTTTCATCCCCGGCTCCAGCCGGATCGCCCAGACCTCCGCCTTGCCGAGGCCGGTATTGATGTAGACCATTCCGGTGGATTCGCTGTAGACGCAGCGCGAGGAGGGCGAATGGGTTTTGTAGGTCACGTGCCAGAGTTCCTCGCCGGTTTTCACATCGTAGGCGGCGCAGGCCTTCGCGCCGTTGCAGATCATCTGCACGGTGTCGCCCACGGGAACAAAAATCGGGGTGCTGTAGGCCTTGCGCAGATCGCCGCCGTTGGCGGGGACGCCGTCCTTTTCATCGTTGTAGTCGGTGGAGCGGTCGCGACGCCAAAGGGTCTCGCCGGTCGTCTTGTCGAGGGCGACGAAGTACTGCTGGTCGGCGCCCTCCAGAGTCAGGATGACGGTGTCCTCCCACTTCGCGAGCGAGGAACCGGCCCCCCGCCAGTGGTTGCAGGTGAGATCGCGGCGCTGCCAGACGCTCTCGTAGGTCTCCGTGTCGAGACAGATCGTGCCGTAGCTGCCGAAGGTGAACCAGGCCCGCCCCGGCTCGATCACTCCGGTGGGGGAGGCGTAGGTGTTGAGATTGTTCACCAGCGGCTCGGGGTTGTCGCAGGTGATGAAAACGCGGTCGAGGAGGATCTCCCCGGTTTTTTCGTCGAGGCAGAGGATGGACATCTCGTGGCCATTTGGCGTGGCGGTGGTGATCCAGACTTTTCCCTCCATCACGAGCGGGGTCGATAATCCCTCCCCGTGGATCTCTGTGCGCCAGGTCACATTTTGATCCGGTCCCCACTCTGTCGGGGGATCGGCGGTGGTGATGCCATCCCGCGTCGGACCGCGGAATTCGGGCCAGTCGGCCGAGACCGGGAGAACGAGAGCGGAGAGGCTCAGGCCGAGGAGAAATGGCTTCATCCGGGGAGAATCGCGAAAAAGGCCGCACCGGTCAACGGCTTCAATGCGCGGCACGGCGGAGCGTAAGCCATGACGTCCGCGACTCAGCGTTTCGGGCTGAAATCCCAGGGTTCCGTTGGCATGCCCATGGCCTTGAGGAAAGCGCTGGAGGAAAAGGCGAGGAACAGGCTGCCCTCGCCGCCGTGGGAGCGATGCCGCCGGTGGAGGGCCTCCATCACCGGGAGGAGCGCCCGCGCTTTGATCCCGAGGAGCTCGGTGGCGCGGCAGGCCTGCAACGCGGTCCACCAGTTCTCGTGGTTGAGTTCGCGGCCGATCACCTGGAGGGCCTCCGCGCGGTGCTTCTCCGAGGCCTCGGCCATCCACGCGGCCATCTCGAGCCGGACCGCGACGGAGATGTCGTCCATGGAATCGTAGAGTTCTTCGAGCAAATCCTGGTCCTCCGGGTAGGCGTGGCGCAGGCCGAGGACGCCCCAGTAGCGGATCGCGTCGTCGCCCGATTCCACGAGAGCGAGAAGCTCTTCCCGACTCCCTTTTCCGACGAGATCGGCCGCCGCCCAGATCGCGTCGAGGTCGGGACGGTGATTGGAGAGTCCGGTGGTGATCTCGCGGATGGGCCGCATCTCTTCGAAAATGTAATCGGCCAGGATGCTCTCGGGGAGCACGCCGAGGTCGAGGATCTCGCCCCGCTTTTTCACCAGGGCGGTCCGGTGCTCCTCCAGCGCGGCGTTTTGCTCGGGAGTGCGTTCTCCGACGGCGATGTTCACGATGTTCTGCGGGTCGGCCGCGAGATCGTAGAATTCCTCGATCGGCCGGGTCGGACCGGCGTAGGCGAGCTGGGCCGGGGTCAGGGTGGCGGCGTTGGCGACGGCGTACTGGGTGATCTCTTGCTGGATCTCGCCCTGATCGGAATACACGCTGCGCTGCGCCCAGGAGTAGTGCGGCAGGTAATTGCGGATGTAGAGGTACCGGTCGCTGCGGATGGACCGGGCGAGATCGAAGACCTCATCGACGCGGTCGCGGAAGCCGTAGACGTAGTCCGCCTCCGCTTCCGCATCGGGTCCGAGGAACACCTCGCCTTGCATGTTTTCCGGAACGGAGAGGCCGAGCAGGGAAAGAACGGTCGGCCCGAAATCGACGAAGCTGACCAGTCGATCGACCGTCCCGCCCGCCTCCGCCGGAGCCAGATGCCGGTATTTTTCGGGAA
>JAAYAT010000099.1 GCA_012719225.1 Verrucomicrobiaceae bacterium
GGCCTCGTTGTTGAGGGAATCGCGGGTGCTCGTCTCGGTGAAGGTGCGGTTGTTGTTGACCACGGCGAGGCTGTTGCCGGTTCCGGTCGAGGTCAGTATTCTCGAAACTGTGTCGAGTTCGGGGAGGTTGAAAAGCGCGTTGAGGCTGGACGAAGCCCCCAGGGCGACACCCTCGTCACCGAGGACGGAGGACCAATCCACCCCGATACGGTTGCGGGAGTTGCTCGTGATCCGGAGGATGCGCGTCTCGATCGCGATCTGCTGCCGGGGCCGGTCGATTTGTTCGAGGAAGAGGGCGAGGGCCTCCAGCTTGCGGACGTTGTCCATCACGATGAGGGTATTGGTCTTCGTTTCGAATTCGATGATTCCGCTGCCGGGAGTGAGGAACGGATTGAGGATCAGCTTGATCTGGTCGATGTCCTTGGGGCGGAGATATTTCAACTGGTAGCGGAAAGGCTCGCTGGGGAGCCGGGAAAGTTGCGGGGCGGTCAGGGCGTAGGCGGTGTTGCCCTTCTTGTGGATGGTGACCCCGTACATGAGGGAGAGTTCCTCCATCTGTTTGAGCGGATCATCGGTCATGAGCTGGCCGGTCACGACGAAGCTGGGGCCTTCGAGATCGGCGTTGTGAAAATACTGGTAGTTTCCGAGCTGGGCGAGGTGCTGGAAGACATCGTTGAGTTTCGCCTGACGGAGCCAAAAACCGTCGGGAGTTTCCTCGATGATGTTGACCGGCTCGCCTTCCACGGGGGTGCCCTCCGCGGTGGAGGTGCCTTTTCCGGTTGCCGCGGCGACGGCGTCGAGGAACACGTCGGAGAGACCGTCCTTGTTTTCCGGCGTCTTCGCCGGCGCCCCTTCGGCCGCGACCGGAGCGGTCGTCGGCGCACCGGCGGGGGTGTACTCGGGAGCGTCTTCGGAAGGAGTTTTGACCGGGGATTCGTCAATGCCGCTCACTTCGGGAGCGGGTTCGGTGAAATCGCTGGGGAGGGGTTTGCCCTCGGCGTCGACCGGGGCCGGAACGGGATCGGAGCCGCCCACCGAGACGAAAAGTTCTTCCGGTTCGCCGTCTTTTTTGTCCGCGGAGGCGGGAGGTTCCGCCGTCGGAGCCGGAGGGGCGTACTCGATGAGACTGGAGGTATCCTCGAACTCGGTCGCAGGAGCAGTTTCGGAAGCGACCGCCAGAGGAGTGGTCTCGCTTTCGAGAATCATCACGGCGGCGAGGGACAAAATGCCCGCCCCGAGAATGGTGGCGATTTCTTTGATTCTCATGAAGTGGCTGAAGAGGATAGGATAAAAGGTGGTAAAATTAATGATAAATACTATAAAAACTAGCATTTCGCAAGGCTTAATGAAAATTTATTAAATTTTTGGGCGGATTTGGAGGTTGTGAATCGAGGGGTTCCAGACCGTTTCGGTGGTGGTCCGAGGGGGGATTCGCTTGGACAGGCGGAACGCCCGCCCGACAGGGCCGAAGAGGAGACCGAAGATTTCGATGGCCAAATCACGGACGGCTGTGTCCCGACAGTGCCTGTAGAACGGGTCTCCCGGCCCGTTCCCTCACTAGCCCAGCAAAAGCAAACGGGCCGGGAGACCCGTTCTACGCCCCGGGCGGACGGTCGTTGGCGGGGAGGAAGTTTCACGGACTTCTCCACGGCTCCGTCGCCAACTCCCCACTTTTCACTTTTTACCTTTCACTTTTCACTCCTCAATTCGCGATAAACAACTCTTTCATCGACACAATGCCCTGTCCGGGGGGCTGTTGGCCGGAGTTGGTGAGGGGCTCGAACTCTTTGGGGAGCGGGTTGAATTCGATGGAGGTGACCTCCTGGGTTTCCATGTCTTTGAAGAAAATCTCCTTGCCGCGCACTCCCTCGAAACGGAGGCGGATCGTGAGATCCTGGAATTTCATCCCGAACTGGCCTCCGGTGGGAAAGGAGCGGGCGCCGATGACGATGACGTTGCGCTGCGGATAGATCCCGGTGATGGGCAGGGTGAGGAGGGCGCTCTTGAGCGAGGAGTTGTCGAGGGCGGCGGTCTCTTCGGAGTCGGTGTATTGCTCCGCCAGCATGGGGGCCTCCTTGGCGTTGGCGGGGTCCATCTGCAGGCCGAAGGGGTCCATCGCGCGGGTGTTTTTCAGCAGTTTGGAAAAGATGAAGTTGGAGCGGACGAGGAAGTCGAGATCCTCGCCGTCTTCGTCCGCCGCGGCGGCGTCGATGTTGCCGGAGGGGGGCAGGGCGTCGTCGCTCTCGACCACTGCGGGCGGCTGCGGTGCCGCCGCGTCGGTGGCAGCGTCCTTTTCCTGCTGCGCGGAGAGCAGGGGAGCGCCGAGGGCGAGCAGACAGATCAGGGGGGGGAGTTTCATTGCGACGGGAAATCAGGGGAGAGAGGGCGTCCGGACAAGGGGCGTGGTTCAGGAACCTTTCGTTTTTTTCGTCTTGGCGTCGGGCGATTTTTCCCAGCAGAGGTAGACGATGCCGAACTGGAGGTTGCCTTTTTCCCCGGCGTTCTTGGCCGGCTGGGGGCGGATCGTGATGCTCTCGAGGAGGAGGTGGGGCATTTCGTTCTCCAGTTCCGCGAGGAGCAACTGCATGGGTTTGAAGCCTCCTTCGAAGCTCAGTTGCATACGCGAAAAGGGATGTTCGGTGCGTCCGCCGATGCCGGAGGCGCCGGTGGCCTGGCCCATTTCGGTGCGGTTGAGGACCGCGGTATCGTATTTGGCGAGGATCTTTTCGAGGTTCTCGGTGAGGGACTGCACCGTGTCCTGCTCGACGCGAGAGGTCCAGTATTGGATTTTTTCGCGTTTCTGGTCGGTGGTGAGGATGGTTTCGAGCGCGTTGACCTGCTGCTGGGCGGTCTTGTAGCGCTCCA
>JAAYAT010000100.1 GCA_012719225.1 Verrucomicrobiaceae bacterium
CACGAGGCCCACGTTTTGGATCCGGGACAGTGCCGGGAGGAGGAGTCGGGAGGCGAAGGCCAGCACTGGAACGGCCGCGAGCGGATAGATCTGCCACGGGCCGAAGTCATAGTGCTCCGTCGTCGCGGCGGCGGCGAGGAGCAGCAGCCCCGCCGCGATGCCGGTGAGTCCGTGGCGGGTGGATGAGGTGTTCCGGGTCCGGGGGAGGCGCACAATGAGGTCGCCGGCGACCCACCAGAGCAGGGCGAGGGCGAGGTGAAACACCAGGGGCAAGTCCGCCCGCACCGCGAGCGCCTGACCGGTGGAGTAGAGGTGGAGTTCGCTGGCGAGGGCGAGTCCGGCGATCACGAGGGGAGCGAAGGTCCGACCCGGTCGGGATTTCCTTTTCCCGCCGACCGCGAAGAGCGCTTGTACGGTCATGGTGGATACCAACACCGCGACGGAAAGCGCCATGGGCACGGGCGAGCCCGAGAGCATCCAGGCGGTGAACGAGGCCGCGAGCAGAGCGGCGATGGCGACGGGCAGGAGGTTCATGCGGGAAGACGGACGCGCTTTTTGATCTCTCCGCGCGAATGCCCACTCAGGGAGGTCGCGTCGATACAGGTGGGCGAGGGGAAAGCAGGGCGCAGGACTTTTTCCCATTCGTGGCGGGGACAGTCGCTGAGGAGAAAGATCTCGTCGCAGTGACGGAACGCGCGGCCCGCCGCCGCGAGCGGGGCGAGTGCGCGGAAGGGATGACGCCGACAAGTCGCGAGATGATCGAGGATCCGGGCGGTGTCGCCGCGGTGGGTGAGGGAGACAGGGCGTCCGGGGTGGTGGAGGAAGAGGACCGAAATCTCTTCGCGCTGGAAGCGCAGCAGCAGGCCCGCGGCGATACGCAGGATGGTCTCGAAGGTTTCCGGAGTGAGGATTTGTCCGGCGGGTTCGTAGGAGTGGAGGAAAAGCCCGTAGCGGCGGGGTTTGGGGTGTGGCGGTTCCGGTTCGGCGACCTGGATCCGCCCCGAGCGGAGGCTCGCGGGCCAGTGGATCCGTTTGACCGCGTCGCCGGAGCGGAATTCCCGGAGGAGGCGGAAGTCCGCAGTCGGGTCGGGCGGTTCGGGGGCGTTCACGATGGCTTCCCGGGCGAGCTGTTGCAGGTGATCGAGGAGCGACTCGGGCAGGAGAGGTCCCGGGCGGAGCAGCAGGGTTGCGCTGTCGCGGAAAGGTCCGCTCAGGTCGGTCGCAAAAAGTCCGAGCGGCCAGGTCGAGCGCAGTTTCCAGAAACGGGGGCGATGGCGTCCGCGTTGTGCGGATTTGCCGGTGTAACGGAGCGTGACGGGGATTCCGGCACCGGTCGGAGCGATCCGTTTTCCCCCCGTGGCCGGGGCGAGGGGATCGCGGAAGGCGAGGGTCGTTCCAGCGGGAAAGAAGGGGCCGGGGACGATGTTGGTTTGCACCGGGAAGCTCTCGCCGCTGTGTCCGCGCGGAGGGAGGACGCGCCGGACGGTGGTTCCGAGGAGATGACGCCGGGCGGCGCAGCGGGACGCGGCGAGAAGGACGAGGGCGAGGACTCCGGTGGCGAAAACCGGACCCGAAA
>JAAYAT010000101.1 GCA_012719225.1 Verrucomicrobiaceae bacterium
CCCTCGCCAAAGGGCTCGAATTTCGATCCGTAGCCGTGATGGCATGCGACGACGAAAAATCGTGCCGCTACAGGAACGGATCGAAACCGTGGGCGACGATGCCGACTTGCAGGAAGTCTACGACACCGAGCGCCATCTCCTTTACTTGGCCGGCACTCGGGCAAGAGACCATCTTGTCATCACCAGCGTCGCCCCGGCCTCGGAATTCCTGGACGATTTCAAGGGGTGAGAGAGAAATATTCCACGAAGATATTTCGAGAAGGCCTTACTTTACGAATTCTCCCTCGTTCGGAGCGGAGCAAAGGACTCACGGGATGCGGTTCGGGCGGGGCGCGCTGCCGAGGAGATCGGGAAAGCCGGTGGCCTCGGGTTTTCCGGGGACCTCGCGATGCCAGACCGCTTGGTAGCGTTTGGTTTTGTCGGGGCGTTCGTAGGCCTGGCTCTGGACGAGGTGGTAGCCCTCGCGGCGGAGACGGGAGAGGGTCTCGCGGTACTCGGAACCGGTTTGGTCGATCCGGTAGTACCATTCGAAGCGCGCGCGGTCGGGGATGGTGTCGTGGACGATGCGGAATTCGTGCTGGTCGGTTTGCCAGCGCCCCTCGATCGCGAGGATCCAGTTGCCCCGGACCCAGAAGGATTCTTCAAACCCCCGGTTTTTTTGTCGTATGTAGGTGTCGAGGGCGAGGGGCGACATCCACGGGGTGAAATCAGATTCGCTCACCCGGTCGTTCGAGACGAGCGGGAGTTCGTCCTGTGGGAGGGAGAGGGAGAGCGCGGGTGTGGGCACCGCGGTGTCGTCCGCGGGTGGGGGAGGCGCGATCTTCGTCGTTTTCACCGCTGCGACCGTTTCGTCACCGGCGAGCATGGGGGTCAGGTTTAGTTCGTTGGGAACGACCTCTTCCGAGTCCTGCCGCGCCAGGTGGGAGGGGGCGTCGCGATGAAAAAAGAAGGCCACCCACCCGATGAGGAGAGCGGAGATGAGGGCGGGCATGATCACCGTCTTTGTTCGTGGAACGTGACGGTAGGATCGGGTGATGCCGGAAATGGGATATTTCTCGTACACGTCTGCGAGGCCTTTGGTGTTTCGGACACAGATTTTATAAAGAAGAGACGGGGCCGGCGCAATCGCGATTCACCCAAAGGTCGCGATTTTTCTTCAGAGCCAGCGGAGCGTTTGCGAACGAGTGAAAACGAGGCCGCTGCGGATGGCGTCGGCGGGCAGGTGGGTCATGCGCCGGAGGACTTCGCCGTAGGTTTCGATCTGGGGGCGGTACTGGGCGACCCGCTCGTCGATTTCCGCCGGTGTGGTGGCGCGGTCGGTTTTGAAATCGATGATGGTGGCGCGGACGGGGCGTCCGTCGGCGTCACATTCGATCTGGACCCGGTCAAAGGTGCCCGAGAGCCATTCGTTCCCGAGCAGAATCTCGAAGTTCTTTTCCCGCCAGAGCAGAGCCTGTTGCGACGGTCGGGAGAGGGCGGCGCGGATCGCGGTGTCGTCCAGACTGCCGGCGACCTGCTCCAGGGCGTCGCGGAGGACGGCGTCGCTCCCCTCGCTCCCACCGCCGGACCCTGCCCATTTCGCCCGGAGAGCGGGGAGGCTGCCTTCGTCGGCCCATCCGAGATCTTCAAAAATGGCGTGGACGAGGGTGCCGAATCCGCGGGCCGTCCCGCCGCGCGGGCTGAAAATCTGGGCGGCGCTGACGCTGACGATTTCGGAACCGCTCGGGGTGCGTCGGCGCGGCCGGAGCCGGGCGCGGGCGGGATCGACCTCCGCGGGGGCGGTTTCTTCGTCTGGGGGGGAATCCGCCACCGCGGTGAAATTCTCGTACCAGCGACGATTGCTGCGCGGCGTGCGGCTCTGGAACCGGACCGAGGCGGGAACGCCGTGAAAGGTGGTCTCCTGGGGCTCCTCGTTCTCCAGACTGAGCTCGAGCAGTTTGACGAAGTTCCGGCTGGTGGATTTGGGGCCGAGGGGATCGGCGATGAGGTAGTTCGCGTGGCTCGCCCGCGTCAGGGCGACGTAATATTTGCAGAGGGATTCGTAGGCGTCGGCGGCCTCGCACTCTTCCGCGTAGGTCTGAAGGACGGGGTCGGCCTGGACGATTTCCTTCACCGGCAGATCGAGAACCCATTGCACCTCGCGGTTTTCGTTTTCCTTTGCTCCGATTTTGCGGCGTGCCGTGGTGAGGGAGTTGCCGCCGAGGTCGGGGAGGATGACCGCGTCAAAGGTGAGGCCCTTCGACTTGTGTATGGTCATCACCTGCACGGCGCTCCCGGCGATGGGTTCACGGGTGCGGTGGCGGCGGATGTAGGCGAGGAAATCGTCGATGTCGCGGCTCCCTTTCTCGTCGAAAAGTCGGGCGGCGAGGGCGAATTCCTCAGCTCGGCTGCGGCTGAAAGGATCGAAGGCGGCCCCGAGCGCGCTCTCGAAAGAGGCGATCCATTTCCGGGTCACGGTTTCGAAATCGCTTTCAAAGAGCTCCTTGAGAAGGCGGCGGGAAAAAGCCCCGACGGTGAGTTGCTCCCGCTCGATGACGGTACCGTAGGGGGTCATCCGGAGATGCTCCCAGGCGAAGGTGTCGCCGGGATGCGCGGCGCATTGGAAGACGCTGAGGAGGGCGCGGTTGAGCGGATTGTCCGAGGCGATGAGGACGTCGGACTCGCTCATCACGGGGATGCGGCAGTGGGCGCGGATGTGGTCGACCAGAGCGGTGCCCTGTTTGTTGGACTGCACCAGAATGGCGCATTGGATGCCGCGCTCCACCGGATTGATTTCTTCGAGGATGCCGACGACGAGGTCGTAGCTGTCTTCCGTGGTCGGTTTTTCCCCCTCTGGCGGGACGGGGTGGAGCAGCAGGGTGCAGCCCTCGATTTTCTGCCGGGTGGGGGCGACTTCGTGGTCGTGCCATTGCCATTGGGCCAAGGTGGCCTCGGGCAGCCCGAGTTCTGCGAGGGTCTCGGGGCAGCCGAAGATGCGGTTGACCGGATCGATCACATCGATGCCGGATCGCCACGACACATCGAGGTTGCGCGGGTGGAGACGGGTCTCGCGGGCGTTGTATCGCCGGGCGATGTCGGTGAAGAGCCTCGTGTCGCCGCCCCGCCAGGCGTAGATGGCCTGTTTGATATCGCCGACCTGGAAGAGGGAGCGGGTTCCCGAGTTGTCCTGGACGACCTCGTCGATGAGATTCGAAATGACGCGCCATTGCAAGATGTTGGTGTCCTGAAATTCGTCGAGGAGCCAGTGATCGTAGCGGGCGTCGAGCCGGTAATCGATCTGCAGCCTGTCGTCGTCGCCGGGAATCTGCGTGAGGACGGGGGAGCTGTCCCCCTCTCCGTGGTCGTGGCCCGAGAGGAGCAACTGGAGATCCTGAAAGGTGAGGAGGCCCTGGCGGCGCACCTGATCGGCGTAGGTCGATTCGTAGAAATGGAGTATCTCCCAGATCCCGCGGGTGCGCTGGAGTTTGACGGCGAGTTCGGCCCCGACGAAATTGCGCAGAATCCGTGTCAGCGGATCGCAGCAGGCCCGGTCGAGTTCGTGAACGGTGCGGTTCAGTTTGACGGTGAAAGCACCGTCGCGGATTTCGTTCCATCCCGGCAGGAGACGTTGCATCATATACAAGATGCGTCCCTTGATCGGCGTGCCAGGACGGTGCGAGGGCAGTTCGTCGCGGAATTCCTCCCAGTATTTCCAATCGACCTTTGCCAGGGTTTGCAGGGCGCGGAAAAGGCGGACGAATTCCTCCTCGAAATCGATTCCGGTGACGAACCAGTCCTCGCCGCCGTCTTCCCAGATCGCGGGGGCGTTTCCCCAGAGTTTTGGGTTGGGGGCGCTGAGATAGAGATCGTGGAGTTCCTCGATGAACCCGTCGAGCTGACGGGTGATCTTGACTTCCGCTTTGCCGAAGGTGGCGCGGCGGAAGGCTTCGAGGAAGGCATCCTGTGCCGGATTTTCCTCCCGGGCGGAGGAAATCCGGCGCTCAAAAACGCTTTGGTAGACCCGTGCCTTGGCGACCTCGGTCTGGTATTCGTCCATCACCTGGAAGTCGCTGGTGAGTCCG
>JAAYAT010000102.1 GCA_012719225.1 Verrucomicrobiaceae bacterium
CACATCCAGGCTTCGGGGTTGATCGGTTCGCCCACCGAGCCGAGCAGGCGCAGCGAGCTGAGATCGTGTTTCTCGATGTGGTGGTCGCCGGCCTTGATGAACGCGCGAATCGCCGTCGGGGCGGTGTAAAAAACGCTGACCTTGTAGGTCTCGATGATCTGCCAGAAACGGTCCCAATCGGGGAAGTTCGGCGCCCCTTCATACATGATCTGGGTGGCACCGTTGGCCATGGGACCGTAGACGATGTAGCTGTGTCCCGTGACCCAGCCGATGTCGGCGGTACACCAGTAGACGTCGTCGGGCTGGTGATCGAAGATGTATTTGAAGGTCGAATAACAGCCCGTGAGATACCCGCCGGTGCTGTGGATGATCCCCTTGGGTTTCCCCGTCGAACCCGAGGTGTAGAGGACGAAGAGAGGGTGTTCGGCGTCACAGGGCTCGGGCGGGCATTCGGTCGATTCGTTTGCGATGACATCGTGCCACCAGAGATCACGTCCCTCCTGCATGACCACGTCGTTCTTGCAGCGCTGGAGGACGATCACCGTCTCCACCTTGTCGTAGGATTGCAGGGCTTCGTCGACGTTGGCCTTGAGCGGGACGATGCTGCCACGACGCCAACCGCCGTCGCAGGTGATCACGGCGGTGGCCTCGGAATCCTCCAGCCTGTCCTTGATCGAAGCGGAGGAGAATCCGCCGAAGACAACCGAGTGGATCGCTCCGATGCGGGCGCAGGCGAGCATCGCGACGGCCGCCTCGGGGACCATGGGCAGGTAAATGAGAACGCGGTCGCCGCTCTTGACGCCTTTCGCCTTGAGCGCGTTGGCGAAGCGGCAGGTCTCTTCGAGGAGTTCCGAGAAGGTCAGATCGCGGGTGTCACCCGGCTCTCCGATCCAGTGGATCGCGACCCGGTCGCCGTTTCCGGCCGCGACATGGCGGTCGAGGCAGTTTTCCGACGCGTTGATCTTGCCACCGACAAACCATTTGGCGAAGGGGGCTTCGGACCAGTCCAGCACGGTGTCCCAGGGTTTTTGCCAGGTGAGGGCCGCAGCCTGCTCGCTCCACCAGCCTTCGGGGTCCTCGATCGAGCGCTGGTAGATCGCTTCGTATTCCTCCATCGACTTCACGTGGGACCTGGCGGAGAACTGCGCTGATGGGGTGAAAATCCGGTCTTCTTTCTGGAGCGATGCAATGTTGGTACTTGAACTCATGGGGGCTGAATGAAAAGGAGACCTTAGCAAGGCGGGGCGAAAAGGGAAATGCAAAATTTGGCGTGTTTGCCCGACCCCGGGGACTCCCGGAGTTTTTTCCCGCTACCGAGTCGGAAAAAGCGGGGGGAGCGGGGTGAAAACACCGGCGAGGGCCTCATTCCGGTCTTGAGAAACCCCCTCACCGGGGCTACAGCAGTACCGCAAAAAAGACACCCGAGCAGCATTCGTCTGCCCGTGCTACCGGCATGAAGCGATCCCCGACCCCATCCAACCCTTCCGCCCATTTCACCGAGGGCAGCCCCATCCTTCTCCGGCTCGAGAAGATCGTGGGGGAAAACAATGTCCTGACCCGGCGCGAAGACCTCATTCCCTACGGCTTCGACGGCACCGCCGCGCTGAAAAAAGAGGCCATCTGCGTCGTTCTGCCGCGTTCCAGCGAGGCGGTTGCGGAGGTGATGCGCTTCGCCCATGCCGAGAAAATTCCCGTGGTCACTCGCGGTTCGGGGACCGGACTCTCGGGTGGTAGCGTCCCGGTGGAGGGCGGCATCGTCCTCTGTCTCGTCCATCTCAACCACATCCTCGAAGTCGACCCGGCGAATCTCACGATGCTCTGCGAGAGCGGGGTCATCACCAAGGCGGTCGACGATGCGGCGACGCCGTTCGGGCTTTTTTACCCGCCCGATCCCGGCTCGATGAAAATTTCGACCATAGGCGGCAATGTCGCGAACAACTCGGGAGGTCTCCGCGGATTGAAATACGGTGTCACCCGCGACTACGTCATGGGGCTCGAGGTGGTCCTGCCCTCGGGCGAGGTCGCTTGGCTCGGGTCCAAGTGCGTCAAGGACGTCGCCGGCTATTCGATGAAGGATCTGTTCGTCGGCTCCGAGGGCACCCTCGGGATCATCACCAAAGTGCTCCTCAAGCTCGTTCCGCGACCGAAGGCGCGCCGCACCCTCCTCGCCTCTTTCGACACGATGGAGTCCGCCGCGCGGACCGTCTCACAGATCATTGAAAAACAGATCATTCCCTGCACCCTCGAATTTCTCGACCGCAAGACCTGCGCCAGCGTCGAGGCCTATGCCAAGGTCGGCCTGCCCACCGGAGCCGCCGCCGTGGTCCTCATGGAAACCGACGGGCATCCCGCCGTGGTCGAAGAAGAGGTCGAGGCAATGGCCGAAATCGCCCGGGAAAACGGAGCCATCTCCGTGGAACAGGCCACCGACGAAGCCCACGCCACCCGCCTCGCGACAGCGCGCCGCAGCGCCTTTTCCGCCCTCGCGAGGATCCGGCCCACCACCATTCTCGAAGACGTCACCGTGCCGCGGAGCCGCCTCGCGGAGATCGTTTCCCACGTGGAGGAGGTGGCGGCGCGTCATTCGCTCGAGATCGCGACCTTCGGGCACTTCGGCGACGGCAACGTCCATCCGACCATTCTCACCGACGAGACCGATCACGAGGAGATGGAGCGGGTCGAGCTCGCCCTCTCCGAGATCGTCGACAAAACCATCGCCCTCGGGGGGACCATCACCGGCGAGCACGGTGTCGGACTCGCGAAGAAGCCCTTTCTCCCGCGCCAATTCGATGAGGCCAGCTACTCCCTCCTCAAAGAGGTGAAGCTCACCCTCGACCCGCACGGATTGCTCAACCCGGGGAAAATTTTTGATCTGGACCGCTGATCTTCGCTAATCTTCGCTGATGTTTTGTATGGATGGGTTCAGAAGTCGGGAACCGCTTGCCGAGGAAGGGTATAGATTGGTGGGAGCGGCGATGGAGGTGTACAACGAGAAGGGCGCGGGACTCACCGAACAGATCTATCAGGAGTGCCTGGAGATCGAACTCCATTTGAGGGGAATTCCTTATGATTCCTTTCGGGAACTGCGGACCTTCTACAAAGGCAGAGAGCTAAAAAAACGATACATTCCCGACCTGATCGTTTACGAACGAATCATTGCCGAGCTCAAAGCCGTAAAGTCTCTTGAGCCCGAACACGAGTCGCAATTGCTCAATTACATGCATCTCACTCACTCGCCCGTAGGGTATCTCCTCAACTTCAGTTGCAAGTCAGACCTCCAGTGGAAGCGTTTCCTGTCCGGAGCCCTCTGATCCCGCCCCGCCCCACCCATGTCCCAAGAAAAAATCAGCGAAGATCAGCGAAGATCAGCGGTCTCCTCCGGCCCGTCAGCGGTCCCTCCCGATCCGTCACCGCCCCAGCACCAGGAACCCACCGGCAACAGACGCCTGCGGCACATGGGCGATCTCGACTACTCCGTGGTCCAGCAATGCATGCACTGCGGCATGTGCCTGCCGAGCTGTCCGACCTACCTTGAGACCCGCGAGGAGCGCAACAGCCCGCGCGGTCGCATCGCCCTGATGCGGGCTATTGCCGACGAAGAACTCGACGTGACCAAGGAGTTCGGCGAGGAAATGTACTACTGCCTCGGCTGCCTCGCCTGCACCACCGCCTGCCCCGCCGGAGTGGATTACCCGAAACTCTTCGAACACGCCAGGGCCGAGATCGAGCATCAGGGCGTGCTCTTCACCCCGGAACGGGCCTTCTGGCGCTGGCTCACCCTGCGACAGATTTTCGCCAAACCGTGGATGCTCCACGCCGTCGGACGTCTCCTCTGGCTCTACCAGGCGAGCGGAATGTGTGCGCTCGTCCGGAAAAGCGGCCTGCTCCGGCTGCTCCCGGCGAACCTGAGAAATCTCGAACCCTCCACCCCGGTGGTGCGGCGTCATTTTTCGACCGAACTCATCGCCGAGGTGGAGCGGCCCGAGACGACAAAACATCGCGTGGGGATGCTGACCGGCTGCGTCCAGGATCTCGTCTTTTCGGATGTGAACCGCGACACCGTCGAGGTGCTCCTCGCCAACGGCTGCGAAGTGATCACCCCGCGCGCGCAGGGATGCTGCGGTTCGCTCCACGCCCACAACGGCGACCTCGAACAGGCCGAGATCCAGGCCCGTCGGATCATCGACCGGTTCGATCTCGACTCGATCGATGCCATCATCACCAATGCGGCTGGCTGCGGCTCGCACCTGAAACATTTCACCCATCTCCTCCGCAACGATCCCGACTACCGCGACAAGGCCGTGCTCTGGGACGAAAAAGTGCGCGATATCTCCGAGTGGCTCGTCGAGGTCGGTTTCCGCAAACCGACCGGAGACGCACCCGCCCAAAAAGTGACCTATCACGAGGCCTGTCATTTGTGTCACGGTCAGGGAATTTCCCGTCAACCCCGCGAAGTCCTCAACGCGATCCCCGGCCTCGAACTCGTCGAGTTGGAAAACGCGACCCACTGCTGCGGCAGCGCCGGCGTCTACAACATCACCCAGCCCGAGCAGGCCGCGAAATTGCAGGAGGAAAAAGTCGCCTGCATCCAGCGCACCGGAGCCTCCCTCGTCGCCACCGCGAACCCCGGTTGTCATTTGCAGGTCCAGAACGGCCTCGGTGACACCGCCGTGGTGAAACATCCCGTGACCCTCCTCGCCGAGGCCTATCGGGCGGAAAAAAATCAGGAGGAGGGCGGCGCATAAAGGCGTTCCTCTTTGTCCTCGCTCTCGCCTTCGGCGCCCTCTTTCTCTGGAGCGGTGTCGCCAAGAGCAAGGACCCCGTCGCCTTCGCCGAGGCGATCCGGAACTACCGTCTCATCGGAGATCCCTACGCTGTCGCCGCCGCCCTTTTCCTCCCCTGGGTCGAGATTATCGCCGCCATCGGGGTGATGACGGAAACGCTGCGCAAAGGCGGGGCCGCGATCCTCACCCTCAGCCTCCTCGTTTTCACCACTGCGATCCTCATCGCCTGGGGGCGCGGGCTCGACATCACCTGCGGTTGCTTTGGCAGCGAGAGCGCGATCAACTATCCCGTGAAAGTCGCCCAAAACGCCGGACTGATCCTGGTGGGAGCGGTCTTGTGGTGGGGGACACCGACGAAGAGCCTGAAGAAAAACTCGCGCGGGCGACAGCGAGAGGGAGAAGAGGAACCGGGCCGACCGAGAGGGGAGTGACTCGCTTCCCTGCGTTAAAAACGGGGAAAACGGGAATGGAGCATAGCGGATTTGAACCGCTGACCCCCTGCATGCCATGCAGGTGCTCTACCAACTGAGCTAATGCCCCGTTTTCCGGGTCCCTCAGGGGACGGGCGGGGATAATGCAACAAGATCGGGAAATGGGCAAACGGAATTTCGTCCTGTCTCGATTTTCTCCCCTGAAGCGCGGTGCGGTCTGGCGATCCTATCCCGCTGTCACGGTCCAGTCCAGGGTCAGGCCCATCCCGTGGGGCAGCGGCACGACGGGGCCGTCTCCGGTCCGGTGTGGCTTCGTCGTGGAGGCTTCGCGTTTCAGGGTGAAGGTCTCGCGGGAACCCTCGAATCCGTAAAAGGCGGGGCCATTGTCGCAGAGGAAGCGGGTGAACATCCCGACTCCGGCGGAGGTGGAGAGATCGCATCCGGCCGCTTCCAGGGCCATGGCGTAGAGCTGCGGAGCGCAGCCGCCGGTGTAGCATCCCGCCGCGCAGCCGCATTCCGTGACCTTGGTGCTGTGGGGAGCGCTGTCGGTGCCGGCGAAAAATTTCGACTGCCCCGGGGTCAGGACCGCCGTGCGCAGGGCGGCGCGGTCGCGTTCGAATTTCACCAGGGGGAGGCAGTAGAGATGGTAGTGCAGTCCCTGGAGGAGATCCGCGACGGTGTAGAGGAGGTGCTGCGGGGTGATCGTGGCTCCGACATGATCTGGAGCGGAGGCGACGAACGCGGCGGCCTCGGCGGTGGTGATGTGTTCGCAGACGATGCGCAGGCGGGGGTGAGCCTCGATGATTTTTGGTAAGAAATCCGAGTAAAAAGAGGATTCGGCGGATTGATGGGCATCGAAATAGGAGGATCCTTTCAGGTTGTGTTGTTCTCCGTGGATGCAAAGGACGATGCCGAGATCCTCCATCGCCCGGAAGACCTCGCCGCCTATCCATCGCTCCATCGGTACGCCGTGTTCGGAGTTGGTGGTGCCGTGAGGCGGGTAGTATTTGCAGGCTTTGAGAAGTCCCGAGCGAAAGCCCGACTCCACCATCGCCGCCGAGGTGTCGGCGGTGAGGTAGAGAGGAACGAGGAGTTGGTCGAAGGCGTCGGCGCCCGCCGCGAGGAGTTCGTCGCGGTAGGATTCGATCGACCGGGCGGTGGCGCTGTCGGGACCGGAGACGGCCGATACCGGCGGGCGGGTGTTCGGCATCGCGAGAGCTCCGGCGCATCCCATGGCGAGGTGGTCGGCGAGGTAGAGGCTCACGTTCGCGCCCTCGCGGAAGTGGCTGTGGAGGTCGTACCATTTGGGGAGGGTCAGTTCCATGATGCGGCAGGATGGAGGGGATCGGGTCGTCGCGCAAGGGTTTCTGACGAACCGGGATCGGGGAAAAAAGCTCGTATCGCCGGGCTTGTCACGGGGTGGGGGAGGTGGTAAACACCGGTCATGAAACGAACGGTTTTTTCCAGGGAACGGCGGGATCGATGGTGATGGCCAAAGAACGACTCGATCAGTTGCTGTTCCGCCGTGGACTGTGCGATTCCCGGGAGCGGGCCAAGCGGCTCATTCTCGCCGGAGAAGTACGCGTCGCAGGGCACGAAGGCGTGCTCAAGCCGGGCCTCAAGGTCGAGGAAGAGGCGGAGATCGTGGTGAAAAACCGTCCGAAATTCGTGAGTCGGGGCGGTTTTAAAATCGAGCGGGCCCTCGATGAGTTCGGCATCGAGATCGCGGGCAAAACGGTCTTCGACGCGGGCGCTTCCACCGGGGGCTTCACCGATTGCGTCCTCCAGCGCGGGGCGGCGAAAGTCTATGCCTATGACGTGGGAACCAACCAACTCGCGTGGAAATTGCGCAGCGACGAGCGGGTTGTCTCACGGGAGGGGATTAATCTGCGGTATCTCACCCCGGACGATCTGCCCGAGCCGGTCGATCTGGTGGTCATCGACGTTTCGTTCATTTCCCTGACTCTCATCCTCGGACCCGTCTTCGGAGTGCTCCGACCCGAGGGCGATCTCGTCTGTCTCATCAAACCCCAGTTCGAGCTGAAGAAAGAGCAGATCGGCAAGGGCGGTATCGTGAGAGATCCCGCGGGGCACGAGGAAGCCGTCGAAAAGATCCGCGCCTTCGTGACCGGTCCTCTCGGAAAAAGCTGGCGTGGTCTGACTCCCTCGCCTATCAGTGGCACCGACGGCAATATCGAATTTCTGGCATGGCTGAAACACCACGAATAGGAATCATCGCAAATCCCGGCAAGCCCGGGGCGGGGAAGCTTCTCAGCGATCTCGTGAATCAGATGCGCGGGCGCGGACTCTCCGTCGTGCTGGAGCAAAAGACCGCCCGACTCGCCGATCTGTCCGAGGGAGTGCCGCTCGCCCAGCTCGGCGACCACATCGACCTGATCGTGGTCCTCGGTGGCGACGGCACGATTCTCTGGGTGCTGCGGCAAATGGGGGAGCGGATCAAGCCCATCGCCGCGATCAACACCGGGACGCTCGGCTTTCTCACCTGCGCCACCGCCGAAGAGAGCGGGCAACTCGTCGAGGCGCTCGTCTCGGGGAATTTCACCCTCTCCGAGCGTCTTCTCATCGCCGGAGATCTCGAACGCGACGGTCGCATCGAGGCGTCCTTCGTGGCGCTCAACGAGGTGACCCTTTGCCGCGCCGTGGCCTCGCGTGTGATTCACGTCGAGGCGCACATCAACGACAAGCTGGCGAATCGCTACACCGGCGACGGACTCATCCTCGCGACGCCGACCGGCTCGACCGCCTACTCGCTCTCGGCCGGAGGTCCGCTGGTGCAGCCCGGATCGAACGTCTTCATCCTCACCCCGATCTGTCCCCATTCCCTGGCGAACCGCCCCCTCGTGGTCGATGCGACGAACCGGATCATTTTTGAATCGCCGAAGCAGCGGGACGATCTCTCCCTGCTCGTCGATGGTCAGCTCGTCGCGGTGCTGCCGGGCACCGCGCGGGTTCATCTGCGCCGCGCGGAGTTCAATCTGTCGCTCGTCTCGATGAACGATCAGGATTTCTACGACATTCTGAACCAGAAAATGGGTTGGACGGGGACCTCGATCGGCGGGGAAAGGTGAGAGAAATGTCTTGTCGGCATCACCCTCGATATCGGAGGGTGTCGCGTCAGTCGGCTGACGGGTTCGGGAGGAGGGCTTCGCCCGCCACGAGAACGGGAAAACCCTCGCGGACAGGGTAGGCGTGGGAGGCGTCGTCGGTCACGAGAACGCCTTCGAAGGGCTCCGGTGCCGTCCAGGCGACGGCTTCCTCCTCGGTGGCGAGATGGAGCGGTTTTTTCGTCACCGGACAGACCAGCCGGGCGAGGATTTCCGGAGAAAGGGACAGGTCCATCGCACTAGGAGTCTGTCGGACTTGGACATTCGTGCGAGGGAAGCGGGATTCGAGTCAAAATTTTCATAAGTTCGAGGAGTTTGTGGGGGCACAAATGACGAGAACGAAGGGAAATTTGGGCCGGATCCCCGTTTTCCGCAGCCGGAGAGGGTAAGTCCGACGGACTCCTAGTAGAGCGGCACGCTAGGATCGATCTCGGTCGACCAGGCGTTGATGCCGCCCTGGAGGTGGCAGGCGTTCTCGAAACCGGCCTCGAGGAGAATCTGGAGCGCTTTGGCGCTGCGTACTCCCGCCTTGCAGTGAATGATCGTCTCGGCGGAGGGATCGAGTTCCCCGAGGCGCTCCGGCAGTTCGCCGAGGGGGATGACGACGGCTCCGGGCAGACGGCAAATTTCGATTTCGGCGGGTTCCCGCACGTCGAGAAGGACGAAAGGGGTGTCCTCTTCAAAGCGGGATTTCAGCTGATGGACGTCGATTTCGGGGAGGTCGGGAGAGGGGCTCATGTCGCAGGCGAAGGAGATATCGTGAAGTTCGGTCAGGCTGGGATCCTCGCCGCAGATGGCGCATCGGGGATCGCGTCGCAATTTGATCTCGCGGAAGCGGATTGCAAGCGCGTCGAAGTGGAGGAGTCGACCGATCAGCGGATCGCCGAGACCGAGAATGAGCTTGATGACTTCGTTGGCCTGGAGGGAACCGACGATCCCGGGGAGGACACCGAGGACGCCTCCCTCGGCGCAGCTCGGGATTTGACCGGGCTCAGGAGGCCGCGGGAAAAGGCAGCGGTAGCACGGCCCCCCGAGGTGCGGGGCGAAAACGGAGACCTGTCCTTCGAAGCGGTAGATGGACCCGTAGACGTTCGGCTTTTTCGTCAGGACGGCGAGATCGTTGGAGAGGTAGCGGGTCTCGAAGTTGTCGGTTCCGTCGAGGATGACGTCGTAGGGCGCCGCGATTTCGATGGCGTTTTCGCTGGTGAGACGGGTCTCGTAGGGGGTGATCCGGGTCTCGGGATTGATGGCCCGGAGCCGTTCGAGGGCGGATTCGGTTTTTAATTTCCCGACATCGGCGGTGTCGTGGAGGATCTGGCGCTGCAAGTTGGAGAAATCGACCTGATCGAAGTCGACGATGCCGATTTCCCCGATTCCGGCGGCGGCCAGATAGAGGGTCGCGGGCGATCCGAGACCGCCCGCGCCGATGCAGAGAATTCGGGCCGCCTTCAGCTTCCGCTGGCCGTCGGGACCGATGTCGGGGATGGTGAGGTGGCGGGCGTAGCGCTGGTATTCGCCGGGGGAGAGATCGACCGCCGTGAATCGGTCGGAAGAAAGGATGGATTCCATGTGGCGTTGGAGCGAGAGAGGGAGAAAATTAGACGGATACCTACGGGCGCATCGCTCTACTTGGCAAATACCAAACCGGAAAATGCCGCTTGCGAAGCGTAACCTGTTCTGTGTAGAACCATTCCCAAACTCCTCATGAAACGATCCCTCCTCCTTCTCCTCAACAGCCTCGTCCTCGGCGGAGTCCTCGCGCTCGGCGTGAGCGGCAGTTGCGCCGACGAACTCAAATTCGCCGATCTCGAGAAAAAGATCTCCATCGACAAATCACCCGTCAGCCCGGAAGGCGGCGCGGTCACGACCTACGCCCCCGCCCTGAAAAAGGTCATGCCCGCGGTGGTCACGATCTTTTCCAGCAAGTCGGTCACGACCACCCGCAACCCTCAGCAGGAGGAACTGTTCCGCCGCATGTTCCCCGACCTTCCCGACGACTTTTTCGAGAAGCAGGAAAATGGCGAGGGCGGCCGGGAGCACAAGGAGCAGGGGCTCGGCTCCGGAGTGGTGATCTCGCCGGACGGCTACATCCTGACGAACAACCACGTCGTCGGCGACGCCGATGAGATCAAGGTGACCCTTTCCTCGAACAAGCGCGAGTACCCGGCCACCCTCATCGGTGCGGACCCGCAGACGGACGTGGCCTTGATCAAGATCGAGGCGAAGGATCTCCCCTTTGTGACCATCGGCGACAGCTCCACCCTGCAGGTCGGGGACGTGGCGTTGGCGGTGGGCAATCCCCTCGGCCTCGAGCAGACCGCCACCCTCGGTATCATCAGCGCGGTGGGGCGCAGTGACGTGAACATTCTCGAAAACGGCTACGAGAGTTTCATCCAGACCGATGCCGCGATCAACCGCGGGAACTCGGGCGGTGCCCTCGTCGACGCGGCGGGCCGTCTCATCGGGATCCCCACGGCGATCCAATCGAATTTCTCGGGAGGCAACATCGGGATCGGTTTCGCGATTCCCTCCAATATGGCCTTGAATATCGTGCAGCGTCTCCTCGATGGCGGCGGTGTCGTGAAACGCGGTTTCCTCGGGGTGTATCTCCGCGAACTCGATCCGAACATGGCCAAGGCCCTGGGTCGGGAAGACCGCAGCGGCGTCCTCGTGGCGGAGGTGGGGGAAAAGACCCCGGCCGAAGCGGCGGGAATGAAAGCCGGTGATCTCATCGTCGGATACGAGGGCAAACCGGTCGAGAGCATGCAGCAGCTCCGCCTCGACATCAGCAACACCGCTCCCGAGACCGAGGTGCTTTTCAGCCTCGTGCGCAAAGGCGAGAAGACCGATCTCAAGGTCACCCTGGGGGATCTCGACGACAACAAGCTCGCCGGCGGCAGCTCTCCCCGGCGTCCCGGCGCGGCGAAAGAGAAGGAACTGGTCGAGGGGGTTTCCGTGACCAACCTCGATGAGGAAGCGCGCAGCAGCCTGCAACTGGACGACTCGGTCGAGGGGGTTCTCGTGAAAAGCGTGAAGGACAACGCCCTCGCCGCGGAGGCCGGACTGCGCCCCGGCATGGTGATCACCCAGATCGACCAGACGGATGTGAAGTCGGTCGACGAGGCCTACAAAATTGTCGAGAATTTCGAGTCCGACGTTCTCCTCCTGCAAGTGTATGTGGCCGGTCGACGCGACATTCTCGCGGTTCCCTTGGTCGAATAAGGCCGGGAAAAACCCTACGGACACCCCGCCAGACGAGCGGAGTGTCCGACGGTCCGACGAAAAGGCACCCGCAGGGGTGCCTTTTTTTGTTGCCGCGGAGGGTTTCGTCGAGCGCGGTCGCGTGCCCGGATCGCCTCAGCCTGCGTCTCTCACCAGGCCGGGCGGCTCGTGCCGGAGTCCGGGGAGATAGCCTCCGCCGGTTTTCCATTGGTAGAGCCGGTTCTTCGCCTTTTTGAGGGAGTAAACCGCCGTGTAGATCGCGAGCTGCGGGAGATGGGAGAGACGGCGCGGAATCACCTGGAAGCGAGTCACTTCATAGAAAGAGGTCGCCCAGCGGGTTTTGTACGATTCCTCGCCGCAGAGGAGGTCGAAGCGCAGCGTCGTACCGGTGATCCGGTCGGCGCAGTGGGCGAGGACTTCGATCAGGAGCACCCGGCCCGGCGAGAGTTCGGCGCTGGAACCGTCGTAGGCGGTGAGGTAGTAGTAATAGGTATCGCGGGAGAAATACCCCAGGGCGAAGGCCAGCGCCCGCCCGCCTGGTTTCTCCCGCAGCGTCGAAAGCAGCAGGGGCGCTCCGGAAGAGGCTTGTCGCTCCAGAAAACCGGTGAAATCGTGGTCGCCAAAGACGGACTCGCCTTTTTTGCGGTACTGGTTGCCGCGATGGAGGGCGGCGGCTTGTTCCAGCGAACTCCTTTGGATCGCGACGCCGAATTCGTGTTCGACGACAGGATCGGGGCAGGCTTCGTGGAGTCGTCGTCTCGCGGCCTTGAAATCCTTGCGCTGGCGGCTGGAGAGCGAGCCGGAGAACCTCCCGGGAGCGGGCACTTCGAAACAGGTGAAAGGGCAAATGCTCCAGTAGCGGCTCCGCAGCGCGGCGACTTCGGCGAGGCGGGGCGAGGCGAGGGCCTGGTGCAGGCGGGAGTGTTCGGCGACTTTTTCGAAGGTGAGGGAGTATCCTTTCCGAGCTTTCCGCGCGGCGACACCGGCGAGGAGTTCGGCGGCGTCCTCGTCGGTGAGGGCGGCGATGTCCTGGTAGTCGAGATGTCGGTCCGAGGCGAGGTGAAGAGTGGAGCGCTCCAAGTAGAGCGGCAGCAGGGCGACGAGTTCGCCGCCATCGCGCAACTCGTAGACGACGGGTTTGCCCTCGGCGAAGGGCGTCATCCAGGCCGTCCAGATCCGCGGATGGCAAAAGGGCGCCGCCAGAGGACAGCGGTTCCCGAAACGGATCCACTCCTCGCGACGCTCCTCGAGTTGGTGCGGCTGGTCGTAGCGGTGGAGCTGTCGTGGCATCGGCGGACTCATGTGCTGGCGACAGGGGAGGGAAGAGCGTCGTCGCGACGCGACCGGAGCAGCCGCTTGCTGGCCTGGAGAAGCGGCTTTTCCACTCCGAGATGGAGGAGGATTCCGGCACCGAGAGCGGTTCCGAAGAGCAGGACGATCACCACAGGCAGGGACGGCGCGACCTGTGGTTCCAGTTTCACGAGAACCTTGGCCAGAGCGATCATGAGCGGGAAATGAATCAGATAGATCGCGTAAGAGGCCGTGCCCAGAAACACGAGGAAACGTCGCCGGGCGAAGAGAGGCTCGATGCCGCCGCCGGCCGCCGCCATCACGAGGAGCAGCGCCGCCGCTCCGAAAGCGAGGGTGGCAAGATTCCCCCCCGTCCCGCCCGATGCGGCGATCCCCCCGATGACCGCTCCGGCGATGCCGAGGGAGAAAAGCCACCGGCCCGAGATGTGGGTTTGGATCCGCTCCTGATGGGCGGCGATCGCGATTCCGGCGAGAAAGAGGAGATTGTGAGGAGAGAGGTAAAAGTCGGTCAGCCAGCCGCCCCCCGGCACCATCCAATGGTATCCTATCGCCAGGGCCCAGACGAGGGCGAGGAGATGAAAACGCCGCGTCAGGAAGAACAGGGAAAAGAAGACATAAAACGCCCCTTCGTGGATCAGGGTCCAGCCGACCGTGAGATGCGGGTCGTGCGGCTGGGGGAGCAGGAGCAAAGAGGATAACAGCGCGGAGAGACTGCGGTGGTAGTCTTCGCCGGAGGAGGGGACAAGATACCAGGCGGGCAGCACCGCCAGGGTCACCAACCAGTAGAGCGGCAGGATGCGGGCGGCGCGCTTCCCGAGATAGCGCGGTAGCCGGGTCGGATCGACCTTTTCGGAACGATGGGCGTGGTAGAGGATGAACCCGCTCAGAACGAAGAAAAACTGGACCCCGGCGTAGCCCACGGGCATGAGAACTTCATTCGGGAGCGTTCCGCCGAAGTAGTGGAGCAGGACGATATTCAGATGCTGCACCATCACCAGCATGGCGGCGACGGCGCGGAAGACCTGGAGGGATCGAATCATAAAATCGCAAACGGCATTCCGCAAAGAGCGGGGAACGGTTGATAAGTAACGGCAAATTATTAATTTTTAAACAATTTCATATAATTACCATAATTTTATCGCTTCTTTTATCCCGTCGAGCTCGGCGCGTGTTTTCCGTTCCGTTCGGGGGAGAGCCTTGCAAGGTCACCCCGCGTCGTCGGACTTCGGATTCTCGGCGAGGAGAGAGCTGAGGAAGGGGAAGAGCTGCTTCTTGCGGCTGACGACTCCCTTGAGGATGAAGAGATGGGAATCCTTCTTCGGATACCCGATCTTCTGACGGACCTCGTCGGGCGCTTCGATGAGGAGAAGGCTGTCGTTGAGGGTGATGTCGGTGATCATGAGGCAGGCCAGGTCGAGTCTCTCTTCCTTCATGAGAGCCTGCAACTCCGCCTGGAGCGCCTCGCGGGAGGGCCAGAAATAGTCGAATCCGATTTCCTCGACCTGGGAGATGCTGATGCGGTAGCCGCTCTCCTCGAACTCCTTGCGATCGGAGGCCACGGCCTCGGCGATGTTGCTGCTGCGCAGGACGGAACCCGCGGAGAAGAAATCCTCTTTGAATTTCGCGACATCGATCCCGGCGATCCCGCTGGCCCATTCCAGGACCGAGCGATCCTCTTCCGTCGTCGTCGGGGAGGTCAGGTTGAGGGTGTCCGAGATGATCCCGGCGCAGATGCAGATCGCGATGCCCCGCGACGGTTCGATCTGGTAGCCGCGGAAGGCGCTCCCGACGATGGTGCAAGTCGAACCCACCGTCTTGTTGATGAACTGGATGGGTTCTTTGGTGACGAGATTGCCGCTGAGGCGGTGGTGGTCGAGCACCTCGATGATGCGGGCCTCCTCCGCTCCGGCGACCGCCTGGGAGAATTCGTTGTGATCGACGAGAATGAGACGGGGACGCTCGGGATTGACGAGATCGGCGCGGGAAAACACGCCGGTGAGACGATTCGTTTCCGGGTCACACACGGGGAAGAGGACCTGGTGCTGCACGGATTTCAGTTTCTCCTTGATCGCCTGCAGTTTGGTCTCCGGGGAAAAGGAGATGAAATCGGTCGAAACGGCGTTCTGGATCGAGCGGGCGCCCCGGATGAGCTGGGTCGTCGAGGCGGTGTCCCGGTCGGTCATGAGAATGGAGGTGCCGTTCTGGGTGGCCGCGTGGACGATGGCTTCGGACGGGCGGAACCCGCTCGTGATGACGAGGCAGCGCACCCCCGCCTCGACCGCGTGGAGCTGCACTCCGACGCGGTCGCCGGTGATGATGAGCAACTGGTCCTTGGGCAGACGGCCGATGCGCTCCTGCATGATGGGTTCGGACGACCCCGCCACCATCATGAGAAAATCCTGTTCCCCCCCGCTGTTCGCCGAGAGATGCACGATCTCGGCTTCGAGAATGCGGGCGACATTGTCCGTCGAGGTGGTCACTTTGCGGGCGAGATCGCCTTTTTCCCGCTCGGGGATGAGGAGGGCGAGGAGATCCTGCAGGGCGAGCATCCCGGTGAGGATGCCATCGCCGTCGACCACGGGGAGGCTGCGGTAGTGGTTCGCCGCCATTTCGCGGTAGGCATCGATGACGGAGTCGGTCGCGGCGGCGGTGGAAACCTCGCGCTGACAGAGGTCTTCCGCGCGCAGATTCACGTCGCTCATCAGCTTCGGGCGCACCACTCCGGCGACTTGCAGGACCCATTCGGTGCGGGCGTTGGGTGGGCCGCAGCAGGCGGCGACCGCTTCGGGGATTCGGGTCTGACGCAGCAGATCCGCATAGGCCAGGGCCGAGCAGATCGCGTCGGTGTCGGGGTTCTTGTGGCCCATGACCCAGGTGGGGCGGGCGTGCTTGGGAGAAATGGGGGAGGGGGTGCTCACCCGCCTATAGTCCGTCATCCTGACAGGGTTTCGACTAAAATGTTCAGGAGATCTTCAGGAAAAATAGTCAGGCTCCTGCCCCGGTTTCCACTTGATATTGCAACCGGTGCTGGGATACCAGGGTGGCGGTGTCGCTTTTCCGGAGAGCAGGTTTTCCACCGCCGCGGCGAGGTCGGTGCCGGTGGGTGTCTGGCCTTTGCCGGGGCGGGAATCGTCGAACTGTCCCGCGTAGCGGAGCCGCCCCTCGCCGTCGAAAAGGTAGAAGTCGGGAGTGCAGGCGGCGGCATAGGCCTTCGCCACTTCCTGGGTTTCGTCGTACAGGTAGGGGAAGTCCCATCCCGATGCGACGGCGAAAGCCCCCATTTTTTCCGGAGCATCGGCCGGATAGCGGGCTGTGTCGTTGGCGTTGATCGCCACAGTGGCGACACCGTCGGTCGCGATTTTTCCGGCGAAGGCCCCGAGGGCTTCCGCGAGGTGGACGACAAAGGGGCAGTGATTGCAGGCGAAGGCGACGAGGAGTCCTTTTTTTCCGGCGAGCAGATCCGACAAGGCATGCACTTGGCCAGAGGAATCGGGCAGGGCAAAGTCGGGGGCGGGCGTGCCGGGTTTCAGGGAAAAGGTCGAGGGGACTTCAGCCATGGGACGAAGAGAGATAGATAGGGAATAACTAAGGAATACAAATCTTTTTGCGTGCGGGCTTGACAAGATAGCGGATCGCGCCTAAAAGTCCCGTCCTTTTTCCAATCCAAAATTTCGACGCTGAGATGGCTACTGTAGAAGTGATTTTAAAACAAAAGATCGAAGGACTCGGCGCCGAAGCTGATGTCGTGAAAGTGCGGCGCGGTTTCGCGCGCAACTTCCTCCTTCCCCAGGACCGTGCCTACGAAGCGACCAAGGCGAACCGCCGCCACGTCAATCACCTCAAGGAACTCCGCGCCAAACGCGAAGCCGAGGAACTGGCCGATGCCGAGAACGCCGCCGGCAAACTCAGGAAGCTGCGCCTCTCCATCGAACTCGCCCTCGGACAGGGCGGGAAAGCCTTCGGTTCCGTCACCACCGCCGACATCGCCGCGCTCATCAATGAGAAGAGCAAGCTCAACATCGACCGTCATCAACTCGTCCTCGACGCCCCGATCAAGACGCTCGGCAGCTACGATATCCCGGTGAAACTCCACCCCTCCGTCGAGGCCGCGGTGACCGTGCGCGTCATCGCGCCCGAAGGCCAGGCCGGTGACTCCGAAGAAGAGTGACCGGAGCGACAAAAAGCGATTCCGCGAGGAATCGCTTTGCGAAAACGCGGGCGGCTTGCTTTACTGGCAATCCGCCTTTTTTGCGTGCGCGTGAAAATGGCGCGCGCATAGAGCCCCTCCCATTTCGACACTTCCAACCGCTCTTTTCCCCATGCCCGATTCCAGTCCCGCCGCAGCCGGAGGTATAGCCTATAAAAAAAGCGGTGATTCCCTCAAAACCGGTCCCGACGGCAAACGGGGGGATGGCAAAGCATTCCGCCGCGCCGGGGCCGGCGACGATGCGCTCAAGTCCATGCCGCTCAACGCCGATGCCGAGCGCGCCGCCCTCTCCTGCATGCTCCTCGACCCCATCGCGATCATTCCCAAGGCGATCGAGCAGCTCAACCCCGGTTATTTCTACATCCCCGCCCACCGCATCATATTCGAAGCGCTCCTCCACCTCTACAAAACCCGCCCCGAGGGCAAGCTCGACCTCATCGTGCTCAACACCGAACTGGCCAACCAGGGCAGTCTCGATGCCGTGGGAGGGCCCAAGACCA
This sequence comes from Verrucomicrobiaceae bacterium, assembly GCA_012719225.1. GTDB lineage: Bacteria > Verrucomicrobiota > Verrucomicrobiia > Verrucomicrobiales > DEV007 > Arctic95D-9. The sequence goes on from JAAYAT010000102.1 coordinate 17,581, forward strand.
TCGCCGACCTCCTCGACGATGTCCCCACGACCGCCCTCTTCGACGACTACGCCGAGTTCCTCAAAGAGAAATTCATCCTTCGTCGGGTCATTCAGGATTGCACCGAATGTGTGAGCGAGGCCTACGACGGTCCCGAGAGCTCGACCAACTTCCTCGATTCCGTGGAGAAAAAAGTCCTCCGCATCCGCGACGAAACCACCCGGGAAAAAGGCATCGAAGACATGCGCGTGCATGTCCTCAAGGTCATCCAATCCATCGACGACATGTACAACTCCGACGGCAATTCCGGAGGGATCATGACCGAGTTCAAAGAACTCGACGCGATGACCAACGGATTCCACGGAGGCGAGATGATCGTCGTCGCGGCGCGCCCCTCCATGGGGAAAACCTCGTTCGCGATGAACATTGTCGAGAATGTCGCGATCCGGAAAGACAATCCCATTCCCGTGGCCGTTTTCAGTCTCGAAATGACCTCCGAGTCACTGGTGCAGCGACTGCTTTGTTCCCGAGCCAAGGTGCAAATGCAGAAACTGCGGGGCGGGTTTCTTTCCAAAGCCGATTTTCCCAAACTCATGCAGGTCGCCGGACAACTCGCCGAGGCCCCCATCTGGATCGATGACACGCCCGGCCTCACGATCAATGAACTCCAGGCCAAGGCCCGTCGTCTCAAGCAGCAGCACGGTATCCGCATGATCATGATCGACTACCTCCAGCTCCTCAAGGCACCCGACGTAGCTCGCAAGGACGGACGGGAAAAGGAGATCGCCGAGATTTCCGGCGGGATCAAAGGCATCGCCAAAGAACTCGACATCCCCGTCATCGTGCTGGCCCAGTTGAACCGCAACCCCGACGCCCGCGGCGGCAAACCGCGCATGAGCGATCTCCGGGAATCCGGGTCGATCGAGCAGGATGCCGACCTCATCGGTCTCCTCATGCGCGCCGAGGTCTACGCCGACGAAGAGGAGAAAGAAAATCTCTACGGAGAAGCCGAGTTCATCATCGCAAAACAGCGGAACGGTCCCACCGGAGAGGTGCCCCTGACCTTCCACAAGGAATTCATGCGCTTCGACAACCGCGCCAAGAGCGACGAGCATTGAACCTCTACCGACGGCGTCTGGTCCGTTCCATCCGGGCGGGAGTTTCCTTGTGGTTCTGACTGGCGCTGAACACCACCACGCCGTCCCTGCCGTCCTCTTCCGTAACTATTCAGCCGTAGTCACCCTCGTGCAAGGCTCGCACCGAGAGTCTCGGGCGATCCGAGCAGTTCGTCGAGAGTCTTGAGGAGGTCGCGTCCCTGCTTGGTCGCCGACG
>JAAYAT010000103.1 GCA_012719225.1 Verrucomicrobiaceae bacterium
CGGACGGCGAGGAGGTTTTGGCTGCTGCGGAAGTCGTAGCCACGATTTCAGGACGCCCCGCAGCTTCGAATCCCGAAGAGCTGACGAGTCCTCCCCAAATCGCCCTTCATTCTGAGACATCGACCAACTGTCTTGCTACGCTCGGCTGCACCGGGCGGTTCCCATCCGTCATGACATCCTTGAGCGGAAAGAGGTGGCCCCGCTGAGGCGCAGGGGCGCAGAGATTTTTTCCATTCCTTCCCTCTGCGCCTCAGCGGGGAAATCCCCCCTCCAGCCAGCGGTCCTTTCCCTTGTATTTCACCACGAGGACGCGCTCGTCTCTCCGCTCGCCCGCCCCCGGTTCTCCCCGACCGGCCAAAAACGCTCTAACTCGTTCCTCCTGAACACTCCATCCATTTTTGGAACGTTTTTGCACAGTGCTGCGGTGTTCCGCCAAGGATCGATTCTTGCAGCTGAATCGCTACGGATAAGCTGCCTGGGATTCACCCTTCCAAAATCTGCTCCAGCACGTAGGGCAGGATGCCGCCGGCGTTGTAGTAGTCGACCTCGGCGGGGGTGTCGAGGCGGACCTTGAGCGGGATCTCCAGATCGGTTCCGTCGCCGCGATGGGCCACCAGGGTCGCGCTCTGCATGGGCTTGAGCGCGCCGGTGATGCCGACGATGTCGAAGGTGGCGTCGGTGAGTCCTTTGATTTTCTCAAAATCGGCCGGATCGACGAAGGTCAGTGGGAGGACGCCCATCCCGATGAGGTTGGAGCGATGGATGCGCTCGAAGGATTTCGTGACCACCGCGCTGACGCCGAGGAGCTTGGTGCCCTTGGCCGCCCAGTCCCGCGAGGACCCCATGCCGTAGTCGGATCCCCCAAGTACCACGAGGGGGGTGCCTTCGGCCTGGTAGGCCATCGAGGCGTGGTAGATGAAGGTGGGTTGGGCACCGGGGGCGGCGACGATCTCGGTGTCGGGGGCGGCCACCTCGGCGCTGCCGAAATACTGGGTGTAACCGCCCTCGATGCCGGGGCACATCAGGTTTTTGATGCGCACGTTGGCGAAGGTCCCGCGGGTCATGACGCGGTCGTTGCCGCGACGGGCACCGTAGGAGTTGAAGGAGGCTTTTTCCACACCGTTCTCCAGGAGATACTGACCGGCGGGGGTGGTCTCTTTGATCGCTCCGGCCGGGGAAATGTGGTCGGTGGTGACCGAGTCGCTGAAGATCCCGAGGGGACGAGCGCCGATGATGTCCTCGCTGCCGCCGACCTTCCGCTCGAAGAAGGGCGGGGACTGCACGTAGGTCGATTTCTCGTCCCAGGCGTAGGTCGAGCCGGTGCTGGCGTCGATCTCGCCCCACTTGGGGTTGGCGGTCTCGACGTTGCCGTAGAGTTTGGCGTAGACTTCGGGCTTGAGGGCGCTGGCGAGTTGATCACGGATTTCCGCCTGCGAGGGCCAGAGGTCGGCGAGGAAGACAGGATGGCCCTCGCTGTCGTTTCCGAGGGGCTCGGTGGTGAGGTCGATATCGACGCGGCCGGCGAGAGCGTAGGCGACCACCAGCGGCGGCGACATGAGGAAGTTCGCCCGGACCGAGCCGTGGATGCGGGCCTCGAAGTTGCGGTTCCCGGAGAGGACGGACGCGCAGACGAGATCGCCTTCTTTGATCGCTTCTTCGATGGCGGGGTGGAGCGGGCCGGAGTTGCCGATACAGGTGGTGCAGCCGTAGCCGACGGTCTCGAAGCCGAGGGTGTCGAGTTCTTTCTGCAGTCCGGTGGCCTCGAGGTAATCGGTCACGACCCGGGAGCCGGGTCCGAGGGATGTTTTGACGAAAGGCGCCACGGTGAGGCCTTTTTCATTGGCCTTTTTGGCGACGAGGCCGGCCGCGAGCATCACGCTGGGGTTGGAGGTGTTGGTGCAACTCGTGATCGCGGCGATGAGGATGCTGCCGTGGCGGAGCTGGGTGTCGACATCGAGGGCGGTGATGGTCTCCCCGGAGATGAGCGGGTTGTCGAACTCGCCGGCGGGCGAGTTGAGGTGCAGCGGGATGGTGACGTCGCGTCCGGTGGAGTCGAGTCCGAAGCCGCCCTCGCTGATCGGGGCGGTGTAGAGCTGGTTGAATTTGTTCCCCAGTTCGGGCACGTCGATGCGGTCCTGGGGACGCTTCGGCCCGGCGACGGCGGGCACGATGGTGGAGAGATCGAGTTCGAGCAGGTCGGTGTAGTCGCACTCGCCCTTTTCGGGAATGCCGAAGAGGCCCTGGGCCTTGTAGTAGTTCTCCACGGTGGTGCAGAGTTCCTCGGAGCGGCCGGTGCCGCGGAGGTAGCGGATCGTCTCGTCGTCCACGGGGAAAAAGCCCATCGTGGCGCCGTATTCGGGGGCCATGTTGCCGATGGTGGCGCGGTCGGGGAGCGAAAGGGCCGCCGCTCCGGGGCCGAAGAACTCGACGAATTTGCCGACCACGCCGTGGGTGCGCAGCATCTCGGTGACCCGCAAGGTCAGATCGGTCGCGGTGACGCCTTCGGCGAGCGAGCCGTGGAGATAGACCCCGACGACCTCGGGAACGAGGAAGGTGACGGGTTGGCCGAGCATCCCGGCCTCGGCCTCGATGCCGCCGACCCCCCAACCGACCACACCGAGACCGTTGATCATCGTGGTGTGGGAATCGGTTCCGACGAGGGTGTCGGGATAGTAGACCTCGTCTTTGGAAAGCACTCCCTTGGCGAGATACTCGAGATTGACCTGGTGGACGATACCGATGCCGGGAGGGACCACCGAGAAGGTCTCGAAGGCCTGCTGGCCCCATTTCAGAAATTCGTAGCGCTCGCGGTTGCGGATGAATTCGATCGCCATGTTGCGGTCGAGGGCCGCCTGGGACCCGGCGAAATCCACCTGGACGGAGTGATCGACGACGAGATCGACCGGCACGAGCGGCTCGACCTTCGCCGCGTCCGCCCCGCGGGCGACGGCGGCGTCGCGCATCGCCGCGATGTCCACGAGCAGGGGGACCCCGGTGAAATCCTGCAGGACGATGCGGGCCACGGTAAAGGGGATCTCGTAGTCGCCCGGCGACTTGGCATTCCAGTTCGCGAGATTTTTGACATCGTCCTCGCGGACCTTGCGGCCATCGACATTGCGCAGGACCGATTCCAGCACGATGCGGATGCTGACCGGCAGTCGGCTGAGATTGGCCGCGATGCCGGACTCGGCGAGGGCGGGCAGCGAATAGAATTTCCCTTCGGCTCCGGAACCGGTGGGGAACGAACGGACTACGTCAAAACTCATCTTTTCAGGTCAATTTTCAAATTTCAGGATGGCGGCGCCCGCCGGATTTCCCGACCGGACAGGGTGGAGACCTCGTCCCGACCCTGTCGCCCCGTGCGAGCGGCGGGATCCCGACGATGCCGATGCCGCCTCACCTGTAGAACACGAAGCGCTCTGGTTCAAGAAAGGGTTTTCAAACAAAAAGCGGGGCGATCTCGAGTCGCAGGACGCAGCCGGGGTGGATCTCAAAAGGATCTTCGACCAGGGATTCCCGGTAGGTGCCGTCACCGCCGAGCGAGAGGAGCAAGGCGGACTTGTCCTCGGAATCGAGGATGAGGTAAAAGGGAACGCCGTTGGCGGCATAGAGTTCGCGCTTGGCGATGAGATCCTTTTGCCGGGTGGAGGACGAAAGAATCTCGGCGGCGAGTTCGGGCCGCTTCTCGAGCCGCTCTCCGGCGGGTTTTTCGCAGATCACCATGAGATCGGGACGAACGACGGTCGTCGTATCGACCTGCCAATCCAGATCGAGCACGGCGCGGCAACCGGCCGGGCAGGAACCGCTCTCCAGCACTGTCTTGATCTGGAAAAACAGCTCTCCCGCGATGGTCTGATGAAAAAATCCCGGCGAAGGCGACATCGCCACGGGAATCCCGTCCCACAATTCCCAGTCGCCCTCCCAGCGGAGGTAGTCCTCGACGGTGTATCGCGGTCTGTAGGAGATCACTGCCATGCCGCAATCTACTCCAAGCTGACCCCTAAAAAAAGCCCGGATCGCTCCGGGCTTCTTCGTGCGGCGAGCTTTTTCGCGCCGCGGAAAATTACCGCGAACGAATCAGCCGAGTTCCTTGAGCTTCGCCTTGATCGCGTCGAAGTCCGGCATCACGCTGGGATCCTTGTGGCTCTCGGCGTACTGGACGATCCCGCTGCGGTCGACGATGAAGGCGGAGCGCTTCGGCACGCCACCCATGTGGAGATTTTTCTCGGGGAGGAAACTCTTGTAAACGACGCCATAGGCCTCGGCCACTTTGTGCTCGTAATCGCTCAGCAGGGGGAAGTTGATGCCCTCTTTCTCCTTCCAGTTCTGCTGGGCGAAGGGATTGTCGCCGCTGATGCCGTAGACCTTCGCGTTGAGGTCGGCGTATTCGGAAAGCTCGCCGGTGACGGAGCAGAACTCCGTGGTGCAACCTCCGGTGAAGGCCATGGGAACGAAGAGGAGCAGGATGTTGCCGTCTCCGAGGAGATTCATGAGTCGGACCACTTCGGGGCCGTCGGGGCCGATGGTGGTCAGTTCAAAGTCGGGTGCGTTGGTGCCTACAGAGATAGCCATGAGTAATGTGGTGTTAGAGGTTCTTCGATCGCCCGGTGAAGGAAGCACCGCGCTGGGAAACGGTAGGGGAAGGCGCGGACGGGTCAAGGTGATTCACCCGCCGGCGTCGGCACGCACCTTGGTCTCGACGACGAGTTGCCCCTCTTCGCCATAGACCGCCCCGAGGGACTCGATGTGGGCCTTGATCGCCGGGTTCTCGGGATCGAGCCGGAAAAAATCGAGGGCCGCGTAGTTGTCGATGAAGCCGGGGGGCATCTCCCCGGTCGTGGGACGGATGTCTTTGACCTTGAAAGCGATGGTGCGGGCGCGGACTTCGGGTTCGAGGACGAAGGTGGCGTTGAGATAGCGCACCCCTTTTTTGATAAAACCTTTCCGCATCGGCTGGGCCATCGCCGCGATGATGCCCTCGGGACCGATGCTCTCGACCGAAGTGTTGCCGCGAAAATCCTTCGCCACCTCGTAGTGGGCGATGATGAGGTTGAGATCGGCGGCGGTGAACAGCACCCGCTCGGCGCGATTTTCTTTCACGGCGGCGGCGATGAGGGCCAGCTTCGCCTCGACGCCCGCGATCTCGGCGGCGGTGGGGGCGGGCACCGGCAGTGCCGCCGGAGTGTCCTCGGTGAACCCGCCGATGACGCGGTTCTGGTAGCTGCCGACCACCGTGTAGAGCACGATGAGTCCGCCAAAAACAAAGACAATCGCCCCGAGAATGAGACAGCCGGGCACAGGCGAACCGCGCAGGGCGGCGCGGGAATCTTCGGGAGTGCTTGCTTCGTCGGCCATGACGGGACTTTGGCTGCGCCCGGCCAAAACGCAAGCGGGTAGCTACCCCTTCCCTTTCCCCTTGCCCTTGTTTTTCCCCGGTCGTTTCGAGAGGGATTCGGGGGCGTCGGTTTCGGGCACTTTCAGCTCGGTGCGCAAGCGGGTCAGCTCGGCGTGGAGCTCCGCCCGCACTTCCGCCATGTCCGCGTCGTGGTAGACATTGGTCATTTCGTCAGGGTCACGTTCCCGGTCGATCAGGGTCCAATAGTCCACCTCGGGTTCGTAGAAGTGGAAGAGCTTGTAGCGGTCGGTGACGACGCCGTAGTGTTTGCGCACGCTGTGGGCACCGGGATATTCGTAGTAGTGGTAGTAAAAGCTGGTGCGCCAGTCGGCCGGCGTTTCTCCTTGGAAAAAAGGCAGGAGACTGCGGCCCTGCATGTCGGCGGGGACGGGTTCCCCGGCGATGTCGAGGAAGGTTTCGGGGAAATCGAGGATGGAGACGAGGGCGTCGCTGCGGGTCCCCGCCTCGATCACGGCGGGCCAGCGGGCGAGAAAGGGAGTGGTGAGCGATTCCTCGTAGATCCACCGTTTGTCGAACCAGCCGTGTTCGCCGAGGTAAAATCCCTGGTCCGAGGAGAGGATGACGAGGGTGTTTTCGGCGATCCCTTCGGCTTCGAGGCAATCGAGCATCGCGCCGACGGCTTCGTCGACCGCCTTGACCGTGCCGAGGTAGTCATGCATGTAACGCTGGTAGCGCCAGCGCACGAGATCTTTTCCCTCCAGCTCGGGGATGACGCGGTTGCGCGGTTCGTAGTAGGCGTCCCAGGCTTTGCGCTGTTCGTCGTTGAGGTAGGGCGGGGTGACTTCCTTGGAGTCGCGCGGGGTGAAGGTGTGCGCCAGGGTCATGTCCTGCTCCCGTTCGGCGACGCCGCGACCGGAGTAGTCGTCGAAAAGGGTTGTCGGTTCGGGGAAGGCGTGATCGCCGTTCCACCCGAGATGGCGCAGGGCGGGCGCCCACTCGCGGTGTGGGGCCTTGTGCTGGGACATCAGGACGAAGGGCTTGGTTTTGTCCCGGTTTTTCACCCACTCGACCGAAAATTCGCTGATGAGATCGGTGACGTAGCCGGTGTGCTGGACCTTTTCCCCGTTCCGAATCATCGGCGGGTTGTAGTAGAGGCCCTGGCCGGGGAGAATGTGCCAGTGATCGAAACCGACCGGATCGCTGACGAGGTGCCATTTCCCGATCACGGCGGTTTGGTATCCGGCGGCCTGGAGGAGTTTGGGGAAGGTCTGCTGGCTCCCGTCGAAACGGCTCCGGTTGTGGTAAAAACCGTTGAGATGGCTGTACTTTCCGGTCTGGATGACCGCCCGGCTCGGCCCGCAGATCGAGTTGGGGACGACGCAACGCTCGAAGAGCATGCCCTCCTTGGCGATGCGGTCCATGTTCGGGGTTTCGAGCAGTTTCCGGTCGTCGTCTCCGTAGGCGCTGATCGCGCGAACCGCGAGATCGTCGCAGAAGAGGAAGACCAGATTCGGCTGGGCCGGTGGCTCCGCCGCCGGGGACGAGGAGGACATCGACAGGCAGAGGGAGAACAAAAGGGCGGCGCAAAAGAGACGGGATTTCATGGCGAAAAGGCAAAGCTCCCGCCAGAATGGAAAAAAATCGCCTGCGAGTCAAGCCCGCCTCGTCCCGCGCAACACGGCGGTCACCTAAAAATGACACTGAAGCTGTTTACCGGAGGACCTGCGTTTGGGCATGGGGTGCAGTGCTTGCAAGGGAAGGGAAATCGTGCAATTGTTACATCAGCGACGAGTGTGGCCGCCCCATAGGCGACCCGAATCCCTCTGGGGTTCCTCGCCGCTCCTTTTATTTCTGGACTTGTTGGAGCCATTGGATGACATCGGGTAGCTGCTCCCGGCCACGATGAATGAGGGGTTCAATAAGTTCAATGCCGCGATCATCGATTGACTTGGCAGGCTGTCCGATTTTTCGCTCCTCAAGTTTCCGGGCATGCAGAGTGCAGAGATCAGCGAGCTGAAGCAGTCGACTCTTGCGCGAATCGATGAAGAATCCTTTTTCGATGATGCGGTCCAGATGGAGAGTTCCAGGAGTGACCCGGAGGAGTTTTTGAAAACGCTCGATATCGCCGACAACTTCACGGTTGTCGTCGGATATAAAAATTCCAAGGATTCCGTCCCCGAGGGATCGGAGAAGGTTATTGGCAACTTGGGCGACCAACGGAAATGCTGCAAGGTGTGGATTGACTGAGACCCCGGTGCCAAAAGCGGAGATCATCCAGTGCTCGTAACGCTTTTTCACGATGGCACGGTAAATGAAATGCAGCTTGTATTTGACCGCAACCTCAAGCCACGCGTCGCGCAAGGTCAAACGATCGGCAACGGTCAGGCCCCTGAATACTCCGGTACCCTGACGGATATCACCAGCGTGAACTTCAAAATCCAGGTTTGCAATCTTGGGCCCATAAAGTTTGATTGCCTCCTCCAAATCGGATTCGATTCTCTGCCAAAAGGTTTCGGGGACTACGAGAGCGCCGAGAACAAAGACAGGCTGATCCAGATCGGAGAGGTTACGCCCCGTGTTTCCTGATTCGTCGATGTAGATGAGATGCATAACGAAGACACTTTTAAAAGAGGAGTCGAGGTGCGTTGGCAAGCAACGGAAAGAATGAAACTCGCAACACGGCGTGAAACGCGCAACACGGCGGAACAGAACGTTGCAAAAGCCGTCGCTTCATCGTATCAGGCAGGTATGTCGGGAGCCGCTTTTTTCCAGTCCACGCTTTGTAAAACGCTCGTGTTTCTCCTCGGCACGGTCGTCCTGGGGGCTGCGTTCGCTCCGTTGCTCTATCTCGGGGGCAAGCATGTCGTCGCCGAAGCCTGGCTCGAAGGGACCTGGCTGGAGAGCGTCAACGACTCGATGCGGCGGGCTCATTTTCCACGGTATTTCAACCGGGCGATCCTGCTCGGCGCCCTCCTCATGATCTGGCCGACCCTGCGCTGGATGAACGCGGGGAGGAAGCGGAGCGCGATGCGCCGACCCACCGGCGAGACGATCCGTCGGCAGCTTCTCCTCGAGACGAACCCGCTCTGGCGGCGGCATCTCTTCGTGGGGTTTTTTCTCGCCGGCGGCACGCTCCTGCTGCTCGGAGCGCTCTATGTGAACCTCGGTTGGTATGAGTCGGTCGCCCCGGGGAAACCGCTGTGGCGGATTCTCCTCGCCGCGTTGGGCACGGGTGTCGCGGTCGGGTTGCTCGAGGAATTCGTCTTTCGCGGCGCGTTCCACGCGGTCCTCGCGAAATTGCTCAAACCGAAAACGCTCTTCTGGGTCATCGCGGTGTTTTTCGCCGTGATCCACTTTTTCAACGCTCCGAAATCGCTGGATGTCGAGGAGGTTTCCTACGGCTCGGGCTTCTGGATGTTGGGGAAAATCATCGGGTATTTCGTCTCCCAGTTCGCCAACCCCTATTTCCTCATCGCCGAGTTCGCGGTGCTGCTCGCGATCGGTCTGGTCCTCGGCTACACGCGAATGAAGACCGGATCGCTCTGGCTCGGGATCGGCCTCCACGCCGGCTGGGTATTCGGGGTGAAAACGCTGAGCCCGCTGACCCGGCGCGCCTTCGAGCCCGGTGAGAAGATGCCCTGGCTCGGCGACAATCTCCGGGTCGGCGCGATTTCCTGCCTCGTCGTCTCTCTCACCGGACTGGTGCTGTGGCGTTGGCTCCGCAAAAAATACGGCCCGCCTTTCGCCCCACGGGAACAACTGGAATGAAGGAGCGGACCTCACGCATCCGACAGGCGGTGATGGGATGGCTCTATCCTCCCGTCTGCGGCGCGTGTGATCTGCCCCTGGAGACAAAGCGACAGCTCGAAAAGCCGTTCCTCTGCGAGTCCTGCGAGGACACCCTCGTTCCCATCGGGGCGGACTATTGCCAAGTCTGCGGTCAGGGGTTCGAGTCGAAAAGCGCCCTCCCCTTCCGCTGTGCGAACTGCGGCGACCGCGAGTTGGCGATCGACTTCGCGGTCAGCGCCTACCGCGGAAGCGGGGCGGGCAAAGGATTGATGCATCGTTTCAAATACGGAAAACAGCGGCATCTCGGGCGGCTCTTCGGGGTGATGCTCGACGAAGTGTGGCGGGACGAACGGCTCCGCGGCGGGTCCTGGTGGGTCGTGCCCGTGCCCCTGCATCCCCGCCGCCTCCGCGAGCGGGGTTTCAATCAATCCCGGGAGCTCGCCCTCGAACTCATCCGCCGCGCTCCAGCGGAGACCGAGCTCCGTCTCCAGCCTCTCTTGCGGAGGGTCCGGCAGACCACCCGGCAGGCCCGGCTCGACCGCCGGGAGCGGCTCACCAATCTCGCCGACGTCTTCGCCGCCCGAAAGAAAACGCCCGCTGCGCCAGACGACGGAGCCCGCATCCTCCTCGTCGACGATGTCATCACCACCGGCACCACCGTCTCCGAGTGTGCCGCCGCCCTCCGCCAAGGACTGGAGATCGGGCGAATCGCCGCCGTCTCCGTTCTGCGCGGGTAGAGGGTCGGCGCGGTCGGATGGAAATTTGGTTGTGATCCGGACAGAACCCGCTATTTTCACTCTCAGTGGCCCCGGCCGCGAAACACCCGAAACCATCCCCTTTCTCCCTTTTTCCCCTTTTCCTATGGGCATCTTCAAAAAGCGCTCCATTGCTTCTCTCGGGAAGAAAAAATCCGACATGCCCGAAGGGCTGTGGAACAAATGCCCGTCTTGTGGCGCGATCATCGACGAGATCACGCTGAAGCAGCGCAACCGGGTCTGCACGAAGTGCGATCACCATTTCACCCTGACCTCGCAGGAGCGCGTCGCCCTGCTGCTCGATCCCGATTCCTTTGAAGAGATGGACGCCACGCTCGAATCGAGCGACGCCCTCGGTTTCAAGGGCTACACCGACAAGGTCAAGGGATACCAGAAAAAGACGGGCCTGAAAGACGCGGTTCTCTCCGGCAGGGGCACCGTCCAGGGACATCCGGTGACGCTCGGGGTGATGGATTTCCGCTTTCTCGGAGCGAGCATGGGCTCCGCCGCCGGGGAAAAACTGACCCGCGCCATCGAGGTCGCCACCGACGAGGAGCGCGCCGCGATCGTCGTGTGCGCTTCGGGGGGCGCGCGCATGCACGAGGGCATCCTCAGCCTCATGCAAATGGCCAAGACCAGCGGGGCGCTCGCCCGCCACCACGCCGCCGGACTGCCGTACATTTCCATTCTGACCCATCCGACCACGGGCGGGGTCACGGCGAGCTTCGCCACCCTCGGCGACGTCATCATGGCCGAACCCAATTGCATGATCGGGTTCGCCGGTCCCCGCGTCATCAAGGAGACGACCCACCAGAACCTCCCTCCCGGTTTCCAGACGGCGGAGTTCCTCCTCGATCACGGACTCGTCGATATGATCGTGCCGAGATCCATCATGCGCGAGCGCATCGGGCAGTTGCTTGAGTTCATGCTGCCGAAGTGAGCGCGGCGCTTATTTTAGGTTTTTGATCTCCGAGACCAGCCTGGGTCCCCGGTAGATCAAGCCGGTGTAGACCTGGACGAGGGCGGCACCGGCGTCGAATTTGGCCCGGGCGTCGTCGGCGCTCATCACGCCGCCCGATCCGATCACCGGAATGGCGGCGTTCATCTCGCGGCGGAGCAGGCGCAATACCTCGGTCGATTTTTTGCTGAGCGGAGCGCCACTGAGGCCTCCGCCTTCCCCCGCGAGAGCGTGGTCGGCGACGGCGTCGCGGTCTATCGTGGTGTTGGTCGTAATGACACCGTCCACTCCCGTCTCGTTGAAAACCCCGGCGAGGGCGATGATGGCCTCTTCGGAAAGGTCGGGGGCGATCTTGATCACGATGGGCACATATTTTCCCTCCTGTGCGGTTTGCAGTTCGCTCCGCTTCGCCTGGAGTTGTCGGATGAGATCCCGGCAGGTCTCCGCGTTTTGCAAATCGCGGAGACCTTTGGTATTCGGTGAGGAAAGGTTCGCGGTGACATAATCCGCCGCCGCGTAGACGCCCTCGAAACAGAGCAGATAATCGCGGATCGCCTCTTCGTTGGGCGTGTCGAAATTCTTCCCGATGTTGATCCCGAGGACTCCGCGAAAATCTTTCCGCGAGCGGGCGAGATTCTCCAGCAGGCCGACGACGCCGGGATTGTTGAACCCCATGCGATTGATGACAGCCTCGTGTTCCTTGAGGCGGAAGAGGCGCGGTTTTTCGTTTCCGGGCTGGGGGCGGGGCGTGACCGTGCCGATCTCGACGTGTCCGAAACCGAGTTCTCCGAAGGCGTGGACGGCGGCACCAGCCTTGTCGAGTCCGGCGGCGAGACCGACGCGGTTGGGGAAGGACAGTCCCATGCACTCGACCGCCGGGGAGGTGACAGGGTCGGATGCCCCACCCGACCCTGTCAAGGCGCGCAGGATTCCGAGAGAGTCGGCGAAGCGCATCATCGAGAGGGTGGCGTGGTGGGCCGATTCCGCGTCCATGGCGAAGAGGAGGCGGCGAGCGAGCGGGTAGAGGTCGGGCATGGGAACCGATAGACGGAAGCGGCGCGGCGGGCAACTCTCCCGCTCGGGAAAACTCCGCGTTGCCCCGCTTGGCAAGTTGGGGAAAACTATCGTTCGAACCCATTGCCTATGAATCGCATCGTCGCCGGGGCCGCCGCCCTCAATCAGACTCCGCTCGACTGGTCGGGCAACCTCTCGCGGGCCGCCGCCGCCGTGGCCTCGGCGAGGGAAGAGGGGGTCGGCTGGCTCTGTCTCCCCGAGTTGGCCCTGACCGGCTACGGCTGCGAGGACATGTTTTTGTCCCCCGGGGTCGGGGAGCGGGCTCTCGCGGCGCTGCTCGATTTTGCTCCGCAGTGCGGCGGTCTGGTGGTGGCGGTGGGGTTGCCGCTCTGGTTCGAGGGCTCGGTCTTCAACGCGGTGGCGGTGATCCTTGACGGAGAAATCGCGGGATTCGTCGCGAAACAAAATCTCGCCGGCGACGGGTTGCACTACGAGCCGCGCTGGTTCAAAGCCTGGCCCGAGGGCCGGGTCGAGCGGGTCAGGGTAGGCGGGCGAGACCTGCCGCTGGGCGATCTCGTCTTCGACATCGGCGGGGTGCGGCTGGGATTCGAGATCTGCGAGGATGCCTGGGTGGCGGATCGACCCGGGACGCGACTGGCGCGGCGCGGGGTGGATTTGATTTTCAATCCGAGCGCGAGTCATTTCGCCTTCGGCAAACAACTCGTGCGCGAGCGTTTCGTGCTGGAAGGATCGCGCGCGTTCGCCTGCGGGTATGTCTACGCGAATCTGCTCGGGAACGAGGCCGGACGCGTCATCTACGACGGCGGCACCGTGATCGCCTGCGGCGGTGAGTATGTCGCGGAGGGGCGTCGCTTTTCCTTCCGCGACCACATCGTCACGGCGGCGACGATCGATCTCCACCGCACCCGCCTGGCGCGGGCCTCTCAGGTGAGCCATCGTCCCCTCCTCGGCGAGGCGGCCGAACTAACGGTGGTTTCGACATTTTCCCCGGCGTGGCGGGGGCCGCGCACCACCCCGTCGAGCGAAGGGAATCACGCCGCCGATCTCAAGGAGGAGGAATTCACCCGCGTGATCGCCCTGGGGCTTTTCGATTACCTGCGCAAGAGTCGTTCGGGCGGTTTTGTCGTGTCCCTGAGCGGCGGGGCGGATTCGGCGGCCGTTTCGGTGTTGGTGAAAGTGATGGTGGATCTCGCAACCAACGAACTGGGCGACGCGGCCTTCCGGGAAAAACTCGGCCACATCCGCTTCGAGGAGCAACGGCCCGTGATGGAGCAACTCCTTTCCTGCGTCTACCAGAGCACGAAGAATAGCTCCGAGACGACGAGGGGCGCGGCGGAGACGGTGGCCCGGGCGATCGGCGCGTCCTATCAGGAATGGGATGTCGAAGCTCTCGTGGCCGGTTACCGCGCGATGGTCGAGCGGGGCTTGGGCCGCGAACTGACTTGGGAAACGGACGACATCACCCTGCAAAACATCCAGGCGCGGGTGCGGGCACCGGGCGTGTGGATGCTGACGAACATCCGCCGGGCCCTGCTCCTCGCGACGAGCAATCGCTCCGAGGCGGCGGTGGGCTACGCGACCATGGACGGGGACACCGCTGGCGGGCTCAGCCCGATCTCGGGCATCGACAAGGCCTTTTTGCGGCAATGGCTGCGCTGGATGGAGACGAGTGGCGCGGCTCCTGACATCGCGCCCATTCCCGGGCTGAGGGCGGTCAACGTGCAGGCGCCGACCGCCGAGTTGCGTCCCAACGAGGACAAGCAAACCGACGAATCGGACCTGATGCCCTACCCCGTCCTCGATGCGATCGAGAAGCACGCGATCCGCGACAAGAAACTGCCCGCCGAGGTCTGGGACATCATGGCCGAGACCCATCCCGAGTACGACCGCGAGATCCTGCGCGCCTGGGTCATCAAGTTTTTCCGCCTGTGGAGCCGCAATCAGTGGAAGCGCGAGCGCTACGCTCCGGGTTTCCATGTCGATGACAAGAATCTCGATCCCAAAACCTGGTGCCGTTTCCCCATTCTCAGCGGCGGCTTCCACGACGAACTCGCCGAACTGGAGGCGATGGAAGTGGAAAAGGAACGTTAGGAATCGGAGCGAAAGGCACGGATCGGACGAAATTTTCTCCTCCCCGCGGAATATTGGTTTGTATATCTAATAAATCAGGATATTCTGATTTTTATGATATTCGACCGAAATGCCACTGGACATGGTTGGATGGACTATTCCCACCTGTTGCGGTCACGGTGGCCAATAGTCATGTTGGTCTGTTCGGTGGTTTTTCTCGGCGGGGCGGCCCTGCGCAAGAGCCTCCCCTTCCCCTACGAATCGGTCGTGTGCATCCGGTGGGAGTCGGGAAAGGCGACCGATGAACCGGCTCCGTCCCCGAGTCAGTTCCGGGCGAGCCGCTTGAATGATTTTTCCGCTCAGATCGCGGAGCTGCGCAGTGGAAACCTGCTCTCCGAAGTGGTGCTCGCGGGCGATCTGGTGCGCCGTTGGAACGTCGATCACGAGGCTGCGGCAACGCGGTTGCTGGCGCGGCGCAGCGAAGTGGAGGGACGGGCGGACGAGGGGGTGATCCTGCTGCGGACGCGGGATCGGACCGCAGCCGCCTCGGCGGAGCTGGCCAATGCGATCGCGGACCGGTTTCTTTTCCGAAAACACGCCGAAGTCCGCGCCGAGGCCAACGCACGGGTGGTGCGGTTCGACCGGGAGAAACGGGAACGACACCGCGCCATCGAAGCGATCGAGGCGCGGTTGCTCGCCTTGAGCGCCGACGACGAAGCTGCCGACGGCGGGGTCGAGGGCGGCGAGGACGAGCAAAACGATTTGCGCCACCGCCTCCACAGCGAGCGCAACCTGCTCCGTTCGCTGGAGGCGAAACACCAACTCGCGGTGATCGAAGCGGGCGAGGCGAAATCACCGGCCCGGCTCTCGGAGAGGGCGGAGGAGGTCTCGGCGACCCGGATCATTCCCTTTTTTCTCCAAATGCCCGGGATGATCCTGGCCGGTCTGCTCGCGGGAGTGGGCGCGATCCTCGTGGGGGGGAGAGGGGGCGTCCGTCTCCAATTTCTCGCAGACCTACAGGAGCGCCTGGAGCTGCCGGTGGCGGGTTTCGCGCCCCTCTGCGGGACGAGTTTGTTGACGGAAAAATCCCTTTCGCCCTATCTGGTCGAGTCCTACCGCGATCTGCGGACGAAGCTGAAACGGCTGCCCGCAGGGGATTGCTTGTTCGTAACCCTGCTGCCGCTGCGGAGCGAAGCCGGTGTCGCCGAAGCGGCGACCAATCTGGCCTGCGTCCTCGCCGACGGGGGGGCGACGGTGCTGGTGATCGACGCGGACTTTCGCAATCCGCAGTTGCATCCGTATTTCGAGGCGGCGCGTCACCCCGGCCTGTCCGATTTTCTGAGCGGGGAGATGCGGCTGGAGGAGACCGTCATCAAAACGCGTCGTCCCAATCTCTGGTTCATGCCGAGCGGTCCGCTGCATCCCGATCCCGGCGGTCTCATCGCCGGTCGCCGCATGGATGATCTGCTCTGGGACATGCGGAGCCGTTTCGATTATCTCCTCATCGTGGCCCCTCCGCTGCACCGGGTCGCGGAGGCCGGTGCCCTCGCCGCCCTCGCCGATGGCACGGCGGTGGTGGCTCCCTACGGAAGCTGTTCGGTGCGGCAATTGCAAAAGGCCCGCCTCGCCCTCGAAGTGGCCGCGGCACAACTCACTGCGGTCTTGCTGACGACGAAGGCGGGAGGAAATCCGCCCGCCTCCCCGCCGTCCTCGCCGTCCTCGCTGCCGCCCCGCGAGGTCGCGGGACGATCTCCGTCGGAAGATGCCGGGCGCAGCGGCGGGAGTCCGGTCCAAACGGTCACGGTCCGAAAACGACCCTGACGCCGCCAAAAACACCGAACCCGGCGGCGGCGAATCCACGGGTGTTTTCGTAGTCGAGATCAAAGACATTTTCGAGTCGGCCGTAGAGCTCGACATTTTCGGAGACTTCAACGCTGCCGAAAAAGCGGGCCACGGTGTAGTCATCGAGATAGAAATTGGGGGCGTCGAGGCGCTCGTAAGCCCCGCGGATTTCGGCACCGAGTTTCCAGGTGTCGCCGCTCACGACCACTCCGCCGGCGAGGCTGTATTCGGGTCGACGAGTGAGCCGGTCGCCGGGAGAGCCGCCGAAGCCGCCGAGATATTGGCCCTCGGTGATGATGGCGTCGAGCCAGGTTGCGTTGGCGTAGAAGCGGAGAGTCTCCACCGGAGCGTAGACGAACTCCAGTTCGAGCCCCCGGCTCTCGGTGTCGACGATGGCGGGATCGACGAAGGTGAAGGGATCGACGTCGATGAGGTTCTCCACGTCGGCCTGGAAATACGTCAGGGCGATGGAGCTGCGCTCGTTGAAGAGGGTCTGGCGCGCTCCGACCTCCCAGGTGAGACTTTCCTCGGGCTGGAGCGTGGTGGGGTCGACGGTGGGAGCGAGGTAGATGAAATCCTGCCCCGATGGCACTTTGTAGCCGGTCGAACTTTTCGCGAAAAGCGTCGTGCCGGTGGCCTCGAACTCGCGGCTCAACTGCGCGGTGTAGGTGCCCTTGCTGGTGAAGGAATCGTGCTCGTCGAACCGGCCCGAAGTGAGCAGATGGAAGTTCCCCGGCAGGTCGAGATCGGCCTGGGCGAAGATGCTGGTGTAGCTGAACTCGAAATCACTCGGGAAGGTGAAGGGGCCGGGAATCAGAGGGGTGCGCTCGAATTCGTAGCCGTAGTAGCCCGCACCGAGGGTCCAGGTGGCCGCGTCGGTGGGGTGATAATGGAAGACCGCTTCGATCTCGTGGCCGGTTTGTTCGAGGATGTTGTCGTTGAAAAAGAGGTCCCGGGTCGCTTCGAGCTCGTTGGTCGTGTGGCTGTAGAAGGTCGAGAAATCCCAATCGTCCCGGGTCATGCTGAAACGCGGGGAGAAAAGGGAGGAGAGGTTTTTGTTGAGCTGCGGCTCGGGAAAGGTCGGACTGAGCGAAGATCCGGGGACTTCGAGGAAGGAGTCCTGGATGTAGCCAAGGACATCAAAATAGACCCCGTCGCCGAGTTCGATCGCGACATTTCCCCGAATGAGACCGTTTTCAAAATCGGAGGAAGGCCGGTCATTGGCGGTCTCCATCACGCTGGTGTCGAGGACCACGGAGACGGGACCGTCTTGGATGGTGAGCTTGTGTCCGGTGCGGACGGTGGAGAAGGAACCCGCTTCGACGAAGGAGGAAAGGGTGTTCTCCTCCACGTAGCGGGCGTCGGTGGAACGCAGGTCGATCACTCCGGCGAGCGCGTCGGAGCCGTAGAGAGAGCTGGCCGCCCCCTTGGTGATCTGGACGGATTCCAGAGTGGAGACGTCGAGATATTCGAGCTGGTAGATGCCGGCGAGACCGGGAGGGAGGCGACGTCCGTTGAGGAGGACCACCGTGTGATTGCTCTCCATGCCGCGGATGAAGAGGGAGGTCTGCGATCCCGTCTGTCCCGCCTCGATCAGGCTGACCCCGGCGGTCTGACCGAGGACATCCCCGATATTGTGGCGCTGGAAACCGCGGATCTCGGCGCTGGAAATGGTGTCGACGGCGGGGAGAAGAATTTTTTCCGCTTCCCGGACCGGAAGGATTGTCTTGGTGGCGACGGAAGGGGTGTGGAGTTGTTGCACCGCCTCCTCGCTACGAATGACGGACCGCGCCTCGCGGCTGGACACGACGGTGGTGGGAGCGAGCGTCGCGACTTCCTCGACGGGAACGGGGGCGACCGCTTCCTGTGCCCGCCCGGTCAAGGGAAAGGAGAGCGATGCGACGGTGAAAGAAAGATAAATCAACAAATCACGATTCATGGATATGAAATAGAATGCAGGAGAAGAGGATGCAAGCTCTTTTTTGGGAACAATTTGTCAGGTTTCGCCGCGCGTGTTTGTATGACACAAGACTTTCTTGCGATCGCGCCGGAGGTGGGGCAAGATTCTGTCAGCATCAGGAGTGGCCCGATGAAAATCGAGTCCGGCAACCTGGTTTGGAGAAGCCAAGGTGCCTTGGATGCTGTCGAGATCCCCGATCCCGGCAGCGTTCGATGTGCGGACAACAGTGTCCGAACAGAATTTCTCCGGGAGGCGCTCGGGAGGACCGGGAGCCCCCCAGATCCTGATGCGGTAACTGAACCCCACAGAAACTGCATCAAGAAATGACCTATCAAGACTTCCTCCACGATTCCGTCGGCGGCAGCAATCCCACCCGCCCGGCGACCCTCGCCGCCCGTATTCCGACCTCCTCCCGCAGTGGGGAGGGCAATCCGGACCACCATCTCTGGAACAACCGGGGGACCTGGTGGTGTCACTTCACCCTGCACCACCCGGATTATACCGCGGAGAGAATCCGGGTCTCACTGAAGACCCGCGATGTCGCCGTGGCACGCCGCCGCCGCGATGAACTGCTCGGATCGCTGGCCCGCTGAACTGTCTTGAGGATTTTCCCGATGAATGCCATCACCGCCGTTCCAGAGGAGACGCGGTCTTCACCGCTTCCGATGAATTTCAGCCGTTGGCCGACCTGCATGCAGCGACGCTTCCGGGAAAACGCCCGCCGAAACCGGGAGCGCCGTGTCGGACGGGCGGATCACTCGACCTCGCGCTTGGGATAAAGGAGGCCGAGGTCGACACCCCGTTCCACGAAGGTGGCCCGGCTTTCCTGGGACTCGCGGAGCCGCTGGAGACCGGTGGATGTGCCTTTGTTGGTGATCTGGAGATAGCGCTCGCAGGCTTCCAGAAAGTCCACCCCGGCCGAATGGAAATCGCGTACTTCGGGCGGCACCTCGGTGCGCAGGCGGGAGAGTTCGAGCATGGCGGGGTCGAGTCGCAGGGCGAGGGCGTCGAGATCCGCGGTGGGATCGTCCACTCCGAAGAGCGGAGTGACCAGCTCGTTGATGCGCGTGGCGGCGAGAGAAATGCGCAGTTCGGGAGACTCGGGGGTGCGCCCGAATTCCAGCATGGCGTGGGCCGAGAGATGTTCCGGGTGGGTCGCGAGGATGGTCTCGAGCCTCTCCATGACCTTGTCGTTCCGCGCGAGATCGATCAGGGGCATGCGGTCGGTAACCCTCTCAATCTCGCGAAAGGTCTGGCTCGCGGCGACGAGGCTCTCGGGCGTCGGAGCAGAGACCCGGTCGATGGCTTCGGCGAGCGTGTCATAGGAGAGGAGTTCGTTGGAAAAGAGGAGGCCGAGCTGACCGGTTTTCACCAGATGGGCGATCAGATCCTCGGCCACGCTCGCGGGGAGGAGGAGATATTTGCCCTTCATTCCGGCGGCGGCCTCGATCGTGGGAACGACTCCCCCCGGAAGAACGATCTCGGAGGAGGCGGGTTCGATCTCCCCGGAGAGGATCATTTGATCATTGATAGGCGCTTTGCGGAGGAGGCTGTCGATGAGCGCCGCACCGGGGAGGAGCGCTCGTGCCCGGAGGAGCCGCCGGGGTCCAGGCGCGGGAGCGGTGGCGGAGAAAGCGACTTCACCAATGGCTCCGGTGGGCCACTCCCAGTTGCGGTCGGCAACGAGGGCGGCGGGAATTTCCAAGCTCTCGAAGGCGATGCCCTGCCGCGACGGAACGAGGGGCACGGCGCGGGGTGTCGAGTCGGAAACGGTCGCGGCTTCCGCGGGGGCGTTCGGACCGCCCTGCCGCAGCAAATCGCGCTCGGCCCGGCCGGCCGGAGGGCGCATCGTGAGGGTGAAGACGCCGGCCACGGGAGTGGTCTCCCCCGCCTCGACCAGGCGCACGACGGGGAGGGAGGCAACGACGGGCTCCATCGGGGCGGGACGGGGCGGTCGCTCCGGTCGCTCCCGGTTGTCGGGGGAAATCATCGCGGGGGTGGCGGGGGCGTCGGTCGGCCCCGGGGTCTTGTCCGCCGTGTCGGGACGACCCGGGGCGGAGGCGGCGAGGAGGGCCTCCCGCTCTTGTTCCTTCCGTTGGCGGAGAATTTTGAGTCCTTCCTCCCGCAGAAATCGCGCCCGGCGGGTGGAGCGGTTCTCATCGGGTTGCAGGCTGAGAAATTTGCCCCAGCCGGGGTGTTTCTCGGGGGTGATCGCGGCGAAATCGGCGAGGTGCTCGTTGGAGGGGGTGGCGTGGGTGAGGAGGGAGAGCTCCATAAGGAAGGGGGCGAGGCGCTGGTGCTCGGGCTCGAGGGGGGCGGAGGTGAGTTGGCTCGCGAGGGTCCAGAGGGTTTCCGAGACGGCACCGAGGGTGTCGCGGGAGTGGGTCGCCGCGGGAGCCTCCCCGTGCGAGAGGGCGCGGTGGGCGAGGCGCGAGGGGACGTGCATGGGATCGACCAGCAGCGCGATGCCGAGCGCTTTTTCGCGCAGATCGTCATCGACGCGATCACTGGAGGAGAAATCCGATGCGAGCGCGGCGAGCGCGTTGAGGAGGGTGGTCTTTTGGTCCTCCGTCAAAAAGAGGCCGTCACGGGAAAAAACCCCGGCATCGAAATCCGGACTGTCGTAGGCGGACGCCCCCCCGGGGAAGGCCAGCGAGAGGGCCGTCCCGAGAGACAGAAAGAGGGCTCGCAAAGAGGGCTTTTTCATTCTCGCAATTTCGGTGGGATGCTATCATTCCGCGAGGGACGTGTCTACGCTGCTCTGCCTCCCGGCCACGGATTCCGGGGATTTTGAAAAGAGAAAACGGAGGCCACGTCTTTTGTTCTTGCCGAGTCCGGCGAATTCACTCACTCTGTAAGCACTTGGCAAATACTCACTTTGTAAATACAAGCGGAACGTGGAGAACATGAGCACAGAAGAAGAAGACGAAGCCCCCGAGATCCTCTTTTCCATCCTGAGATTGGGCGAGCGCGATCCCATCGGGCCGTTCACCGAAGCGGAATTGCTG
Organism: Verrucomicrobiaceae bacterium; assembly: GCA_012719225.1. Lineage (GTDB taxonomy): Bacteria > Verrucomicrobiota > Verrucomicrobiia > Verrucomicrobiales > DEV007 > Arctic95D-9. The sequence goes on from JAAYAT010000103.1 coordinate 20,774, forward strand.
AAACTTTTCAACGATGGTCAGGTCGCGCAGGACGACATGGTCTACTACGACGGCATCGGCGAGTGGAAGCCCATCCACGAGGTCTTCGAGGTGCAGGAGCAGATCAGCCACTTCGTCGATGATGGACAGGACACGCAGAAAGTCGGCATCGCCTTCCGCGAAGTCTCCAATGTGGTCGGGGCGGGAGAAAGCATTTATTACATCGCGGTCCAGGCCAGGGCGGGCCTGCTCAGCAAGACCAAGCAATGTGTCATCATCACGGATCAACATCTTTTCCTGATGACGGACAAGCGCGTCGGCTACGAACTGGAGGCGCATCCCTGGAAGGCGGTCACCAACACCCTGATGCGCGATGAAGGCCGCGGACTGGGAACCTTCTCCATTCTCCTCGGCGGGGAAAAACGCACCGACGTGTCCCACATCCCCCTGAAGCAGATCCAGCGGCTCTTCCAGCTCTCGCAGGAGATGAAAGAGGGCGTCGAGCGGAAGGGGGACGTCGAGGCTTGAGTCTCTCCCGGGGCGGCGGCGAGGCGGCGAACGGCCCCTCTCTCATCCCGGGCGTCAGCGGCGGCCCAGGTATTTCGCCATGGACCGGAGAAAGGCCTCGGCGAGGTCGGGATGTTTTTCCATGACCGCGTGGAGCGCGCCGTGCGAGACCGCGAGGCATTCTCCCGGTCCGGCCATGCGGACGGTCGCGGTGGCGGGGGTGAAGGAAACGGCGCTGATCTGGCCGACGACCTCCCCGGCGGTGGCCAGTCGATTGACGATCTCGTCATCGACGAGCGCCTCGAGTTCGCCCGCGATGAGCACCCAGATCCGTTGCCCCGATTCTCCCTGGCGGATGAGTTCCTCGCCGGTGTCGGTGGCGCGCCGCTCGCCGGACTGAATCAAGGCCGCCAGCGCCGCGTCGGAGACACGGGAGAAATCGGCGTTTTCCCGGAGGAGCGTGGTCAGTTCGGTTTCAGTCATGCAAGCGCCCCTCTCTTACCACAAAAGAGGGGCCGTCGGCAAGCGGGCGTTTGGGGGGACTTGAAGAGGCGGTCCCGGAATGAGGTGAAACACCACCGTTCTTTTTAGTTCGCTCCACCACGAGAACGGCCCCCGTCCCGCAGGCCCCAAATCCCATTCGCGAAGCGAGGGGAAAGGCTGTAATCTGCCGACTCCATTTGACATCCCCATGCGGAACGACCCCTCCAAAGAAACGGAAACCGAACCCATTGAAATCCGTTGCTACTTCGTGCGCGAACGCAACGCCCTGCTCGTGAGGGGGGATTTCTCCCCTCTCTATGCGGATTATTACCTCCATCTCATGCAGCACGAGATCCGCTATGAGCGCGCCCAGGATGATCTGCTCAAAGACGGCCTCGCCGCGCTCACCCTCCACCTCGCCTCGCGTCCGCGCAACGAAGCCGCCGCCTGGACCCTGAGCTGGCAGGATCCACCCCACAATCTCTTCGTGACGGGGAGCAATCGCAGCGGCACCGTCGTCGGCCGCCTCTTCACCGAGGACATCCGGGAGCGCGACCGCAATCTCTTCATCGCCCAAGTCACCGCGGCGGGACAAGAGGCCCGCCAGAGTATGACGGAGGCGGACGTTCTCGATATGTTCCGGGTGGCGGAGTCGTTTTACGAACAGAGCGAGCAGCGCCCGAGCCGGTATTTTCGCCACAGCGAGGAGGATTTCGTGATGATCACAGCCCAGCCCGACTGCGATCTCGCCTGGCTCGAGGCCCTCGACGAGGACGATATCCGTAGACTCGACAGCACCGAGACCCTCAGCCTCCTCGAGACGCGGGTCTATCGGTTTGCCTGCGGTTGCAGCCCGGAACGGATTTTTCCCCTCATCGCCGGGATGACCGGAGAGACGCTTGAAGATGCCTTCGGGGGACGCGAAGTGCTCGCGGCGGGCTGTCCCCGCTGCGGCGCGCGCTATGTCATCACCCGGGAGGCGCTCGAAGCCTTCCAACGGGACCGGGCCACCTCATGAAACGCTCCTCCCGAAAAGACGAAGTGAAAAGGCGGGAACAAGCACTCGCCTGGGTCGGGGACACCGTTCTCGATCTCTACGCCCGCACCTGGATCCTGGAGCATCGCGGCACCGTCTGCGGAGATACGCTGCGGCGCATGACCTCGAATCAGTTTCTCGCCTGTTTCGGGAATCCGACCGCGGTCGAGGCGAAGATCGGCGCGATCTACCGCGAAGAGGGCATGGAAGCGGCCTTTGCTTGGATGGAGAGGGAAATCCTTCCCCTTTTTGAGAAACAAGAGCGAAACCGGAAGTGAATCGCGCCTTTGTGGCCGAAATGCGGAGTTTTACTAATTTCGTTCCGCGACGTATCGTTACGGTTCTGCCTGCCAGGCCCTTGTTGGAATCTTATATGAAATATCTCTCGAAACGTTTAGGAAACCGGGATGGTTTCCCCTGGCAAAATCTAGCATTCGGAATCATGGCGCTCGTGGGTGCCTCCTTGCTCTCCTCCTGCGCCACGACGGGAACGAGCCGGAGCACGAACACCGCGGCGGGCCAGCTCACGCCCTCGCAGTTGAATCATCCGCAGGTGCGCGCGCGCAACGAGATCATCGCGCAGGAACCCCGAGGCAACTACTACATCGGCCGCCGCTGGTGGACCGACGGGACCCGCTTCTGGGGCTACCTTCGCGAGCCCGGCCAGCCGTGGTCCACTTCGAAGCTCATCATCATGAACGAGAGTCTCATGAAACAGCCCGACCGGGTGCCCGAAGAGGGATCGCTCCGGGTTCACGGCTACGACCACAACTACGAGTACCGCATCTGGGGCAACTTCACCGGAGCGATGGTCTACGACCCGAATTCAAACTTCAAGCTCCCTGAATTCCGGCTCTCGAGATACGAGCTGATCTCGGAAAATCCCGGATTCCTCTTTCACCCCGGCGAGACCTACAGTCCGCGCCGTCTCCCCGCGGTGCATCCTCCTTATCCCAATTGAAGGGGAAGGGTGGCCACAAAGAGGAAAGAGTAGCCACGATGGAAAGGTGGCCACAAAGAGGCGCAAGAGTCACAAAAGCACGGGATGGATATGGCTCCATTATGTGCTTTTTGTGCCTTTTTGCGGCCAAATCGCTCCAGCTCCAAGCTCCGGAAACCCCGACGACCTCCCCGGAGGCGGGGAGGCGGCCCGGTCGATCTCACTGAACGTAGGGACGGATCGAAGTGATGCGATAGCGCTTCATCTCGCCGTCGCCGAGGGGGAACTCGACTTCGGTGCCGACCGGTTTGTCGAGGATCGCGTTCCCGCGTTCGGAGAGGTAGGCGATGATGCCGTTGTCGGGATCGGAGTCCCAGGCCCCCAGGACCGTGTATGTCAGCGGCTCGTCGCCACCGACCGCATCGAGGGTGACGATCGTGCCGATGGAGACCTTGGAGGTGTCGGGATTTTTGAAATCGGTGGGCTGGGCGAGTTTGAGATCGCGCTCCCAGTCTCCCTGGCGCTTCATGAGGATGCGCTGGTAGTCCTTGGCGGATTTGTACTCGAAGTTCTCGCGAAGGTCTCCGTAGGAGCGGGCGATTTTGATGTCTTCGCGGTTCTGCGGGATTTCCTCCTTGATGAGCTTGTCGTAGGCGGCCTTCCGCTCTTCGAGACTGACTTCGGAGACGATGAGGGAGTCTTCCTGCTCCTTCTCCCGTCCGTGCATGAGGTCCTGGATCACGGGATGGAGCTTGATGATGCGAGCCATCAGCGATTTGCGGGTCAGCTCGTCGAAGGATGCGGAGGTGACGAGACGACTCGCGAAGTTGCGGATGGTGTTGATGTTCGCCCCCTCGATGAAGTCGGGGATGAGCTTGTTGTCGTCGGCGACGAGGTCGCGGAGACGGTTGGCCGCGCGCACCGATCCTTCTTCGTTGAGCTGATCGGCCTCGAGCGAACTCATCACCGCGAGGCAGAGAGTCGGCGTGAAGACGGATTCGGAGAGGCCTTTCCGCTCGCGGCAGATCCAGGCGAGGGAATCCGAGGTGATGGTGCGCTGTTGCAATCCGTTCTCCATATAGGCGATGAGATCGTCCTTGTGACCGGCGGAGTCGAGGTAGCTGGCGATCTCGGCGATGGAGCGCAGGTTGCAGGCGGGGATGAGCCCGAGCATTTTTTCCACCCAGGCCTCCTCGCCGAAGGCGTCGGGGAAACTCTTGAGAACCTGGCGCAAGCGGGTCAGGGACAGGTCTTCAAACAGCCTCGGGATGGCGCTCTCGTCGTCGGCGAGGATCTCGGCGGTGGAGATCTGATCGTCGTCGGGTTCGAAGCCTTTGAGCTTCGTCTGGAGCTCCTCCCGGATCAGAATCAGCTCGACCGCGGGGGCATACTGCAGTTTCACCCCCTTGCGGGCGATCTCGCTGATCTCGGCGACGAGTTCGATGAGATTGTCCTGATGGTCCTTGAACGCGTTGATTTCCTTGATGATGGCTTCGACCGCCTACACCTTGGCCCGCAGGTCGCGGGCCACGCGGAAGTCCTCGATGAGCCCCTCGGAGGGATCGAAGTCTTCTTCGCGCAATTCGAGCGGGTCGGTGCGTTTCGCGGGGACGATGAACTGCATGTTTTCCCGCAATTTTTTCTTGGTCGATTCCCACCAGCTCTTGTATTTGCCTTCGGGGATGACGTAGCCCTTGAGCAATTCCTCGAGTTTGTCGAGGAAAAGGCGGTCGTCGTGGCTGCTCAGGACGAGCTTCATCAGCTCGATCGGATCGGAGTTGGCGAGGTCTTTGAGCTCGTCCGGCGAGGCGTATCGTTTCGCGAGGAACGAATCCTCCGCGATGGGGGTCAGGGACATCGCGGCAAACTTCATCCCGAGCTCGTGGCCGGATTTCTCTTCGAAGTCCACGACCACCTTCAGGCCGAGACGATCCCAGTCCACGACCTTGCCGGCGCCCCAGCTTTTGTGTTGGCAAAAAGTTCCGGGAGGGAGCAGTTCGAGTTGTTCCGCGGTGAGGGAGTCGATTTTGCCTCGTGAGACTAGCTTTTCAAGATCGGGATGCATTGTCCCCCAACATAAGAAGAAGAGGGCCTGAGCCAAGTGAAAAAATTTTTTGGTTGCCAATATTGTGCCGTCTGTCTACTCTTCGCCCAAGTATGAGAAGAATTTTGGCAGCCACCGTCCTCCTAGCGTTCACTTTCACCTCGGATATTTTCGCGGACATCCACGAACCCCCGAAGACGAAATACACCAAAACCCGTAAGCTGGGCCGCGGTGTCGCCAACATCGTCTACGGCTGGACCGAGATCCCCATGACGATGCACCGCTGGGGCGAACTCCACACCGAGCAGGTTTCCGGGATCTACACCGCCGGGCTTTTCCAAGGGGTGCAGCGGGCCGGGGCGCGTCTCAAATACGGTTTCTACGAGGTGATCAACTTCCAGCGTCCACTCTACAAGGACAGCTACCGCCCGGCGATGCCCAGCATCAATTACCTCCCGATCCGCGGTTACGAAGAGTTCCCGCCCCAAATCGGCTATCTCACGACGACGGGCTACACCCGCGGACGGACTTGGTGAGAAGATTCTCCTCGCCGCGATTTTTCGCGATTTTTTCGAAAAAGACCGCTTCCGGGCGGTCTTTTTTTGTGCCGATTATTCCCGGAACCCCTCCGTCGGACCGGACTCAATCCCGGTAGGTCTCCAGAAAACGGCGATAAAAAACCGCCCCTGCTTCCAGATCTCGGATCGCGAGGTATTCGTCCTTGGTGTGGGCTTGGGCGATGCTGCCGGGACCGCAGGCGACCGAGGGGATGCCTCCCTCGGCGAGCCTTCCCGCGTCACAAAACCAGGGCGCGGTGGTGAGCCGCGAACCGAGGGAGGCGAGCCGGATCACCCCGTCGGTGGCGGGATCGGTGAGGAGCGGACAGGAATCGCCAATCACGTCCACCGCGATCTCATCGCTGAGCCCGGCCGCCTCCAGGTGATCTCTCACGAGCCGGAGCCCGCCTCCCGCCGCGAAAAGCGCCGGCGTCTCGCGGAAGTCGAGGGTGGCGTGGCAGTCCGACGGGACGATGTTGGGGCTGCTCCCGCCCCGGATCATCGCGAGGTTGACGGTGGGATGGCCGAGAATCTCGTCGGGGTAGTCGGGGAGGCGCTTTTCCAGATAGGGCAGCAGGGACTCCAGCACGGGCAGGAGCCCGCGAATGGCGTTTTTCCCCTGTTCCGGTGTGGCTCCGTGGCACGAACGACCTCGCGCCGAGAGCTTCAGCCAGACACAGCCCTTGTGGGCGAAAACCGTCTCCAGCGAGGTGGGCTCGCCGACGAGGGCGAACGAAAAATCGGCCCCGTAACGCCGCGCAAAATCCTGCGAACCGGGCTGGCCCGCCTCTTCCCCCATCAGGCCGACAAAAGTCACCGCACAGGAAAGTTCCGCGATTTCCTCTCGCATTTCGTGGAGCGCCCAGAGCATCGCCGCCATCGTTCCCTTGGTGTCCGAGGCTCCTCTTCCGTAGATTTTCCCGTCGCGGATCTTGCCTCCGAAAGGATCCACCGACATGCCCAGCACGCTCACGGTATCGACGTGGGGCGCGAGGAGCAGTCCCGGTTTCTTCGTCCCCGTTCCCGGGAAACGACCGATCACATTGGGGCGGCCCGGAAGGACTTCGTCGAAGGCGACCTCCGCGCCGCAGATCTCGAGAAGCTCACCGATGAACCGGGCGCAGGCCAACTCCCCGGTGGCACCCTGGTCGGGCGCGCAATCGGGGTTCACGCTGGGAATGCGCAGCAAATCCTGAAGCAGGGCGCTGGGAGAATCGGGAAAACGCATCGGCGCGATAGTATCGCAGCATGTCCGACCTTTCCAGCCCTTTCCCGGGTGTTCCCGAGAGCGAAACTGCGAAAAAAACTGGATTCCGAACTCGGAATTGATTATGAGTTTGACATTACCGCCCATACGAGGCCTTAATCAGCCTTTATACTTTTAAAAAGTTATCCCTTTATGAGTGATCCAGATCCACCCAAACCTTCCGTCAGCACCTCCACCGTGCCATTGAAGAAGGAAACGGTTAGAATCAGCCTGCGCGCTCCGTCCGGCGAAACCGGACCGGTGGCTCCCAAGGGTTCCACCACGCCGGTTGCCACCGGTGCGCCGCCGGTACCCCCCACGGCGGCACCTCCGGCACCCGCTCCCGTGGCTCCGCCGGCACCCAGAACCTCGGCTCCGCCCTCTCCTCCTCCGGCTCCGGGTGCCCCGACGGCTCCGCCGCCAGCAGCGCCCGCCGGAGCCAAGACGATTCCACTTTCCAAGGCCCCCGATCCGCTCGGCCCGACCCGACCCGTCCCCACCGCCGGTGTGACCGCCCCTCCGGCGGCCGAACCGGTGGCCGCAGCGGCGACAGCGGCGACCGCTCCGGTGGGTGCCAAGACCATCCCTCTGGCCAAGGCCCCCGGCAGCGGCGGTCCCGGTCCGGTGGGACGAGTCACGACCCCCTTGCAACCGGGAGGTGCCAAGCCGCTCCCTCAGGCCACCGTGAAGATGGGCTCGACCCAGCCCATGGGAACGCCCGGCTCCCCGACCAAAAACATCCCGAAACAACCCAACATCCAGTCCACCGCCGAGGAGGCGGAGGAAGAATGGGAAGAAGAATACGAAGAATCCGGACTTATGCCATTTGCCATCATTGTTTTGATCCTCGCCCTCGCGGTCCTGGCCATCGAGCTGGTCACCAAGATGGGAGCGGGCGGCTGATCCCTATCCCGCTGTCGTGGCATTGCTGACGCGACACGGGGGATTGAGTCGCCCCGAAAAAGAATCCTTCCGGTTTCGCGAGCAGGTGAAGCCGGAGGGCTTTTTTGTGCTTTTCCCACTTCTCTCCGCGTGGGAATACCGCGGGGATATCCCCTTTGGTGCCTTTGGTGATTTCGCGCTTGCCCGCACGACGATATTGGGAGAGATGTTATCACCTCATTCGAGGCGGACTTGTCATTCCTTCTTTTTCCCCACGCATCATGGCCCACGAATCCATCGTTCATCTCACCAGCGACAATTTTGCCACCGAAGCCGAGCAGGCTTCCGTCCCCGTAATCATTGACTTCTGGTCCGAGCATTGCGGTCCCTGCAAGATGCTCTCACCCGTGCTCGACGAAGTCGCCGCTCAGCTCGGTGACACTGCCAAAGTAACCAAAGTCGATGTCATGGCCCAGCGCGATCTCGCGATGCGCTTCGGCATCCGCGCCGTCCCGACCTTGATTTTCATGAAAGACGGCGAGGTGAAAGAAACCAAAACCGGCATCATGATGAAAGACGCGATTGTGCAGAAGCTCCAATCGCTCGCCTGATTTTTCCCCGCCGGGATGCGACCCGTCCGACCCTGTTTTTATTGTGACCCACCTACTCAACACCTCCACTCCGGGGGCCTCTCTGAAATGGCTCCTCCCGCTTCTTGTTCTCACCGTGGGGTATCGCGTCGCGACCTCGTCGGTTGATTTTCTCGGCAACACCGCGCCTCTCATGGCCATCACCTTCGGCGGAGCGATGCTGCTCGGACCGCGCTTCTGGTGGCTCCCGGTCGCGCTCCTACTCACCAGTGACCTCGCCCTCGGCCTTTTCCATGGCGGTGGCAGCGGAATAGGATCCTACACCCTGATGTCGGCGGTCTTTTATATCGTCGTTGCGCTCCTCGGCGGCAAAGCGGGCCGGAGGGAAAAAATCTGGCCGATGATGTGGTGCGGCACCCTCCTGTTCGGCCTGCTTTTTTATGTCGTCGCCAACACCTACAGTTGGCTGGTCTGGCCGGGCTACGCGATGACTCCGGCGGGTTGGTGGCAGGCCCAAACGACGGGTGTTCCGGGGATCAATCCTCCGGCCTGGATGTTCCTGCGCAACGCCCTCATCGCCGATTCGATCTGGTGCGGCCTCGCCGGATTGCTCTACTTCGCGCAGCGCCGCTCCCAGGGGGCGGCGGTCGTCGTCGCGGCTTCCCGCTGATCCGCAGCCCGAGAGGATACGTCCGCCGGACTCCTGGAAAAAATCCCGGTTTCCGCCGCTATTGCTTTACCTTGCGGCCCGGCGCTCTATCGTCCGTGCATGTCACACACGGTCCACCCCTTTCTCGCGAACGAATTTCACATCCGCTGGTCCCGGCTTGTCCCCGAGGCGGTCGAACCCGACATCCGCGCCGCCCTCATGCGGGCGCAGGAGCACATCGACCACCTCACCGCTCCCTTCGATGTCTCGGAGCTCACCTTTGACAACACCCTCCTTGCCCTGGAACTCGCCACCGAGGAACTCTCCATGGCCTGGGGCCGTGTCGGCCATCTCGATTCCGTGCGCAACAGCGAAGCCCTGCGGACCGCCCAAAATGTGATGCTGCCCGAGGTGACGCAGTTCTTTTCCCGCATCCCTCTCAACGCCGCGCTCTGGAGCCGGATCAAGGCCTATTCGCTGAGCGACGAGGCGAAAGCCCTCACCGGAGTGCGAAAACGTTTTCTCGAGGAGACGGTGAAAGACTTCGTCAGCAGCGGGGCCGATCTTCCCGAGGACAAAAAAACGCGGCTGGAGGAAGTGCAGTCCGAACTCGCCCGCATCACCCAGAAATTTTCCGAAAATGTCCTCGATTCCACCAACGCCTGGGAGTTGATCCTCGAGGATGACACCCGCCTCGCGGGCCTGCCCGAGACCTCCCTCGCGGTGCTCCGCAGCGAGGCCGCCGCAAAAGATCTCGGCAGCGAGGACGCTCCCGTCTATCGCATCACCCTGAAAGCCCCGGTTTACTTTCCCGTGCTCGAATACGCCGAAGACGCCAGCCTGCGCGAAGAAGTGTGGCGCGGCAGCATCACCGTGGGACGGGGGGACACCTACGACAACACCGAGCTCATCTGGGAGATCCTGAGGCTGCGTCACGAGCAGGCCGGTCTCCTCGGCAAAGCCCACTTCGCCGACCAGGTTCTCGAAGAGCGCATGGCCGGCACCGGCGAAGCCGCCCTCCACTTTGTCGAGAATCTCGCCGAGCGGACCAAACCCTATTTTGCCCGCGATATCGCGGAACTGGAAACCTTCCGCCGCCGACACGAACCGGAATGGTCCGGGAAGTTCGAACCTTGGGACGTCGCCTACTGGGCGGAAAAACTGCGCAAAGAGAACTACGCTTTCGACGAGGAGGAGCTGCGCCCCTACTTCGCGATCGGCAATGTCATCGAGGGCATGTTCCGCCTCACCGAGAAAATCTTCGGATTCCTCATCGTCGAAGCCAACACCGGCTATGCCAAACCGGGCGAAACGCCGGACGGCGACGGCGTCGAAGTCTGGCACCCCGACGTGAAATTCTACGAATTGCGTGACGCGGCGAGCGGAGAACACCTCGGCTCTTTCTACGCCGACTGGCATCCCCGAGAAGAAAAACGCGGCGGCGCCTGGATGAATTACCTGCGGACCGGTTCGCCCGCGATCGAGGGACAGCCGCGCGAACCCCATCTCGGGCTCATTTGCGGCAACCTCACCCCCTCGTCCAAAGACCGGCCCGCCCTCCTCACCCATCGCGAAGTCGAGACGATCTTCCACGAGTTCGGTCACCTCCTCCATCACCTCCTCGGCGAGGTCGAAATCAAGTCCCTCAACGGCGTCAAAGTGGTCTGGGATTTTGTCGAACTGCCCTCGCAGATCATGGAGAATTTCTGCTGGTCGCGGGTCAGCCTCGACTTCTTTGCGAAGCACTACGAAACCGGCGAACCCATTCCCGAAGCGCTTTTCCAGAAAATGATCGGAGCGCGGAATTTCCAATCCGCCATGGTCATGATGCGCCAGCTCGCCTTCGGCAAGATGGACCTCGACCTCCACATCAAGCACTATCAAAAACCCGAAAACGGCGATCTCGACCAACTGGTGCGCGACATCCTGGAGGGCTACACCATGCCCCTCGCGACCCATCCGCCGACGATGGCACGCCGCTTCACCCACCTTTTCGCCAGTTCGACAGGGTACGCGGCCGGCTATTATTCCTACAAATGGGCCGAAGTGCTCGACGCCGACGCCTTCACCCGGTTCGCCGGAGCCGGGGTCATCAGTCCCGAGATCGGGCGCGAGTTCCGCGAGAAAATTCTCAGCCGCGGCAACTCCGTCGAAGCCGCCGAACTCTTCCGCGATTTCATGGGCCGCGATCCCGAGCTGAACGCGCTGCTGGAGAGATCCGGACTGGTGACCGACTGAGGAATCCCAAGGAAAGAAGGTGCCATGATCTTCGTCGACCATGCCATGACCAGAACAAGCTGATGACAACGGAAGGATGCCTTAGCTCAACAGCAAAAAAGCTACCCGCTAAACAGCTCCTGTGGTATCTCTGGTAATGCGCCCCCTTTCCACCCTCGCCGTCGTCGGGTCGGGCTCCGTCGGGTCCTACTATGGTGCCAGACTCGCCCTCCACGGCGAGGTCGAGGTCTCCTTCCTGATGCGACGCGATCTCGAGGCGGTGCGGGAAAAAGGACTCCGGGTTCGCAGCATCGCGGGCGACTTTCAACTCGACCCGGTCCGGGCCTTCGCCACGACGGAGGAAATCGGCCCCGTCGATCTCGTCCTCATCGCTCTAAAAACCACCGCCAACGACGCCCTCGGCGCACTCCTCGCCCCGCTCCTCAAACCCGACACGATCCTCCTCACCCTGCAGAACGGACTCGGCAACGAGGCCTTCCTTCACGCCGCTTTTCCGGCGCAGCCGGTCCTCGGCGGGCTTTGTTTTGTCTGCATCAATCGAGGGGAACCCGGCGTGATTCATCACCTCGCCCACGGTCGCGTCGAAATGGGCGAATTCACTCCGACCGGAACGGTGGATTCCGTCGCCGCCCTTTTCACCGGGGCCGGACTCGACTGCCACGTCCTTCCCGACCTCGGTCTGGCCCGCTGGCGCAAGCTGATCTGGAACGTGCCCTTCAACGGACTCTCCATCGCCGCCGGCGGGCTCGACACCCGCCGGATCCTCGCTGTTCCCGCCCTGCTCGAACGCACCCGCGCGCTCATGCACGAGATCATCGCCATCGCCGCCGCTCTCGGGCACGAGATCGACCCCGCCTTTGCCGAGAGCAACATCCGGGGCACCCGGGAGATGGGGCCCTATCAGCCCTCCAGCCTGATCGACTTCCTCGCGGGCAACGCCGTCGAGGTGGAGGCCATCTGGGGCGAACCGCTCCGTCAAGCCCTCGCGCACGATGTCTCCGCGCCCGAACTCACGAAGCTCTACCACGAGATTCGCCGGGCCACGGGGACCGGCGAATCCTGAGCCTTACTCGGAACCCGAAATCTCGAGGAGTTCGACTTCGAAAACGAGGGCGCTGTAGGGCTTGATGTGCGGCCCGGTGCTGCGCTCTCCGTAGGCGAGGTCGTAGGGGATGAAAAATTTGTATTTCGCGCCCTTGGGCATCAGTTGGACCCCCTCGGTCCAGCCGGGGATGACGCGATTGAGCGGGAAGGAGGTGGGTTCCCCGCGCTCGACGCTGCTGTCGAAGACGGTCCCATCGATGAGGGTGCCGTGGTAGTGTACCGTGACTTCGTCGGTGGCCTTGGGCTTGGGACCGTCACCGGCAGTGATGACTTGGTACTGCAGCCCGCTCGCGGTGGTTTTGATGCCCTCCTTCTTCGCGTTTTCGGCGAGGAAAGCCTCACCAGCTTCGAGGTTGGCCTTGTCCTCGCCGGTCGCGTTCTTGGCGTCCATCGCTTTTTGATTTTCCGCGAAGGCGGCGGCCACTTCGTCCTCGCTGAGGAGAGGCTCGCCCCCGTCGGCGATCTGTTGGAAAGCGCTCGAGAATTGCCCGAAGTCGATCTCGATGCCGCGCTCCTTGAGCTGGCGGGAAATCATGAGTCCGTAGGCGTAGCTAATCCGTTCGGTCAGGGATTCCGGCTTTTTCGCCTCTTCGGCGTGTGTCTGATCGGTCATAAATAGAGTCGAACACGCGAGGAGAGAACACGCGATCCAGGGGCTGAGGGACTTTTGCATAAGGAAAAGGAGGGGCTGGGTTTGGAGGCGGGAGAGCGCCTTTCCGTCTGTCGGAACCGACCACCGCGACGGCGAGCCTAAACCAAAATGCAAAAGGTTCAAGGCAGGTGCGCCCTAATAAATCCACCGCATCTCCGTTACGGAATCCGGGACCGCAGACCGCTGAGGTCGGAATCTCGAGTGACCCCTGTCCCCTGGAAGGGATAAAATTTTAAAATAATTCCGACTCAACCCCGTCAAACACGGGTGGATTTCAAAATTTCTTTCATATTATTTGAAAATCTTTAAGAGAGCTTTATTTTCTTGGATATGCACGCGTTTCGCCAACTCCGTTTTTCCGGCCTTCTCCTCGCCGTCCTCTTCGCGACGACGGGCTCCGCTTTCGCCTTCCGGACCGTGATCATCGATCCGGGGCACGGCGGGAGAGACCTCGGGGCGGCCGATTCCTACGTCTACGAAAAGCACATCAATCTCGATGTCGCCCGTCGGCTCGAACGCAGCCTCAAGGAAGCCGGCTTCAAGACCATCATGACGCGGACCCGCGACGAGTTCATCGCCCTTTCAGAACGCTCCTCCATCGCCAACCGGCACCGCAACGCGATCTTCGTCAGCGTGCATTTCAACTCCAGCTACCGCACCGCCGCCCTCGGCATCGAGACGTTTTACCGCAGTTCCAACTCGGAAAAACTCGCCAAACTGGTGCAGCGCGAACTCATCAAAAACGTCAAGGCCACCGACCGGGGCGTGAAAACCGCGAACTTCTCCGTGCTGCGCAACACCAAACACCCCGCCGTTCTCGTCGAAGGCGGATTCATCAGCAACAAGGACGAACGCGCCGCGATGACCGATCCGCTCTACCGCCAGATCGTCGCCGACAGCATCGCGCGGGGCATCGTGCAGTTCAGCCGCTGAAGTCCCCCGCCCCGACCGGACATGCTCGTCACCTGCGAAGAAATGTCCGCCGCCGAGCGACGCCTCTTTTCCACCGGCGTCGCTCCCGAACCCTACATGGAGGAAGCGGGACGCCGCTGCGCCGAGGCGGTCCTCGACTTTTTTCCCGAACCGGCCACTGCCGAGGTCTTCTGCGGCAAGGGCAACAACGGCGGCGACGCCCTCGTCGTGGCGCGCCACTTGAAAACGCGGGGCTGGCGCGTCACCCTCCGTTTTACCGGCCCCGCGGACGATCTCGCGGAACTCCCCGCGAAAAAGTTGGCGGAATTCCTCGCCGTCCCGGATCCTCCCGGCGACCGGGCCGGACGACGCCTTGTCCTCCTCGACGGAATCCTCGGTATCGGGGCCAAGGGAGCGCTCCGGGGAGCCGCCCGCGACCTCGTCGGGCGCATCAACCAACTGCGTCGTGACGCCTTCGCGACCTGCTTCGCGATCGACATTCCCTCGGGACTGGACGCGGACACCGGGATTCCCCACGAAGGAGCGGTGGTGGCCGACCACACCCTCTCGATCACGGCGGCAAAAACGGGGTTCGCGGCGGACGGCGCGGTGAACCATGTCGGACGGCTCGTCGAGATTCCCCTCGCGATCCCGGTTACCGAGGGCGATCCCTCGCGCGCCTTCCTTTTCCCCTCGATCCTGCGACCGCGGCTGCCACGGCGTCCTTTCGACACCCACAAGGGGATGGCGGGCCGGGTCGCGATTCTGGCCGGTTCCCGCGGTCTCAGCGGAGCGGCGGTGCTCACCGCCCTCGGAGCCTCCCGCGCCGGCGCGGGCCTCGTCACCGTCTCCGTGCCCGAGGCGCTCCACCCCCTCATCGCGAGCCGATGTCCTCCCGAGGTCATGGTCCGCCCCTTCGCCCATCCTCGCGAACTCGTCGATCTCCCCGGCGATGTCCTCGCCATCGGCCCCGGTCTCGGCCCCGCGATCCCGCCGGAACTCCTCGACCGGATCTACCATGACCCCCGCCCCGTCGTCGTCGACGCCGACGCCCTCAATACCCTCGCGGAAGACCGGGACCGCCTCTCCTCGCTACCGGCGAACCGCCTCCTCACCCCCCATCCCGGCGAGATAAAGCGACTCGTCGGCGAGGCCGCTTTCCCCGACCGCAGCACCCTCGCCCGGACCATGGCTGAAACTTGGGGGGTGACACTGCTTTTCAAAGGAGCCCGCACTCTCGTCGCTTCGCCGGACCACCCCCTCGAATACAACACTACCGGCCATCCCGGCATGGCCAGCGGTGGCATGGGCGACGTCCTCACCGGAGTCACCGCCGCGCTCATCGCCCAGGGAGTGAAAATTCACGACGCCGCCTGCCTCGGGAGTTGGCTCCTCGGCCGCGCCGCCGAGATCGCGGTGCAAAGAAACGGCATCGCGCCCGAGTCGCTCGACGCCGTCCGGGTGGCGGAACACCTCGGCGCCGCCCTGCTCGCCCTGCAAACGCCTGGCTCGCCCTGAGTGGAAACGAGGAGAAGGAAGGCATCACGGCGCACTGAGCAACAAACACAAAAACAAAGCGCACGCGAAGAGGACGCACCGATACCCCCACCGGTAAAATGGTCGCCTGGCCTCAGGAATCGCCGCACCGCCGAACGTGCGAAAACGCCGCTGTCGATAAAGCGGCAGCTTTGCATACAGAATCAAGGCGATGCCAAAAACGGAACCAAACACGCCCAGCGCATAGGACCAGGTTGCGCAAATTTTATTCTGTAAATTCGGCGATTAGGTTTGGGGAGGATCGGTGAGGTTCATGTTGAGGTAAACTTTTGATGTTGCCCATTCGTTTGAGATCTCGCAGAGCAGGGCAGTGACGAG
>JAAYAT010000104.1 GCA_012719225.1 Verrucomicrobiaceae bacterium
CAGACCTTGCGCAACCATCTCCCCAACCGTTCCATACGCTCCAAGAGAAAGCGGGCCGCGCTAGATCCCAACTTCCGCTCCGACCTCCTCGCCTCAATCGCCCATCATTTTGATGCGTAAGCCCTGGGCGTCCCGGACCGCGCTCAGGATAACAGTTGACTTTTCCCCGGGTATGGGGCGCTATTCCTGCTTTCTTTTTATGATAGCAGAGACCATAGCGACGTATTTTGATGTCCCCGGCCGCCTCGTAGCGCTCCAGCCGATCGGTTCGGGCAATGTCAACGACACCTATCGAGTGATCCTGCGCACCACTTTCTCGGAGGAGCAATACATCCTGCAGCGCATCAATCAGGCGGTTTTCAAAGATCCCGCCTCCGTCATGGCGAACATGAAGGCGGTCACGGACCACGCCCACCGCCGCATCGAAGAGGAGGCCGATCAGGCCGACCGCATCTGGCAATTGCCGAGGGTGATACCGGCGAAGGACGGAACCGATTTCGCGGTCGATGTGAAGGGCGGCTACTGGCGCGCCCTCTCCATGATCGCGAGCACCACCAACTACGACAAAGTTTCCATTCCCGAACACGCGGCCGAGGCGGGGCGGGTCCTTGGGCATTTCCAGCGCATCATTTCCGACTTCCCCATCGAGGGACTCAGCGACACCCTGCCGGGCTTTCACATCGCCCCTCAGTATCTCGCCGCCTACGATGCCACCTGCGAAACTCCGGGCGCCAAGGCCCGGCTCGAGGCGGTCTCGGAAGCCCGGCGGCTCCGTCAATTCGTTGAAAAACGGCGCGATTTCGTGGATGTCCTAGAATCGGCGTGCGAGCGGGGCGAGCTGCACCAGCGTCCCATCCACGGAGATCCCAAAATCACCAATGTGATGATAGACGATTTTACGGGCAAGGGCACTTCCATCGTCGATCTCGACACGGTCAAACCCGGCCTGATCCACTACGACATCGGCGATGCGGTGCGGAGCGGTTGCAATCCGGCGGGGGAGGAGACCAGCGATCTCAGCGAAGTGCTCCTCGATCTCGATCTCTTCGAGGCGCTCATGCGGGGCTATCTGACCGAAGCGAAAAGTTTCCTCACCGAGGCCGACAAGCACTACCTCTACGACGCCATCCGACTCATCGCCTTCGAGCTGGGGCTGCGCTTCTTCTCCGATTATCTCGCCGGAGACGTCTATTTCAAAGTGAGCCACGAAGGCCAGAACCTCAACCGGGCGAGGGTGCAGTTCGCGCTCTGTGAGAGCATCGAGGCCCGCGAAGGAAAAATGCGGGCGATTCTGGAAAGGCACTGCTGAATCAGCAGAAATACTCGCGGTTCCACTTCACTCCGTAGTAGTAGCCGAAGACACTCGCGATGGTGCTCACGGCAAAGGCCACCGTGAAGCTGAAAAATTCCCCCACCCACCAACCGATGGCACCGGCGGCGGACGAGACGATCAGGGCGAAAATCATTTCCATAAGCAAGAGGCTTTAATTATGGAAATTATAAATTCGTTTTTGCTGCGAGGAAAACGGATTTTTCCGTCCGAATCGCGGGACCCGCTGTTTTTACAACTCCCGCAACTCCCCGAGCATTTCGAGAAGTGCTTTCGTCAGGATCACCGAGCTGTCCTTTTCGAACTTCGAGGTTCCGATCCAAGTTTCGTAGCCGCCGAGTTCGTGTTGGTGGGGAGGGGGCAGATAGCCGTATCCACCGTTGGCCAATGAGATGGTGAAGATGTGGGGAAAGGGGCTTTTCGCTTTGATCTCAAGGCCGATCTCGACGAGCACTTCGAAGGGCAGCGAGACGATGGCCTGGTCGCCGATGCGGATCGCCTGGACGAGGACTTTTTCCTTTTTGTCCGGCTCGGAGTATTGCACGGTGGCGTTGGCGTATTGGATGGCGCGGCGGTGGAGGGAGGCGCGATCCTTTTTGGGCAGTTCGAGCAGCCGCATGGCGTGTTCGATTTCCTCCACGGTCATGTTGCGGTAGGTGAGTTCCACCTCGCGCTGACGCATCGCCACGACGGGATTCTCGTCGTAGTTTTCGATTTTTTTCACCGCCCTCCACGAAGCGTCGGCGGTTTTCGCGGCGACGATGCGGATCTGTTCGAAGGGGGAGCGGGGCGGACGGGTCCGGTGAAAATCGATATTGTTGATGTCGCCGCTGGTGCCGTTGGTCATCATCGCGACGAAGTTCTCCGGCGGGTTCGATCCGCCGACGCGGTAGGGCATGATGCGGGCGAATTCTCCGTAGTAGTCGGCCGAAGCCATTCCCTCCGCTTTTCCCTTTTCATTGGTCGCGTCGGGGATGCCGCCGACATAGTGCAGCGAATAGTTCGCGAGCAGGCCGAGGGGGCGACCGCGGCGGGTGCGGACATCGACCACGCAGACTTCGGGGTCGGTCGGCCCGGCCGGCTTGAGCAGTTTGTCGCGAGGAGCGTTGGTCTGGACCTGATCGATTTTGCCAAAGGGATTCGGTTCCATCGTGCCGGGCTTGAGATGCCAGCGCCGGTTGTAGACTTCGGAGGCTTCTTCGTCGGAGGAAAAACCGACCTCGGCCGCTTGGAGCGACTCGATCGCCCCGGTCAGGGCAGCGATGATTCCTTCGCGCCGGAGCGCCTCGTAGGCGATGCGTCCCTCCGAACTGTCGCCGCCCTTCGGAGCGGTGTGGGTGTGGGTCGCGCTCACCAGCATCGCGGTGACCGGCCATCCTGTTTTCTCCGCGACCACCGCCTTCGCCGCGTCGGTCATCTCGCGGCCCACTCCGATGGCATCGACGAGGGCGATGACCGCCCGTCCCTCTCCGTTCTGAAACGCAAGGGCGCGGACGTGGAGGGGATCATGCACGGAACTCGAGGCACCGGAGCGCAACTGAAACGGAACCACCGTCGGGGTGATGTCAACGACCGCGCTGCCTGCCTGGAGACCGCTTCTGTCTTGCGCGGGCAGTGCCGCGGGGAAAGCAAAACAAACACAGGCGGCGAGGGTTGGCAAAAGAAAGGGAGCTTTCATCGGGGAGGCATCGTATCTCTTTTGGGCCTCGTCCCGCCAGCCCGCAATTGCGTCTGATTCCGAGCGAAAGACAAAACCCGGTTGCGGGCGTGGTGCCGCGCGCGTCGACTTGCTGCGGACACTTGGGCTTGTATTTTTCGCCGAAATTTCAGAGACTGGGTTGTCCTCTCCAGGCCTGCTGTCCGTGAGAGGCAGTGGATGTTATGGATATCTCTTCTCCAGAGAAGGACCGTATCCTTACCGATTTCCCCCTCGAAGAGGATGCGGTGCGGCAGCGCATTGTCGATTACCTCGGCGGACGAACACCGGCGACGGCCACGTGCATCCATCTGGCGAGCTGCGATTCGGCGGACCCGTCTCGGATCGAGCGATGGCCGGTGGCGGAACTGGATCGTCTCCTCCACAGCGGGGTGGGGGTGGCCCGTTCGCTCTACGACAGCCGTTCCGTCCTCGTGCATCTCGACATCGAGTATGTCAATCACGACGCCCCGGCCGAGGCCTTCACCAATCCCCGTCGAGCCTTCCGAGGACAGGAACCCGTCGTCGCGAAAATCGAGGAGTTGCTCGCGGGCTGGGGGATTCGTCCCCTCCATCTCCTCACGGGCCAGGGGCATCATTTTGTCTGGCGCTTCGCCCGGGAGTCCGAGCTGGAGCGTCGCATCGCCCATCTCTTTCCCGGGGTGTTTCCGGTAGGGGGGGATCGGGTCTTCGCCCATCTCGCCTTGCTCATGGATTATTTCGCGTTCCGGATCAAGGCGGAGGTGGAGGCCGGGGCGGATTCGGAGCTGCCGGTCGAAATCACCGCGATTCAGGTGGTGCCGGGCGCGGCGGGGGAGCGCGAATTGGTCTCGATCGATATTTCGGAGTATGGGGACCCTCTCGCCTCCCGCACCATCCGGATTCCTTTCACCCGTTATCTGAAGCCTTGGAATTCCGGTCTGGCCCGCCGCCTCGGATTGGAAAAGCAGATCGTTCCCTGTGTCTGCCTGCCGCTCCACGAGATCGACGTGGAGCGAGCGCTCCGCGTGCGGGAGGATCCCCGCGCGGTCGCCGCTCTCGCGAGGCGCTGCTGCACTCTCATTCCCGATGAGGGGGAGGGAACGACCCGTCTGCTGGAGGACTACCTCGGTTCGGCGACGCGGGCGTTTCACCAGCGTTTTTACGAAGCCGAACACGATTCGCCCGAACTCTGGCCGGTGACCTACGCGCGCACGCCGCTGGAGGATTTGCCGGGCTGTGTGCGACACACCTTGCAGTATCCCAACGATCTCCTCCTGAAGCCGGCCGGTATGCGGCTCGCGACGCGGTGTCTCCTCGCCAAAGGTTGGCATCCGCGGCATATCGCGGGGCTGTTCCGGTCCAAGTTCGAGGATCCTTCCTACGGATGGATGGGCTGCTGGGACGGGTATTCGCCCGCTTTCCGGGCGGACTTTTACGTGCGTCTTTTCGCGGGGCAGATCGCGCTGGGGCTCGACCGGCTCGAGGATTTCCACTGCGACGCCTTGCGGGAACAGGGGTTCTGCCGGGAGGGCGAGCCTCCCTGTGACGTGGCCCCCTATCGCGAGGCCCTGACACCGGGTCGCGTGGTTTCCGAGCGTTCCCTCCACCTCCAACCGACGCGAAGCGATGAGTGACTGGCCCTGCGGCATATCGACCGGGTGTTTTTACCAAACCCCGATTCTGGAAGCTCTCCCGAGAGTGCGGGACGGGGGATTCACCCTCATCGAGGTCTGTTCTTTTCCCGCTCACCTCGACTACCACGACCGCGATCGGGTCGAAGCGGCCGCCGCGCTGATGCGGGATCTCGGGATGGAGGCCAACTCCATGCATGCGCCGTTCGCCGAACACATCGACATCTCCAGCGGCGATCACGGGCGGAGGGAGAACGCGGTGCGGGCGCTCTGTCGGGCGAGTGAGGCGGCGGCGGCGCTGGGCTGCCGTTATCTCGTGCTTCATCCCGGCCCCGAGCAGGAGGGCAAACCGTCTCCGGAGGAATGGTACTGGCGGATGCGGCACGCTGCGGATTCGCTCAACCGGGTTGCGACGCGCTGCCGGGAGCTCGGCTTGATCCTGCTGTTGGAAAACATGCTGCCGCATCTGCTTTTCGGGCACGCCAGCGACATGCTCTGGCTGCTCGGGGCGATCCGCGAGACCAATGTGGGGACCTGTCTCGATACGGGGCACGCTTCGCTCTCGGGCGATCTCCCCACGGTGGTACACAAACTCTCGGGCCATCTGCGCATGCTCCACGCCAACGACAATCGAGGGGATTGGGACGATCACCTTCCGCCGGGCGAAGGGCACATCGACTGGCCCTCGCTGATCTGCCAATTGCTCAAGTGGCGATTCCAGGGCCCGCTCATTCTCGAACTGGCCGGACACGGAAGCCCCGATGAGATCATGGAGCGGGCTCGCCGCGCGCGGGAATTTCTCGGAGAACTCTCGCGCCGGGCCGAGGTGGAATGCGGTACCTGAGCGGCGGGAAAGGGGGCTGGCGGTCCTTGACAGTCTCCCGCTCCCGCGTTATCGCCTGCGGGAGGTGGTTTTCAGTTTTCAGTTTTTTACGTGCGGTATGGCAAAGGGCAGGGCAGAACACGACGCGCGGATGGCGGCGTTGCAATCTTTCGGGAAAGATCTCGCCCGTCGGGCCAAGTCGAAATGCGAGTTGTGTGAGAGGGCGGGGGAGAAGCTGCGTATTTTTGAAGTGCCCCCTGAACAGCGGGATCCCGATATGGGGCGCTGTCTCCTTCTCTGCGGACGTTGTTACGAACAGGCCGACGAGCCCCGGCGCTTCCAACCCGGCGAACATTGGCGCGTTCTCGCGGGGATGGCGTGGAGCGAAATTCCCATGGTCCAGGTGATGGCGGTGCGCTTGTTGCGCCGCCAGCAGGACACCCAGGCCTGGGCCAGGGAAGCCCTCGCGACGCTCGATCTCGAAGAGGAGATGGAAACGCTCGTAACGGAATGCGTTTGACCCGTTATCCTGAGGCGATGAGACGCCCTTTTCTGTTTCTGTGTTCGGCCCTTTTGGGAATCAGTGGCTACGCAGCCGCTGAGGAAGTGTTGGATTACAAGGCCGAGGTCTTGTCCATCATGAAGAAAAACTGCTGGGATTGTCACAGCAACGAGAACGAGGTGAAGGGCAACGTCGATCTCGATCCCGCGACGCTGGCGGATCAGATCGGTCCCTACAACATCATTCGTCCCGGCAATCCCGACGAGAGCGGTTTTGTCGAGCGGCTCAAGCTCGACGAGAGCCACAACGATTTCATGCCCCGCAAGGGTTCGCGACTCTCCCGGCGCGAAATCGCGGCGATCGAAGAGTGGATCGCGGCCGGGGCGATCATCGACGCGGAGCAACTTTCCCCCGAGGAAAAAACCCGCCTCGCCGAGGCGCGACCGGGCGCGAAGGAAATGGAATCCGGGAGCGGTGCGACGAGTGATGCCGGGGACTACCGGACGTGGACCAATACGGCGGGCCGGACGATAGAGGCCAGACTGATTTCGCTGGGCCCTGCCACCGTGAAGCTCCAACTCCGGTCAGGCAAGACCTACGACGTCCCGCTCCAGGATCTCAGCCCCGATAGCGCGGCCCAAGCGAAGGCGCTCGGCGACCGGTAGGCTGTCCCGGCGGTGACGAAACCCCTTCCGGAGAATCTCGATTCCGCCTCGGTCTCATTGGCAAAACGCCCCTCCCGGATGAGAACCGGGAGAGGCGCAGCTTGAAACGAAAACAAGTTTCAGAAAGGAATTCCCGGAACCCCGCGCGTGGACACGGGGGAAGAGGGTGGGAGAGCCCCTGTTCTTCAGGATTTCCTTATTATCACAAAAGACAGGTGGTCGGCAAGTTCTAATTTCAAATGCGCGAAAATCTCCAAAACAACGGCTCGGAAAATCCCATATCTACCGTTCTTCCATATTAATAATAATTATTGATAAATTACATAACCAGTGATATTCTGGCCTGATTCCAATGGCGAAGAGTGGTCCCATGCCCCCCGATAGCGAGAAAGCGTCCTCCGACGAGGAGGAGGCGCTCTCGGCTTTTGCGGCCAAGTTGATGCTGGCGGAGGACAGGCGTTTCACCCTTCGCAACCTCAAGCTGCTGGGGATGGTGGGAGCGGGCATGGTGGCCTTTTTCGCGGTGCTCGACCACTTCGCCTATCCGGAGCACATCGCCCTCTTCGCCGCCCTGCGCTGGACTTTCGCCTCGTTCATCCTGGCCTTGCTGATCATCGTGCGCTCGAAAACGGGGAAGCGCTATTTCCGGGTGTTCACCATGGTGTTGCCGCTCATTCCGGCGCTCTTCGTCGTCATCACGATTTTTGTCACCAAGGATCCCGCGACCGATTATTATGCCGGGCTCTCGCTTTGTATCGTGGCCATCGGATTCCTTTTTCACTGGACCTATCGGGAGGCCTTGGTCGTCTCGGTCGCGGTGCTGTTCCTGTATCTCGCGTCCTGTGTTCCGGCGATCAACGAGGGGATGAATCCGCGGACCTGGGCGGGCCTGTTCAGCAACCTGGTGTTCCTCGTGGCCACCGGCGCGGTGGTCGTGGCCGGGAGTCTCGCCCATCACCGCGCCCGGGTCGAAGAGTTCAAGGGCCGCGAGCGTTTGCGACAGAAGAGGCTGGCGCTCAAGGCGAATTCGCTCGAACTCAAGCGGACCCTGCGCGACCTCGAGGAGACCGAGGGACAACTCATCCAATCGGGCAAAATGGCTTCCCTGGGTCAGTTGAGCGCCAGTGTCATCCACGAGATCGGCAACCCTCTCAATCATTCCAACCAAGCGCTCTTCCTGCTCCGGCGTCGTCTCCGGGAGCAGCCCGGCGACGCTGTGATCGACGAGGTGGTTGCGGACATCCAGGACAGCATCGACCGGATGAAGGACATCGTGCGGGATCTCCGCGAGTTCTCCCACAAGCGAAGCGACTTGTTGGTCTGTTTCCCCGTGATCGAATCCATCGAGGCGGCGGTCCGGATGCTCGGCAAAGAGATCGCGGATACCGGCACCTCCGTGACGGTGTCGGTCGATCCCGAGCTTTGCATCGAGGGGGTCAAAAACCAGATCTCCCAGGTCTTCATCAATCTCATCCATAATTCCATCCAGGCGATGGACAAGGCCGGCACCGCAGCCCCGCGTTCCATCGACATATCGGCGGTCGAGCGAAACGACGCCGTGGACTTGCGGATCCGCGACAACGGGCCGGGCATCCCCGAAGAGGTCAGGAAAAAAGTCTTTGAACCCTTTTTCACCACCAAAGAGGTCGGGGAGGGGACGGGCCTGGGCCTGAGCATCTGTTTCCGCATCATCGCGGCCCACCGCGGTGTCATCCAAGTGCATTCCGACGGGCATTCCCACACCGAATTTCAACTGACCCTGCCCTCGCCGCCGCCGGTGGCGTCCACGGACATATCTCCCATCGGGACCCATCATCCCCTCCCGTCGAGGCCCCCCCTTCATGAGCGCTCCATTTCCTGACGACGGCATTCTTTACGTCGATGACGAACACAAGTCGCTGAAGTATTTCGAGGCGATTTTCGGGCATCTCGCCCCCATCTATCTGGCGCGGAGTCCCGAGGAGGGCTTTTCGCTTTTTGAAAAACATCACGCGCGAATCGGCATCGTGGTGAGCGATCAGCGCATGCCCAACGAATCCGGCCTCGAGCTCTTGCAACGCATCCGGGCGGTCGATCCGCGCCCGCTCCGCTTTCTCGTGACCGCGTTTTCCGACCTGGACGTGGCGGTGGATTCGCTCAACGACGGGCTCCTCTATTCCTACCTCACCAAACCGTGGGATCCCCAGGAACTGGAACACCGTCTCACCAAGGCGATGAACCATTTCCATCTTGTCCACGAGCGGGAGCAACTGATCCTCGACAAGACGGATGCGATCCAGCAACTCATGATGGCGGACAAGGCGGCCAGCATCGGCATCCTCTCGACCGGGCTGAACCATCACCTGCGCAACGCCCTCACCGTCCTGCGCACCTTCCACGATCTGCTGCCCTTCCAACTGGCGGAAGAACTGGAAAGCCAGCCGAAGGACACCGTATTCTGGGGCGAATACTACGGCGAGGTCGGCAAGCAGATCGACCGCATGACCTCCATTCTCACCAATCTCTCCGAAGGCACCAAGGCCGACGGTCTCCGGATGCAGGAAGGCGTCGATCTGTCCGGCATCCTCACCCAGGCCGGCGAGATGGTTCTGGAGCACAGCCCCCACATCACCTACACCGTTCGGGAAGACACCGCCATCCCGCCTCTCGTCGGCGATCCGCAAAAACTGGCCCAGATGGGGCGGTTCCTTTTCGAGGAATCGCGTTCGACCCTGACCAAAGGCGGTGCGGTCGAGGTGCGTTTGGCCGCCCTCGACGACGGTGCCACCGTCGAGGTGACCTTCATGGACAGCGGGGAGCTCATTCCCGAACTCGATCTGGAACGGCTCTTTGATCCCTTCTTCGTGCGGGCCAACAAACCCGAAGAGCTGGGCACCAATCTCATGGCCTGCTACCTCACGGTCTACCACCACGGCGGCACGATCCGGGCCGCCCGCACCGCCGACGATCGCAATGCCGTGATCTTCACCCTGCCGGTCGTTCCGGTGGAGGATCCCGACACGGACTACTCCCGCCGCCGCCTCGGACGCGTCGCGGATTTCCGGCACCAAGATCTCAGCCGTGCCGAGGCCGCGCTGACGGCGTGAGTTTTTAGGAGTTAGGAGGAAGGGTCGCTCTGTGCGGGCGCAGGGACTTTCTGGAAAAAGGTGGGGACTTCGCGCCACGAAGTGGGGCCGATTTGGGCGCTTTTTGGCGGGAATCGGGTGTTTTTCGGGAAAAATGCCCGATTTCGGGTGCTTTTGGGCGGATGCGGGGGCGAGAGGGGGACGTTTCTCTACCGGGCGGGAGATTTCCCCGTCTTCTGGTGCCGACCTGCAAGCGGCAAGTGCCCGCCCACGCCTACCAAGTCGCGGCGGGAGAAAGGAGCGCGGGCATTCCTGCCCGCGGCGGAAAACGCCTGACAACCGCCTCCCCCAACGACGAAAAAACCTGGCGCTCAAAAAGTTTACCCCGTGGGGAGGCACCCGCCATCCCTGAAATTTCTTCGTGATACTTTTTGCCCGATTTCCCCGCTGAGGCGCGGAGGGAAGGACTGAAAAAAAATCTCTGCGCCCCTGCGCCTCTGCGGGGATACCACTTTCCGTGAAGGCGACCTGCTCGCCCAAATCCTCGCCCTCAACGAATCCGTCGGCACCGCCATTGCCAACGGCGATCCCGTGACCGCTCCCGGCGTGCCCGAGGGCTTCCCCGAGCCAGAGAAGCTGGTGACAGAGGATTGTATCCGGGTGCGCCCCCCGGGCGACTCGGGCCGTAGCCCCTTGAGTCCGCTGTCATGTTCGCTGTTCGTTTTTCTATTTCGGCTCCCCCAAATAGGTAACTCTCCCGCTTGCATCAATTCCAAAAATAGGTTGTCCAGAGCTAAGTGGATACTCGAACTCAATGACAATCATCTTCGCGACTTTTGGATCGAGGAACCGATCAACTTTTGCTCGCCCGACTGTTTTGGGCACTCCATCAAGTGAATGGAAAACCTCCTTTGTCTTCCACGTTCCATCATTTGATTGCCAAATTAGGTACGCGCCGCCTTGCTTCATTGTAAGGTGAGCTAGCCCTCCCACCGCCAAAAATCGTGACCCTGAAAATCCGTCCAAATGCTGGATGTGGAAGTCTAGAATCCGTATCCACTTCTTCGCTGTCGTCGATGCGAAGAACAGTCCGCCGCCCCACTCGCCGGCGTTAAAGGCGGCGAAGTATCCGGCCTCGACTCTCCATACAAATTCCGGTTTCTTGAACATTGGATTGAAGTCGGTTGCGCCAGAAATACTGGGATACTCGTCTTCCTCAATCAATTCCGGGGACCACCCAGATTGAGCCTCAACTTCAATCTCAGACGAGGTGACGAATCCCTTCGGTTCTTCCTCCTCTGGATCTCGGTTCGTAATACCAGTCGATTTCTCCTCAGGATCGGCAAACGGATCTGCACGTGAATCTTTTGGTTCTCCAAATGATGTTTGGCAAAAGACAGCCGTAGCCAGCACAGATCCACAAATCGTGCGAGCTGATATTCCTGTAAGGTAATTTTTCACAACGATTAAGGTAGGAACGCCGATTGCTCGGCACCCCTCTCGCAGATCCCGGTGTGCGGAACTACCGCAGGGGCTCCTCGGAAGGACGCGCAGCCAGTGAGACGTCGGTCAATGGATTGGGTCTTTGGTTTCCGGTCATACAGATTTGGCGGCTAATGGCAATGCGGAAGCGCTCCGTGTTTCCACTACGCGGGGCGGTGGCAGTGCTTTCACAGGCCTCCTGGGGAAGCGGCGAATCTGCTGGCTGGCGTGGTCGTGGCGAAGCCGCTTTTTGTGACGGTCCCGCGCCCCGTTACAGAGATCTGTCAAGAAATGTTGCCCGATCTTTGGAATCTTCGTTCCTTGGGCTGGCGCGGGACCACGTTTGACCCCAAGGAGGGGCGCTTTTCTAGCACCCGGCACTGGTTCCGGCGGATGGGCTTTGTCGAGGCCTGAGTATTCGACGGTGGCTTGCTTCTGGCTGAATCGCTAACAGCTAAACCGCTCCCTCACACCTTGATCCCTTTCATCCCATACCAGCGGATCGCGACGGTGAGGGCGCATCCGAAGATGATGACCCAGAGGGCGATCTGCGGGATGGAGGTCGTGAAGTGGTCGCTCGGGATCTGGAGGATCATGAACACGGAGGTCAGGGACAGGAGGAGGAGCCGGTGGATCCGGGTCATCGGGCCGGAGGAGGCGGATTTCCTGCCCACTCCGCGCGAGAAGGCGATCGAGCGAATGTAGGCGGAGAAGATCGCGGAGAGAGCGGCGCCGAGACCGAGCCAGGGATTGGAGTCGATCGCGAAGCCGAAGCCGATCAGGGTGACGGCGTCGGAGACTCGTTCGGGCAGTTCGTTGAAAAAGACTTCTTCGAGGGACTGTCGGGTCGAGCCGCCCGGCTGGAGCATGCGGGCGAGCTGGATGCAGAGGATCCGCAGGATGCAGAAAGTGAGGCCGAGACTCCAGAAAAGGATGGGATTGATGGTTTCGCCGGTCGCCATGAACGAAGCCCCCGCGAGGATTCCCAAGAGCATCCCGATGATCGCGACCGCCTCGCTGCTGATTCCCCAGCCCATCAGCAGGAGGGTGAATCGTCGGCTCCATTGTCGGCGGCGGCGGGATTTGCCTCGGGAATGGTCGGTCATCGTGGGAGGAGAAAGAAAGGGAAGGGGGGCGAGGACGAAACATTCGCGTCTTGCCGGGGTTGAGTTTACCTGTTATTTCAGGTTTTCACGCAGGAATTTCCGGATAAATCCCCTCTATGACCCCCCTCGATCCGCCGCCTCCCCCCCGCGATGCAGAGGCCGCCCGGTGCGAGGGCGATGCGCACGATGTCGCCTTGATGGGGCGGGTCGGTGCCGGAGACATGCACGCCTTCGAGGAATTGGTCGAGCGGCACCAACGCGCTGTCATCGGGACCGTCGCGAAAATGTTGGGGAATGCCTCGGAGGCGGAGGACATCGCCCAGCAAGTCTTCGTGCGGGTCTGGAAATCGGCCGGACGCTACGAAGCGCAGGCGAAATTCACGACCTGGCTCTTCACCATCACCCGCAATCTCGTCTTCAACGAAGTGCGCCGCCGCCAGCGGAAACCCACCGTCTCCGCGGACGAACGCGAGGAGACCACCCACCGCGAACTTGAGGACGCGCGGACGGTCGCTCCCGACGACGACCTGCTGCAAGCGGAACTGGAGGAAGCCATCGACCGGGCCATCCAGAGCCTGCCGGAGAAACAACGCATGGCCGTGATCCTGCGGCGCTACGAAGAACTGCCCTACGAGGAGATCGCACGGGTCCTCTCCATGTCCCTCCCGGCGGTCAAAAGTCTCCTCTTCCGCGCCCGCACCCAACTCAAGGAATCCCTGCAAAAGTATCTGGACTCCTAACTCCCAGCTCCTTCCCGAACTCACTCGCCGATGCGGAAGAGGTGCTCCTCCGTCCGCACGAGAAACCCGTCATCGACGACGGCGAAGGAGGAAAGGCCCGGCTCGCCGAGGGAGTTTTCCGCCACCTTGGCGAAGGTGCGTCCGGGCTTCAGCACCGTGGTGAGGCCGCTGCCGTTGTGGAAGAAGAGGTGTCCGTCGGCGTAGACGGGGGAGGCGGAGTAGCCTCCCTCGCCGTCGAGGCGCTCGCGGTAGAGTTCCTCCCCGGTGGCGGCGACAAAACAGCTCAGGATGCCCTTGTCGTCGTTCACGTAGAGGAGGTCGTCGACGAGGATGGGGCTGCTTTCCTTGGGGATCGCCTTGTCATTTTTCCAGACGAGATGGGTGTCGGTGACATCGCCCCGGCCGTCGGCGCGGACCGCGAAGAGAACCGCCCGCCCGAAACCGGAGCAGACGTAGATTTTCCCGTCGTGGTAGAGCGGGCGGGGCACCACGGAGTAGCCTTCGCCGTAGCGGAAGCGCCAGATCTCCTTTCCGTAGGCGGGATCGTAGGCGACCACCGCCCCCGAGCCGGGGATGACCGCTTGGGGCGCTCCGGCGACTTCGATGAGGAGCGGGGTGGAAAAGGAAAAAGTCGCCTTCACCGCGATGTCGCGCGGGGTTTTCCAGAGGACTTTCCCGCTGTCCTTGTGCAGGGCGACGACGAAGGGATCTTTCGCTCCGTCGCAGGCGAAGATGAGCCCGTCCCCGTGGAGCACGGGCGAGCCTCCGTTCCCGTGGACCGGCGCGTAGGCTAGATCGGTCTGGGTCCAGAGAATCGTGCCGTCGGCGGCATCGAGCGCGGCGGTGCCTTCGTGACCGAAGTGCAGGTAGAGGCGGCCCTTCGCGAGGACCGGGGTGGGGGAGGCGTGGCTGTTCTTGCTGTGGATGGGACCGGCCGGTTTGGTGAAGACGACCTGTTTCCAGATTTCCTTCCCGTCGGCGAGACCGTAGGCGTGGGCTTCGAGCCGGAGTTCCTCCCCGGCGACGACCCCGGTGGTGACGTAGACGCGATCGCCTTCCACCACCGGCGACGACCAGGCCTTGCCGGGGACGGGGATCTTCCATCGGATCGCGTCGGTGGCCGACCAGGTCAAAGGCACCCGGGCGTCCTCCGCGTGGCCGTCCCCCGTGGGACCGCGGAATTGGGGCCAGGAATCCGCCTGCGCCGAAATCGCGAGACTGCCCAGGACGGCGAGGGGGAGGAAGGTCAGGGTGCGCTTCATGAGGGGGGCGGGGCGGCTTTTTTCAAAATGTACCCGTCGACAGCATCACGAGGGTGCAGGCTTCGACGGAGGGGATCGCGGCTTGATCGAGCCGCGTCCGCAGCAGCGGCGATTCCGTTCCGGGATTGAAAATCACCCGTTTCGGTCTCAGCGCGACGATGTCGTCGGCGAGTGGTTCGGAGATGGCGGGATTGACGTAGAGTGTCAGGGTATCGACCGGGCCGCTCACCGCCGTGAGGTTTTTGTGTACCGGCACGCCTTCGATCTCCGCCAGGGCGGGATGCACGGGAAGGACGACATGACCGTGTTCGCGCAGCATGCGGAAGGCCCGGTGGGCGTACCGCTCGGGTTTGTTGCTGGCACCGAGAAGGACGACTTGTTCGCTCATGGGAAAAGGTAGGGGTGGATGGTTTTGGTTTTCAGCCGGCTTCGCGGCAGTTTCCAAGGCCTACTGTTTCACCAGCGAGGCGAGGTAGTCGAGCAGGCTGGCGGTCTCGTGGATGGAAAAGTTCGCCATCAGGCCGGGCGGCATCATGCTGGTGGGGAGGGTCTCGCGGGTGACGATGTCCGACTTCCGGAAGGTGTGTTCTTGCGCGGCGATGTCGCGCAAGGTGACTTGAGCGCCCTGTTCGTCGGTGACAAATCCCATCATCGTGCTGCCGTCCTCGAGGCGAAGGACGTTGGTGGCGAAGCCCTGGGCGATGGTCTTGTTGGGTTCGAGAATGGCGGCGGCGAGGTCCGCGCGGGGATAGGTCTCGATGATGTTGCCGAGGTAGGGGCCCTTCGGCTTCTCGCCCCGGCTCACGGTGTGGCAGGCGGAGCAGGTGGCGCGGGCGAAAACGGCTTCGCCGAGGGCGGCGTCACCGCTCCCGTGGGCGAGGACGGCGGCGAGGGCCTGGTCCGGCGCGAGGCTGGCGATCTTCGGGGTCTTGTCCTCGGCTTTGGGTTGGAGCTTGAGTTTCTGCATCGCGGATTTCGCGGCCTTGGCCACCGCCGGATCGGGATCGTTCGCGGCGGCGAGGATGCGGTCGTCGAGGGAGCGGTTTTTCGTTCTCGCGGCGGCGGCGAGGAGCACGACCTTCTGCGCCGGAACCTTCCAGGCGGCGTCGAGAGCCTTGCGCGAAAGTTCGTGCGATTCGGGCGAGCCGCCGGTGCGCGAGGCGAGGGCGAGAACGGCGGCGTTGGCCCAGAAGCCCTCGGGGCTTCCGGCTTGTTCGGCGGCGATGCGCTCGACAAGGAGGTGATGGTTTTCCAGTTTTGGTGCTTCGAGGAAGGTCTTGCCCGCGTCTTCGAGTTGCTTCTCCGCTTCGATCAGGCGGAAGCGGATCGCTTTGGCGTCGCCTTCGCTGGCGGCCTTTCCCTCGGCGCGGAGGGCGGCGAGGTGCGTGTCGAAATTCGCGAAGGCGGCGAGGATGGCGTCGAAGGGTTCGCGTCCGTCGAGTTGGCTCAGCGCGGAGATGGCTTGCCGCAGGGTCACGCTGCCGGAGTTCCCGTCGGTGGCGGCGCGGAGGAGCAGGGCGACGCCCTCGGCCGGGATCGTTTCGGCCCCGGCGAGTTGCTGGACGGCGTCGGGGATCATCGCGGGATTTTCCTCCGCGAGCGTGAGGATGCGGTGCAGCGCCGCGTCGGATTGGAGGCGGTTGCGGCTCATCTCCTTGACGAGAAAGGACGCTTCCTCCGGGGGAGCGGTGTCGAGCACGGTCTGGAGCGCGGCGAGAATTTTGTCGGTTTCGGCCCACTTCACCGGCTGGTAGTAGGGGCCGCGGGTGTCGGGCCGCGTCCCCCAACTGTCGCCGGTCCATTCGCCTTCGCGCTGGGCGAGGCGGCAGAGGACGGAGAGAAGAAGCTGGCGGGTTTCGGGACGCTTTTCTTCGGCGAGGGTGGAGAGCAGGTCATCGACGACGTCGGCTACGTCGTGCATGCGCATGAGGGCGAAGGCGGCGAATTTCGGATTCGGGCCTTTGAGGAGAGCCATGAGAGCGGCGTCCTTCGCGCCGAGTTTGGCGAGGGCTTGGAAGGCGGTGTGGGCGACGCGGGGATCGGGGTCGGCGAGGAGCTTGGCGATGGAATCGGCGGCGTCCAGATCGTTCCGCCGCGCCGCCGCGATGAGGGCTTCCAGGCGAGTGCGAGGGTCGCTGCTTTTCTGTAAGGCCTCGTGGACCCAGGAGGAAGGGAGGGCTTCGATATCGCCGACGGCACGGAGCGCGTAGGGGGCGATTTCCTTTTCCCGGAGCAGTTCGCTCAGTGATTCGGCGGCGGCTCCTTCGCGCAGGGTCAGGGCGTAGAGCGCCGCGACCCGCGTCTTGAGATCTTTGTCCGTATTTTCTGCCGCGGCGAGCAGTGCCTCGGACATGACAGGGTTGGCCGGGCGACGCAAGAGGGTTCGCTGCGCCGCCAGGGTGCGGACGTGGCTGGGGGAATCGAGAGCGGCGATCAGTTCCTCGTCGCTCATTTTATCGAAATCGGGCAGCGGTTCGGGTTGGTATCCCTTGGGGGTGACCCGGACGATGTAGCCGACCTCCGGCCCTTCCCACTTGAAGGTTGCGGGGCCTTTCCAGCTTGCCTGGTAGACGGCGCTGTTGCCATCCACGTCGGCGTCGGTGGGGCGGGTCATTTCGATGAAGGGACGCGGCGCGGTCGTCTCGACGAAACTCGCGCCCTGCCGCTGCACGCTGTGATGGAAGGAGGCGCGTTTTCCCCAGTCGCAGGTGACGGGGGCGTGGTTCCATTCGTCGGGAAAGCCGGGCTCGTGCAGATAGACCGAGCCGCAACCGGAACCGCCGCCGTAGTCGGCGAGGGGATGGACGTGTTCCTCGGGGAAGTTCTGGTAGAGACGCGGGTAGCCGTGGTCCTCCAGTCCGGTGAAGTGGTGGAAACGCACGTCCCAGCCACCGCCGTCGTTGGTGTTGTCGCGGGCGAAGAGATCGCAGAGCGGACTCATCGGGGTGCCGAGAATGTTGCGGGTGCCGGTGGCGAAAATCTCCAGTCCGGTTCCGTCGGGGCGCACCCGGAGGACGCCTCCGGCGCGATGCTGGACGGTGCGTCCGTCGGTGCCGGTCGCTTTCAAAAAGCCGAAGTCGCCGCCGGCGATGTAGAGCCAGCCGTCGATGCCGAGTTCGAGTCCGTTGGTGGTGTGGTCGGCGGAACGGTCGGCGAAACCGAAGGCGATACCGTCGATGAGTTTTTGCGATTCCTCGGCGATGCCGTCGCCGTCGCGATCAAAATAGACGCTGAGATGCGGCGGATGGACGAGGTAGAGCCGGTCGTGGTCCCAGACGAGACCGCGCGGGGAATCGACTTCTTTGACAAATTCGGTCACCTCGTCGGCGCGTCCGTCGCCGTCGGTGTCGCGGAGGCGTAGGACCCGTCCGCGCCCGGGATCGCGTCCGAGGGAGCCGTTGCCGTCGCTGGAGACGTAGAGGGCGCCGTTGGGCGCGGCGGCGACGTAGACGGGATAGTTGGCGGCCTGCCAGTTTGAGAAAAGGGTGAGGTCGAATCCTGCGGGCACTTTGACGTCCTTGAGGATGTCGGCCTCTTCTTTCGGGGAAAGCGTCACGATTTTCGGAGCGATGTTGCCTCCCTTGGCGTAGGGATCGGCGGCTTCCTTGGCTTTGGCGGCGGCGGTGGTTTTCGCGGCCGCCGCCTGCTTCGCGTCGAGCTTGGGATGGAGCTTGGTCAGGCCGGGGCCTGTGAGCGAAATCTCGCGGATGCTGGCCCAGCCTCCTGTCCGGGTCCCGACACAGGTGATTTTGAGAAATTTCGCGTCCGTCGCATCGAAAGTCAGGGAACTGTCGCCGGGCGGCGTCTTGTCCCCGGTGCGGACGAGCGTTTTCCAGGCCTTGCCATCCAGGGAGGTTTCGATCTGGTAGCCATAGGAATTTCCGGCGCTCTCCCAGACGATTTTTGCTCCTGTGAGGGGCTGCGGCTTCTCGAACTCCAACTGGATCCACTGCGGCATCGCACTGTTCGCGGCGCACCAGCGGGTCTCGCGGTCGCCGTCGATGGCGTGCCAGACGAGGTTGTTTTTGCCGGTCTCCTCGCTGCTGGCGGTGACGGTGGCGAGGCTGGCGTCTTTGGGCGCGGGGGACGGAACGACGGCCTTCGGAGCTTCGGTTTTGGGCTTCGCCGGCTCGAAGGTGACGGTGTTCTCGTCGGTGTAGGCGCTGCCGAGGTAGCCGTCTTCGTCGAGCTTGCCGGTGGCCCAGAGGAGACCGCGCACGACGAGGTCGAGGTAGCGGGCGTCGTCCACCGTGGCGGTGTTGTGTCCGAGGCTGGTGCTGAAGCTGCGGGCGCCCTGTTTCTCGTTGGTCCAGGCGACGATGGCGACCTCCTCCCGCTCCTGCCCGTCGCGCTTCACGATCTGTCGGCCCATCGCGAGGGGATGGGCGTCGAAGACGTTGACGTTGTTGTAGAGTTCTTCCTTGATCGTAGTCCAGTTCTCCAGTGGTTTTGTTATGGGATGCTCGGGATCGACATACTCCACCGAGATCGGCTCCTGCGGTCCATGCGAACTGGACTGGATCCCGAGATGCTGGAACCACTGGTCCGTTCCGTTGCGGAAGCTGTGCATGGCGCAGTGGAGATGCACCGCGGGGATGGTCTGATGCGCGTCGAGGATCCGCTTCATCACGGCGAGGTCCTTGTTCCCGGCGGCGCATTCGTCGTGGATGACGACGTCGTAGCCGGCCGCCCAGTCGTCTTTGTCGTAGAGCGTCAGGGGCGGGTTGGTGGATTTGTCATCGGACCACCAGACGTCGACGCGGACATTGGCCCGCGCCTGGATTCCTTCGGAAAGGCTTTTGTGTTGTCCGGCGTAGTCGTGGCAGCAGCCGCCCGCGATGAGGAGCGCCCGGATCGGCTTTTTCCCGGTTTGCGCGAACGAGGGGGACAAAAGAAACGTCCCGAGCAGGACGAGGCTCGCGGTGGAGAGAAGCGGGGGCAGGGTTTTCATCGAAGAAGGGCCGGGGACTTTGCGCCATGCTGGTCCGGGCGGCGCGATCCGTCAATCCCGTATCAACGTCCGCGACCCCGGCCGTGTTCTTCGCGAGGACCCGCCCTTCTCACCCCTTCGCCTTGGCCCAGGCGTCCCGCAGTCCCACGGTGCGGTTGAAGACGAGGGCTGTGGCGGTGCTGTCGATGTCGGCACAGAAATAGCCGAGGCGCTCGAACTGGACCGTTTCGCCGGGGGCGACCTTCGCGAGGTTGGATTCGAGTTTGGCCCCCGTCAGGATTTGGAGCGAATCGGGATTGAGATGATCGAGGAAGGAACCCTCCGCGCGATCGGGTGTTTCGCTCCGGAAAAGACGGTCGTAGAGGCGGATCTCGGCGTCGATGGCGTGGGCGGCGCTGACCCAGTGGATGGTGGCTTTGACCTTGCGTCCGTCGGCGGGATTCTCACCTCCTCGGGTCGTCGGGTCGTAGGTGCAGCGCAGCTCGACGATCTCTCCGGCGTCGTCTTTGATGACTTCGTCGCAGCGGATGAAATAACCGGAGCGCAGCCGGACCTCGCGACCGGGGGAGAGGCGGAAGAATTTTTTCGGGGGATCTTCCATGAAATCCTCGCGTTCGATGTAGAGTTCGCGGGAAAAAGGAACGAGCCGGGTCCCGTCCTCGGGTTTTTCGGGATTGATCACCGCCTCCATTTCCTCGACCTGATCTTCGGGATAGTTGGTCAGGACCACCCGGATGGGATCGAGCACCGCCATGTAGCGGGGGGCCTCGCGGTTGAGGACTTCGCGCACGGCGTTCTCGAGCAGGGCGATGTCGTTGGTGCTCTGGAATTTGGTGATCCCGATGGTTTTGCAAAAAGCGCGGATCGCCTCGGGCGGATATCCGCGTCGGCGGATCCCGCGCAGGGTGGGCAGACGGGGGTCGTCCCATCCGCTGACATGGCCTTCGGTCACGAGTTGGAGCAATTTGCGTTTGCTCATGACCGTGTAGTTGAGGTTCAGGCGCGAAAATTCGATCTGCCGGGGATGCGAGGGCACCGGCAGGTTTTCGAGGAACCAGTCGTAGAGGGGGCGGTGGTTTTCGAATTCGAGGGTGCAGAGGGAGTGGGTGATGTGCTCCAGCGCGTCGCTCTGCCCGTGGGTGAAATCGTACATCGGGTAGATGCACCATTTGTCGCCGGTGCGGTGGTGGTCCGCGCGGAGGATGCGGTAGAGCACGGGATCCCGCATGTTCAGGTTGGGATGGGCCATGTCGATTTTGGCCCGCAGGACTTTTTCGCCGTCGGCGAACTCACCCGCCCGCATCTGGACGAAGAGCGCCTGGCTTTCGTCGACCGGTCGGTCGCGCCACGGACTCGCCGTGCCCGGAGACTGCAAGTCCCCACGGGTCCGGCGGATCGCCTCGGCGCTTTGCTCATCGACGTAGGCCTTGCCCTCTTGGATGAGGTGGATAGCCCATTCGTAGAGTTGCTCGAAGTAGTCGGAGGCGAAGTATAGATGCCCGCCCCAGTCGAAGCCGAGCCATCGGATGTCCTCCTGGATCGAATCGACGTACTCGATCTCCTCTTTGATGGGGTTGGTGTCGTCGAAACGCAGATGGCAGCGGCCTCCATACTCCTCGGCGATTCCGAAATTCAGGCAGATCGACTTGGCGTGTCCCAGGTGCAGGTAGCCGTTCGGTTCCGGGGGGAAACGGGTCACCGTGCCGGCGTGTTTGCCCGAGGCGAGGTCTTCGTCGATGATCTCGCGGATGAAGTCTTTGGAAGGAGGAGGCGGTACGCTCATGAAAAATTTTGGAGAAAAGGACCCGCGCCAAGCCGCGCCCGGGTTTCGGGGCACATCCTAATCGGTTTTCCGCCGGGTGCAACGTCCCCGCCACTCGCACCGCGTCCGCCGCAAGACGAGGGAGTCCGGGAACGTCCCGCGAAACGTAATCACAGAATGACATCCCGCTTGCTTTTGACGTTTCCGACCGGATTTTTACCCCCTTCTTGCTTCTTCGTCTAATGAGAGCGCGACTCAATCGCGCATTTGAATCCTCCTTCCCCATGCAAAAACGTCTTTTGTTTCCCCTTCTCGCCGCCTTCGCGGCCTTGTTTCCCGGCGGCTCGCTCCGCGCGGACGACGAACTCACTCTCTACACCCAGCGCCACTACGGATTTGACGACACGGTCCACCAGCGGTTCTCTGAAAAAACCGGCATCAAGATCAAGGTGGTCAAAGCGGCGGCCGATGAACTGATCGTGCGGTTGCAGGAGGAAGGGGCCAACACGCCCGCCGACCTCTACATGACGGCGGACGGCGGTGGACTCGACCGCGCCAAAAAGGCCGGCCTGCTGCAGCCCCTCGTGTCCGCATTGGTGGAGGAAAAAGTCCCGGCCCATCTGCGCGATCCGGACGGTCATTGGGTGGCCCTGACAAAACGCGCCCGGGTCATCATCTACGCGCCCGACCGCGTCAAAGCGGGCGAGCTTTCCACCTACGAGGATCTCGCCGATCCGAAATGGCGCGGAAGACTCGTGGTACGGTCCTCGTCGAACGCCTACAACCAGTCGCTGTTGGCCAGCCTGATCGAGGCCAACGGCGCCGAGGCGGCGGAAGCCTGGGCGGCGGGCGTCCGGAAAAACATGGCCCGCCCCCCCCAGGGCGGGGATCGCGATCAGATCCGCGCGGTGGCGGCGGGATTGGCCGATGTCGCCATCTCCAACACCTATTATCTCGGCCTGATGGAAACGTCGAACGACAAAAAGGACCTCGAGGCTGCGGCCGCCGTGAAGATTTTTTTCCCGAACCAGGAGGGCCGGGGAACCCATGTCAATATCAGTGGCGCGGGGATCGTGAAGGCGTCGAAAAAGGCCGATCTCGCGAAGCAATTCATCGAGTTCATACTCTCGGATGAAATCCAGAGCCTCTATGCCCAAGGCACCTTCGAATACCCCGTTTCGGAAACGGCGGAATGGTCGGAGAATCAGAAAAGGTGGGGGACATTCGCCACGGACCAAGTGCCTTTTTCCGTCTACGGGGAGAGGAACGCGGAGGCCGTGCGCCTCTTCAACAAAGCGGGTTGGGAATAAAAAACGCTTCCGACCGGACCGCCGATGGCGATGCCTCCGTCAGCTACGGCCCCGCCTCCCACCGGAGCCGTGTCCGACCCGCCGCACCCCCGTCGGCGCGGGCGGCCATGGCTGTCGTGGCGACGACGGCGCGGGGATCGTTGGGGGACAGGGGTGGCGGTTTTCACTGGTGTCCTCACCCTGCCTCTCTTGGCGATCCTGGTTTCCATGGGGCAGGAGAGCGTCGAGTGGAATCATCTCGCGGAAACGGTCCTGGGCCGCTACCTGACCAATACCCTCGTCCTCGTCCTCGGGGTGAGCCTGCTGGTGCTGCTCATGGGGGTGCTTCCGGCCTGGCTCGTCACGACCTGTGAATTTCGCGGACGGCGCATCCTCTCCTGGGCGCTCATCCTACCGCTGGCGATTCCCACCTACATCGCCGCCTTTGTGTTTTATCAGGGTCCCGAGGCGGCCATCCCCCTGCTCATCCAGGTGCGGCAACGCTTCGGGGTGGACGCCTTTTTGCTCACGGAGCAGGTGATACGCTACGGGCTGCTCATCCTCATGCTCGCGGCGGTGCTCTATCCCTACGTCTACCTCGCCTGCTGTTCCGCCTTCGCCCGGCAGAGTCGCGCGGTGATCGAGGCGGCGCGATGTCTCGGGGATTCCCCGACGCGGGCTTTCGTGCGGGCGGCCCTGCCGATGGCGCGTCCGGGGATCGTCGCGGGCGTCGCACTCGTCATCATGGAAGTGATCAACGACTACGGAGCGGTCCATTTTTTCGGAGTGCCGACCCTGACCGAGGGAGTCTTCCGGACCTGGTTCGGCATGGGGGACAAAATCGCGGCCCTGCGTCTTGCGGGGATCATGATGCTGGTCGTGGCCGTGCTCCTCGCCCTGGAGCAAGGGCTGCGCGGCCGGGCGCGCTATGTCGAGGCGGACGCGGGCGGCATCCCCCTGCGTCGGGTGCCGCTGGCCGGAGCCAAGGCCACCCTCGCTTTTCTCCTCTGTGTGGTGCCGGTGGCGCTGGGGTTCCTCTATCCGGTGGTGCGACTGAGCCACTGGGCGGGCCTGTATTTCCTCTCGGACGCCGGAGGCAGTTTCTTTCCCGGCGGAGCGGCCCTCGGGCGCGGTTTTGGACTGGCCCTGGTCACCGCCGTGGTGGTCACGGCGATGGCGGCGCTCTTCATATACGCGGTGCGGCTGCGCGAAAGCCGGCTCCGTCGCTTTTTCGGTCGCGTCGCGGGGATGGGCTATGCGACTCCCGGAGCGGTCATCGCGGTGGGGGTGTTGGTGGTGTTCGGGACTTTGGACCGCGTCGCCCCGCCTTTTCTGCCGCTCGTCAGCGGGACCCTCTTCGTGATCGGCTTCGCCTACATGCTGCGCTTTTTCGCCATCCCGCTGCAACTCTCCCGGGCCGGTCTCGAACGCATCGGCAAACCGCTCGAAGAAGCCTCGCGGCTGCTCGGACATCCGCCTCTGCGCACTTTTCTGCAAGTCGATCTGCCGCTCTTGCGCGCTCCGCTGGCCGCCGCCGGTATGTTGCTTTTTGTGGACATCCTCAAAGAACTGCCCCTCACTCTGATCCTGCGCCCGGCGAATTTTGAAACGCTCGCGACGACGGCCTACAGTCTCGCGAGCGAGGCGAGGTTGCACGCCTGCGCCGTTCCCGCCCTGCTCATCGTCGCCGTCGGCGCGGTCGGCCTCCTCGTGATGAACCACTGGCTTCAGACTTCCCCGACCTCCTCCAAACATGAGTGAAACCGTCCCGCTGCTTTCCTTCCGCGCGGTGGTCCGCCGCTACGCGGGGAATCCCGTCGCCGCCGTCAACGGCGTGGATCTCGATGTGTTTCGCGGGGAAATCCTCGCCCTCATCGGAGAAAGCGGCAGCGGCAAGACCAGTCTCCTGCGGCTCGCCGCCGGATTGGAATCGCCCGACGATGGTGAAATTCATATCGAGAAGAAACTCGTTGCCGGAGGTGCCCTTTCCCGGGAAGTGCCGCCGGAGTCGCGCCAGCTCGGGCTGGTGTTTCAGGACGGCGCCCTCTTTCCCCATATCACCGTGGAGCGCAATGTCGCCTACGGTCTCACCGGGA
Source organism: Verrucomicrobiaceae bacterium (assembly GCA_012719225.1). Lineage (GTDB taxonomy): Bacteria > Verrucomicrobiota > Verrucomicrobiia > Verrucomicrobiales > DEV007 > Arctic95D-9. The sequence continues at coordinate 24,383 of JAAYAT010000104.1, forward strand.
GGGACAAAAAAAACCGGGCCGAACGCGTCGCCACCTGCCTCGAACTGGTCGGACTCGGCGGAAAAGAAACGCGTTTTCCCCACCAGCTCTCCGGAGGGGAACGGCAGCGCCTCGCCCTCGCGCGCGCTCTCGCTCCCGAGCCCAAACTTCTCCTCCTCGACGAACCCTTTTCCCACCTCGATCCGGCCCTGCGGCGCAAGCTGCGGGAAGAAATCCGCGACATTCTCCACCGGCTTGGACAGACCGCCCTGCTCGTGACCCACGATCCCGAGGACGCCCTCGCGATCGCCTCGCGGGTGGCCATCATCGAAAACGGCGAACTCCGCCAGACGGGAACCCCGGCGCGGGTCTATCGCGAGCCGCTCGATCAGTACTGCGCCGAGCGCTTCGGTCCGGCCAACCGCGTCGTCGATCAGGAGACCGGCGAAGTGACTTGGAAACGACCCGAAGACGCCCGCTGGATACCCTGTGGGATCGCCAACGAGGGCGATCCCGTGATCGTCGAGACGGTTCGGGAAATGGGGGCCATCTACGAGGTCCGGGTGAGCCCTGACACCCAACCCGGCGAGAGCTGGTTGTGTTTTCTGCAGGATGCCGCCTCGCTCCATCCCGGCGATCCCGGACGAGTCGCCTGGCGGGGCGCACCGGAAAGAGTCGCCTGGAAAAGCTAGTGATATGTCCAACGAGGACCGACCTGAGCTCGGTGACTCACTCGAGCAGTCGCAGGCCCGTCTCCTCGTCCGCGACCGCGTAATGCAGCGAACCCGCGTAGCCGGCTTTGGGGTCGCGATGGTTTCTGCCGATGAAAAACCGTCCCTCGGGCGCTTCCTCTATCCCGATGGCGGCGTCGAATTCCCATTGGCCGGTGAGCTGGAAGGTGTCGTCCGCGCGCAGGAGGGTTTTGCCGTAGCAGCCGAACCACCACGCTCCGTGCGCCCAGGCCACGGTCTGGATGCCGAGGCGGGTCTGGCCGGAGGGAAGGACGTGGCTCTTCACGAAGCGGAGGTCGAGGTCGTATTCGTGGACCGTGTTGACCTCGATTTCCGGAGGCAAACCGCCGACGACCAGGAATCGCTCGCCGTCGCAGGCGATCCCGCCGGCCCCGTGGATCAGCTCGGGCACGGGATGCTTTTCGAGGAGGGCGAGACTCTCGCCGTCGAAGACGTAGATCCAGGAGTCGGCCTCGCCCGCCGGACGGTTGAAGCGGCCCAGGTTCACCGCGACGTAGACCCGGCCATCGTGATGGCAGAGGTCTCCCTGATGGTTGTCGGCGGCCACCTTCGCGAGGAGTTTTCCCGAGGCGTCGGTTCGGGCGATGGCATCGGTCCACGACCAATAGATGTCACCGGAAGGAGCGCGGCAGACGCCCTGCAGGTGTCGGGGATAGCGGCCTTCGCCTTGGATTGGGTCGGTATCGGCATCCTCTCCCGCGGCGAGGGGAAAGGCGAGCGCGAGAAAGAGGGAGAGGCAGGCAAAGAGAGGGCGGGGGATCATGCCGGGAAGCAAAACCGTGGGGCACTTCTCCGCAAGAGGCGCGATTCCACCCCTTTTCCCAGTGGCCGACCGGTGTCCCCCGGGAAAATCAGGACTGCTCCGTATTCTCCCGCTTTTCCAAGGCGAGGAGGTAGGGAGAGGCGGTCCTCGGAGAGGTGGTCGCCGGTCCGCAGTGGAGCGTGCGATGCGGACCGGAGTCGAGCCGGGCGAACCAGGCGTCGACCGCGCGGGCTTCCTCTTCGCCTCCGGGATGGCCCGGATAGATCACCACGGTGAGGAGGCCCCCGTCAGCGAGGAGGGCGAGGGCGGCGTCGAGTGCGGGCAGAGTGGTCTCGGCCCGGGTGATGATGCGTTTGTCGCCCGAGGGGAAATATCCCAGATTGAACATCACCGCCGCCCGTTCCGGGGGCACCCGATCCGCCATCGTTTCGTGTCCGACTTGGTGGAGGATCACCTGGGGGAAATCCCGGAGTCGCTCCCGCGCAGCGCGGATCGCGTCCGGCTGGATCTCGAATCCGTCGACCCGTCCGCCTTCTCCGACCGCTTCGGCGAGAAAGCGGGTGTCGTGACCGTTGCCCACGGTGGCGTCGACGACGTGGTCTCCGGTCCGCAGATGCCGGGAAACAAGCAGATGGGCGAATTCGGTCGCTCGGGGAAATGCCATTTCGAAAATGCGTAAAAAGGGATCAGAAGTGGTTGTGTGACAGGTCGGAGCCCCGGGGCAGCGGAACGTCTCGGAGAAGGTGTTCGGTCAGTTGGGCCGCATACCAGGGCGCGTTGAGAACTCCCTTGGATCCCAGTCCGTTGAAGAACGCGACCCGGCGATGGGCCGGATGCACGCCGAGGAAGACCTGGCTGCGTCGGATCACCGGACGCACCGCAGCGCGATGACGCAGCACCTGAAAAGGGGCCGGAGTGATACCGGCGAGCTTTGCGAGGACCTCCGCCTCGCCGGTTTCGTCGGGGGACTCGCTGTCGAACTGGTGCCGGTAGTTCGAGCCGACCCGGAAGCGCCCGTTCCCCAGCGGGAGGAGCCAGCCTCCCCGGTTGACGATGCGCCGCTCGTCCTCCAGCGCGGGAATGGCGAGGTCGAGGATGTCCCCCAGCGCCGCGTTCATCGGCACCCAGTCGAAAAAACGATTTCGATTGCCGCGCCAGCCTTCGCAGAAAACGACTCGCGCGGCGTCGATGTTTTTCCAGCGGACGCCTCCGTGCTCCACCGCGATGTCCGTCGATTCCACCCGGGCGATGGCGTAGGCGGCCCGTTCCAGGAGGGCCTGACGAGTGTATTCGAGGAAGGCGGGCACATCGAGCCAACCGCCCTCCTTCATTTCAAATCCACCGAAGGGAACGTGAAATCGCAGCGGATCGATCTCGAGGGGGGCGTGGAAGCGCGCGTAGCGTTCCCCCTCGTTTTCCAGACGCGTCGTCCAGGCGGAGCGTTCTTTCTCGGACTGGAAGAGGCGGGCGATTCGACGGTGGTGGAAAAAAGTCCTCCCGCAGGACTCCTCGTGTTTCCAGTAAAAGGCGCGGGCGTAGTCGAGGCGCGTTTCGAGGCTTTCCGACAGGGCGAAACGGGCTCCGGCGAGTGGCGTGACGAGTCCCGCCGCCACTTTGGACGAGGTATTCGGCTCGTCCCGATCGACCACGAGCAGGCGCTGGCCCTTTTCGAGGAGGTGCCAGGCGAGCACGGATCCGGCCAATCCCTGGCCTACGATGAGGGTGTCGATTTTCAAAACGTCGGAGACAAGCAGATGCGCCGGAAGCGTGGAAAAAGCGAGGATTTAGTGGGTGGAGCGCGCGAATTTGTCAGGTTACCGTGCCTGTGCATCATGGAGACGTCAAGAAAGGCACTCTCCACGCAATACTGAAACAAGCGGGTTTGAAATGAGACCGCACCATCCCAAGACTTGAAACCATGAACTACACGATGATCATCGAACAAGGCGAGGCCGCTTGGTGGGGCTACATCCCTGATGCGCCCGGCTGCGCTATCGGCGGCGAGACACTCGCCGAATTACTCGTCGTCGCGCCGGATGTGCTCGCCGCCCATCTGGAGGGATGCGCGCCCCCCGCGCCCCGCACTCTCGCCGAGATTCTAGCCGATCCCGAAGTGGCGGAGAACCTCGATGGATCGGAACTCTTCGCGCCTGTCGCCTACGATGCGGCCGAAGTCGCCACGGTATGATACGTTGTGCGCCCACATATGGCAGGCTCCTAGCCAGCGTTGGCGTCCGCTTCTTTCCGCGCGATTCGTTCTCCGATCTCGCGTCACGGTTCCGGTTCCGGAGCCGGCGTCGCCATAGGTGCCGGAGCGGCGGGGTGGTTCTCGCGGGTGTAGTTCGTATCCGGCGGCGTGACGATGTCGCCCGCTGAACCCGTTCCCACGAGGTTGCCCGAGATCACCGTGCCGGGGCAGTTTCCCGCCACTTCGATCGCGGCGACCATCGTAGCGCCCTCGCCGCGATGCAGGATGAGGTTGTCGGAGACGCGCGTGTTGCGGCTCTCCGACAGGTAGAGACCGCGATGGTTCGGCTCGAAAATCTGGCAACCGCTGATCGTCGTCTCTCGGGAGTTCAGGATTTCGATCGCACCGCCCGCCTCGGCTTCACCGGCCCGATCGAGGAGGAGACCCTGCAGGACGACTCCGTCGCAGTCTCTGACCGTGATCCCGTTGGTGAATCCGCCGCGGTGATTGTGGCTCTGATCGAGCGAGTTTGCGCCCACCACGATGTGATGGCATTCCTCGAGAACGAGGGAGCGATTCACCCCGGTGTAGATGTGGTTGCCCGAAATGGCGATGCCGCGGCTGCGGACGAGATGAATGTTCGTCTCCTGATTGCCGATGAGATTGCCGGTGATGGACCAGAGGCCGGAATGAGTGCGAGTGACGGGGCGCTCGGGTCCGAGGAAGCGGATGTTCGCCCCGCCCGGACTGGGTCGCGCCTGGATGGTGTTGCTGACGATGCTGCCCTCGGCGATGCTGCCTCCCTCGCGATGGTCGAAGAGGATTTCGGCGCAGCCCTCGGACTCCTTGTCGTAGTTGTATTCGATGTCGCAGCCGGTGACGTGAAAGTTCCGGATCTCTCCGCCGATCACGGCAATGCCGGCCCGCTTGTTGTAGCTGATGTGGGATCCCTGAATGATGGTCTGGTGCAGATTGACCTCTTGGAAGTAGATGCCGATCCCGGAGTTGTTGTAGATGTGGCAGGCATCGATGAGGACGTTGCGGTTCCGTCCGCTCACGACCACGCCGTGGCGCAATTCGCGGAGAAGCAGGCACTGCAAGGTCGGCTGCATCGTCCCGGTCACCTCGATGCCGTCGGCTTCGGGGTGCTCTCCCACGATCTCGAGCCCGGTGATCTGGGGCATTCGCTCCTTCTCCCAAATCTCCGGTTGGAAGCCGACGGGGTTGGCCGTGCCCCCGTGGGTGCCGATGATGCGCAGGGCCGGTCCTGGGCCGGCCATGAGGATCCGCGCCGTGCCGCCGGATCCGTCCATCGCAAAGCGCCCGACCGCGGCGAGGTTCACCTCGAGCGTCCGGGTGATCCGGTAGTCGCCCCGCGGCAGACGCAGTATTCCGTCCTGTGATTCGTCGATGGCCCGCTGGATGGCGGCGGTGTCGTCGGTCTTCCCGTCGCCGGTGGCACCAAACGCACGAACATCGGCACGCGTCGGCCCCGTGGCAAAGACGAAAGAGGTGCAGAGAAACAAGAGGGTGAGGGGACTTCGGGTCATGGTAAATCAGAGGGGGTATCCCTTCTTTCTACCCCGAAGCGCCGCATCGTCCAATGACACGATCCCGGCATTTTTTCCCGGCGACGGCTCACCGGGACGGTTCGCCCTACCTCCGCCAACCGCGCTGCGACGTCGATCTTGTCTTCGACAAAGGTGGGGCGAGGCGTCCCCGCCGATCCGATTTGGTTCACCTGATATTTAACTTCTGTAAAATAAATGATTGCCGTACGAAGGAAATGCCCTCAAATTTATAAGAAGTTCAAGAATTTTAGTAAAATATGAGCGTTTTCCAAAATTATGGGGCGATGTGCATCGTCTCCGTCGGTCTGTCCTTTGGTTTGGTCGGGTGCGGGGATCCTCAGAAGGAGGCTCGCTCCAGTCTGGAAAAAAAGGGTTATGAGATGACCACCAAGGATCTTCTCGTTGCGGCGGCGGCGGGGGATTTGGAGAGCATCGGGCTGTTCCGCGAAGCGGGTGCGGAGATCGACGGGACCGACCGGGCCGGCAATACCGCCCTGATCAAGGCGGCGTCGGGCGGGCATCTCGAGGCGGTGGAGACACTCCTCGGTCTCGGAGCGGATCCCCGTCGCATCAACGCGGTGGGGCGGGACGCGCTGATCTCCGCCTCCGCGAAAGGCTATGAGGATGTCGCCCGGATGTTGCTCCATCGCGGTGCGGACGCCACACTCAAGGATACCGAGGGCTGGGGCGCGCTCTCCATCGCGGCCTACAACGGTCATGCCGGTGTCGTCTCCCTGCTCTCGGCGACCGCCACTCCGGCGGAACTCGACGACGCGCTCCTCGTGGCCAGCTTTTCCGGGGACACCGGGGTAGTCAACGCCCTGCTCGGCCAGGGGGCGAATATCAACGCCCGCAGCCCGGAGAGCAAAACGCCGCTGATGATCGCCGCCTCCACCGGCAAGCTCGACGCGGTGCGGGTGCTCTTGCAGAATCAGGCCAATCCCTTCGCGGTGGATCGGGAGAACAAGACGGCGGCGAATCTCTCCCAGGACGCGGGTTTTGAAACAGTGACCCAACTGATCACCAATCCGGACGCATGGGGGACCTCGAAGGAAGGTCTCGCCGCGGCCGCGGAAATGGCGCAAGCGCAGGAAGCCCTCGAAGGCGAAGGGGTCGAGGAGACTCTCTCGAAAAAAGCTCCCGTGGCACTTTCCCCGCAAACTCCAGCTGCGGGCGGAGACAACGCGGCGGAGGCGTCGTCCGGTTCCTCCCTTGCCTCCGCGCCTCTGCGGGCCACGCCGGTGCGGGACGGGAGCGCGGGATCGGGTTCTTCTTCTCCTTCTGTTTCTGCGGACGACGATGCCGAAACCGCGGCGGGCAATGGCGATGATCGCCCCGCTCTGCGCGCGAACGCCACCGCGCTCGTGGCACGCCCCACATCGGTTCCGCAGACGGCGGGCGCGGTCTCCCCGCGGTCGACCCAGGCAAAAATCGAGGCGGCCCGTCGCGTCCGCGAACAGTCGAAGTCCAAACCCATCGTGGCCTTGAACGGTTCCACGATTCACTCCCGCACCCCCGAGATCGCCCCGGTGAAAGGCATGGTCCTCGCCGCCTACCACGAGGAGTCGCTCCCCATCCTCGTCGATGGGGTGGACGGTTCGAGCGCCACGGTGCGTCGCCTCGATGTGACGAGCGATTCCCCCGTGGCGGTCGAAGAGGGTGGGATGATTCCCGGAACCAGCTACCGGGTGGAGGAGGTCACGAGCCGTTTTGTCAGTTCGAAAGAAGGCAAGGGACGCATGGTGGATGTGTCCCGCATCCGGATCGAGGACACCAAAAACGGTTCGAGCCACTTGCTCGTCAAAGATGTCAGCGGGCAGACCGCCGACACCTACGCGATCCTCACCGCGCCGAACAGCCAGTACCGCTATGTCGTCAAAGCGGGCGATGTTTTTCGCACGACCCAGCCGGACATCGGCGCGGTCGAATACCAGGTGCTCGACATCCGACCCACCGGTGTGGTGATCAAGGATCTCGCCACCGAGGAGGTCGTGACGGTGGCCCGCGACGGCTATGTCGCTCCGTGAGGACCGTGGAGTCGTGAGGGGGCGACTCAGACGATGGTGCCGTCGGGGATCACGGTTCCCTTGGGGATCACGACGATGCCGTCGCGGATGTGGCAGAATTCGGAGTCCTCGTTGACCCGGTCGCCGGGATGGATCACGACGTCCCGGCCGATGAGGGCGTTCTTGTCGACGATGGCGCGATGGATGCGGGTGTTCTCCCCGATCTTGATGGGCCATTCTTCGATCTTGTTGTCGTCGTGCATCCCGATCTTGTTGTAATAATCCGATCCGATGATGATCGTGTCGGTGATTTCGCAGCCTTTCTCGATGACCGAGCGCACCCCGATGATGGAGCGCCGTATCGTCGCGTCGGTGATGATGCATCCGTCGGAGAGGAGCGCCTCTTCGATGACGGCGTTGTTGATCTTGCTCGCGGGGAGCAGTCGGGCCCTCGTGTAGATGGGGTTGTGCGCGTCGAAGAAATTGAACTTCGGCACGATCTTGGTACACTCGAGGTTGGCCTCGTAGTAGGATCCTATCGTTCCGATATCCTCCCAGTAGCCGGTGAAAATGTGGCTGTAGACGTTCTTTTCCTCGATGATGCCGGGAATGATGTGTTTGCCGAAATCCTGCGAGTCGTTCTTGAGGGCGTCCTCGAGGACCCGGCGATTGAACAGGTAAATGCCCATGGAGGCCTGGAAGCGTTCCTCGTCGAGAGGCAGATCGACCGACCGGAGCAGTTCGGGTGGCATCGCCAGTTTGTCGAGGGTGGCGTCGTCGTCCCCCGGCTTTTCGACAAAGCGGGTGATGCGGCTCTCGGCGTCGGTGTGCATCAGCCCGAAGGCGCGGGCCGGTTCGCGCGGGACCGGGGTGGTGGCGATGGTGACGTCTGCGCCGGTTTTCCGATGTTCGCTCAGCATTTTGCGGAAATCCATGCGGTAGAGCTGGTCGCCGCTGAGAATGAGGAAATACTGGTAGGGGCGCTCCAGGAAATAGCTGAGGTTCTGCCGGACCGCATCGGCGGTGCCCTGGTACCAACTGTCGTCGCCGGGAGTCTGCTGGGCCGCGAGGACGTGGACGAAATTTTCCCCGAAATGGTCGAACTTGTAGCCGCTGGTGACGTGGCGGTTGAGCGATTCGCTGTTGAACTGCGTCAGCACGTACATCTGACGGATCCCGGAATTGATGCAGTTGCTGATGGGGATGTCGACGATGCGGTACTTGCCGGCGAGCGGGACGGCCGGCTTGGAGCGCTTGTGGGTGAGGGGAAAGAGGCGGGAACCCTGTCCGCCACCCATGATGATGGCGAGGACATTGTTCATGGGTTTGAGCGAAAGGGATTTAGGCATGGGTGATTGGACTGTACAACAAAACAGCGCGAAACGGCATAGAATTCGTGACAAATTTTTTGATTAAAAACCGCATCGCCTTTATTCTCGGGCGGCTTTCGGAACGTCTTCGGAGGCCTTCAAGAACTCTTGTTTTATGTGCGGCATCATTGGTTACGTCGGAAAGGCCTCGGCAGCTCCTATTTTGGTGGAAGGACTGAGACGCCTCGAATACCGCGGTTACGATTCCTCCGGGATCGCCGTGATGAACGGGGCCTCCGCCATCGAAACCCGCAAGAAAAGCGGGCGGCTCGCCAATCTCAAGATTCTCCTCGCGGCCGAACCGGCCTCGGGGAATTGCGGGATCAGCCACACCCGCTGGGCGACCCACGGGGAACCCAGCGACGCCAACGCCCACCCGCATCTCGACCGGAGCGGACGCCTCGCGTTGGTCCACAACGGCGTCATCGAAAATCATCAAGTGATCAAGGACCGCCTCCTCGGGGAGGGCCACGTTTTTCATTCCCACACCGACTCCGAAGTTCTCGCCCATCTCATCGGTCGCGCCTACGACGCCAGCACCGAGACGGACCCGGGGAAACGTCTCGTCGGGGCGCTCCGCGAATCCCTCAAGCAAGTCACCGGCACCTACGGGATCGTCGTGATGCACGCCGATATTCCCGACTTTCTCGTCGGCGCTCGCCTCGGCAGCCCGCTCGTCGTCGGACTCGGGAAAGGGGAGAATTTCCTCGCCTCGGATGTCAGCGCGATCGTATCCCACACGGCGAATGCGATTTATCTGCAGGATCGCGATCTGGTTTGCCTGAGCGAAGACGATTTCACGATCGAGAATTTCGACGGTGCCGAGTCCGCCTACGAGGTGAGCCGGGTCGAGTTCACCGCCGAACAGGCCGAGATGGGCGATTTTCCCCACTACATGCTCAAGGAGATCTTCGAGCAACCCACCTCGATCGAGAACGCCTTCCGCGGTCGTCTCCTCGACGACCAGGCCTCGGCGATTCTCGGTGGGCTCGGGCTGACGCCCCGGGAGCTCCGCGATGTCGAGCGCATCGTCCTGTGCGGCTGCGGCACCGCCTCCCACGCCGCCATGGTCGGCGAGTACATGATCGAGCATCTCGCGAGGATTCCCACCGAGGTCGAGATCGCGAGCGAGTTCCGCTACCGCAATCCGCCTCTCGATAAAAACACCCTCGCCTTTGTCATCAGCCAGAGCGGCGAGACCATCGACACCCTCGCGGCGATGCGGGAAGGGCAGCGCAAGGGCCACCGCGTCCTCGGCATCGTGAACTCCGTCGCCTCGACCATCGCCCGGGAGTCCGACGGCGGCAGCTACCTGCATTCCGGACCCGAGATCGGCGTCGCCGCGACGAAGTCCTTCACCTCGCAGGTCACCGTGCTCGCGCTGCTCGCCCTCCTCCTCGGCCGCATGCGCCACCTCTCGGTCGATTCCGGCCAGCGGCTCCTCCGCGAGATCCGTGAACTGCCCGGCAAGGTGGAAAAAATCCTCGCGCAGACGGATGCCATCCGCGAGATCGCCCTGAAGTACATCGACGCCCCGGGGATGCTCTTTCTGGGACGCCAGTTCAATTATCCCACCGCGCTGGAAGGCGCTCTCAAGATGAAGGAAATCTCCTACATTTTCGCGAGCGGTCACGCCGCCGCCGAGTTGAAGCACGGCGTCATCGCTCTCGTCAGCGAGTCCGTCCCCAGCGTTTTCATCATGCCGCGGGATTCCGTTTACGAGAAGAACGTCAGCACCCTTGAGGAGGTGAAGGCCCGCAAAGGTCCCGTCATCGCCATCACCACCGAGGGCAACGACGAACTGGAGCGCCTCGCCGACGAGGTCATCTACATCCCCGAGGTGTCCGAATGCCTCAGCCCCATCCTCACGGTGATCCCGCTGCAACTTCTCAGCTACCATTTCGCGGTGGCGCGGGGCTGTGATGTCGACAAACCGCGTAACCTCGCCAAGAGCGTCACCGTCGAATAGGCGGCGACGAACGTTCGCCTGACATTATTCCCAATTCCGATGGACCCAGACGACGACATCGCTCCGCGCACCAGCACGATCAAAGGCACCCCGGTCCGACAGATGGCGGTGTTTCTCCCGAACCGTCCGGGGGCCTTTGTCGCCATCCTCGATCTCCTCCGGGCCAATCATGTCGTGGTCCTGGGACTCTCGGTGCAGGACTCCATCGACAACACCGTCGTCCGTCTCATCGTGAGCGATCCCGATACCGTCGAGACGCTTTTCATCGAAAAGGGAATCCCATTCAACACCACCGACATCCTCGTGGTGGCCCTCCGCGACGGGGCCGCAGAGATGCCCGACGCCCTCCGCACCCTCCTCCAGGCCGAGACCAACATCCACTTCATCTACCCGCTCCTCTCCCAGCCCGAGGGACATGCCGCCCTCGCGCTGTGCGTGGAGGACAACCACTTCGGGCGCTCCGTGCTCACCAAAGCCGGTTTCAAAGTCCTGCGGCAGGAAGATCTCAGTCGTTGAGCGTCTCGGGAGATCTCCCCAATTCCCTCGTGGAGGAATTTGCTAAAATTCCCCCGCTCATCCGGCGGGCGGGGATCTCCCCTCGGGGAAGATTGGCATCTTCCATTCTTCGCGGCCAGCCGCACGTCCTCACACCGAGGCCCGGCGGAAAAGAGTCTCGACGACGTTGCGGACGTATTGCTCGTCCGAGAGTCCTATCGTGATCTCTTCAGGAAACTCCGCGATCTCACGGAAATACTCGGCGAGCCGGGCGAAAAGTTCGAGCCGCGCCTCGGGGTCCAGCTCGTTCCGCCGTGTCACCGCGTCGAGGGCGAGCCGCGCTTCCGCCGGAGTGGTGCGCTGCCGCAGCCTCGCTTCGAGATGGGGCGCGGCCGCGAATGAATTGCGCTCCGTCCCGATCAACTGGCCGAGCGCGGGAGGCGCCAGCTCCGCCTCCCGGATCACCAGGGTGCCCGCGGCGATGTCGCCGAGACGCTGGCAGCGCGCCGTGACGAGGCAGGAAATCCCGCCGATCAGGTAAAAGGTCGAGGGCAGCATGTCCAGCAGTCGGAACAAATTCCGGATCACGACCTGCTTCACGCCCAGGGAGAGGCCCCGCTCGTCCATGACCCGCAGCCGCAGGATGCGTTTTCCCACGGTGCGCCCCGACCAGAGCCACTCCGTCGCCATCCCGTAGCCGACGGTGATGGCGAACTGCAGGACGATGGCCGCCCCCGTCCCGAAATCCGCGAAGACACGTCCCAGCACCGGGACGCCCGAGGTCGCGATGGTGAGCAGTTGGATGAACTGGCTGAACAAGATCGTCAGGGCGAAAATGACCGCCATGTCGAGGGCGAGGGCGAGGCAGCGGCTGAAGGGACTCGCCAGCGGAATTTCGAACACAACCCCCTCGGGCGTCCGCACTGTCAGGGTCGTGGTGGTGCCGAGCATCACAGGGAAAGTGTTTTCTTCGAGGCGGGACGGCGTCCGCAGAACGCGAGATAGAGAATCAGAGCGAGCAACTGCACCGCGCCGAACCCGATTTTCCAGGGATAAAACTGCGGCGCGTGGTACTGGGAGAGAAAGGCCTCCACGATCCCCGCCCAGACCAGCAGCAGGCCCGCCCCGCCGATCAGGGTGACGAGGTCCCCGCGAATCCGGGCGAAGCGTTGGCGCAGGCGCAGATTGGTCCCCCAGCCGAACATGGTGTGCGCGATGATCAGCCCTGCCTGACCCCCCAGAAACACCGCCGGCAACTCGAAGGAACCGTGCGGCAGCAGCCACGCCGAGAGGAAAACGCCCTGGCCGTCGGCGAGGTAGTCGTAGATCACCACCCCCATGAGAGTTCCGTTGTAAAAGAGCAGGATGAGCGTGAAAATCCCCCAGAGGAATCCCGTCACCATCGTCAGGATCGTCACCTTGGTGTTGTGGGTCATGAGCTGGGCGGAGAACTCATGGCGGCCCTGAAAGGCGTCGAAGTTTTTCTGCTCCTCCCGCTCGACCCGCTTGGAGGGCTTTTCGTTGAGATGACTGAACTGCGGCGGAATGAAGTCCGCCTTGGACTGGGGGTTCCACTTCAGCGCCCCGGCCCCGAAGCCCGCCCCCACGCAAAAGGTCCCGAAGGAAAGGGCGAAGGCGATCCAGTGTCGCCGGAAGGTCGCCGGAAAGACCCGGGTGAGCCACCGCCAGGGACGGAAGGGGACCTTCTCCCCGCCGTCCTCGTGGAGGCGGCTGTAGGCCCGCGCGACAAGACGTTCCAGAAAGCGGGTCGTCTCCGCCTCGCCCGCGAAGGTCTTCAGCTTGACGAGGTCCGAGGAGACGCGCTGGTAGAGATAGTGGAAACGCTTCGCCTCCTCCAGCGGCGGACGGCGATCCGGTTGGGCCTCCTGACGGGCCAGCAGCGCCGCCAGTTCGTCCCAGAAAAAGCGCTCCTTGGCGATGAACTTGTCGAGATCCAGAATCACCCCGCAGTATGCCGGAGAGGGGGAAGGGGCGCAAGGGCGGAGTCGGGGGGAGGTGGGAGCTTTAGAGGTTGCGCAAATTTTATTCTGTAAATTCGGCGATTAGGTTTGGGGAGGATCGGTGAGGTTCATGTTGAGGTAAACTTTTGATGTTGCCCATTCGTTTGAGATCTCGCAGAGCAGGGCAGTGACGAG
>JAAYAT010000105.1 GCA_012719225.1 Verrucomicrobiaceae bacterium
CGGAGTCATGTCCTCATCGAGGAGGATCCATCCGCCGTCATCGTCGGCCCGCCGACGCGAGGAAAAAAGTCCTTTGAATCTGAATTTTCGGTAATTGCTCCGCCCCGCTCTCTTTCGCATCACTTGAAATTAAGCGAAAGTTTAATAATTTTCAAACAAAGAGTTGCGTAATCGATACCCGCCGCCGCCGCAGCTTTGGGGAGCAGGCTGCTTTCGGTCATGCCCGGGATGGTATTCACCTCCAGGACAAACGGCTTCCCGTCGGATTCCCGCAGCAGCACATCGACGCGGGAATACACCTCCGCTCCGACCGCGCGGTGGGCCCTGAGCGCCTCCGCCTGCACCGCCCGGGTCACCTCGTCGGGCAGATCGGCCGGACAAAAATAATCGGTCCCGCCCGATCCGGTCATCCACGGATATTTATTGGAAATGTCGTAGAATCCCGAGCGCGGTTGGATGTGGATGACCGGAAACACCTCGTCGCCGAGCACTCCCACGGTGAGTTCTTTCCCAGTGATCATCTCCTCGACGAGGATATCCGGGGAATAGCGGGCCGAATCGGCGATCGCCGCCGCCCATTGCTCCTCGGAGGAAACGAGATGCACCCCGACGCTCGAGCCTTCTCGTGGCGGCTTCACCACGCAGGGCAGGCCCACCGGAGAGGGGCTTGTCTCCGCCCCGTCGATAAAAAGAACCGCCGACGCCGGAGTGATGACCCCCTCTGCGACGAAGCGCTCCTTGCTGCGCACCTTGTCAAAAGCCACTTCGGAACTGACCCGCCGCGCCCCTGTGTAGGGGACGCCGCGCCGCTCCATCTCCGCCTGCAATCCGCCGTCTTCGCCGAAGGTGCCGTGGATCACGTTGAAGCCCATGTCGGTGCCCTCGGGCAGCGCGAAATCGGGTCCGTGAACTTCCACGAAACTGACCCGGCCGACCCGCCCCTCCAGCGCCTTGACGACACCGCGGGCCGAGGCGAGGGAGACCTCCCGCTCCGAACCGGGACCGCCCGCGAGGACGGCGATGTGCATTTCTTCGATTGGTTTTGTCATGCGAAATACGGGGCTGAGAGGGTGAGAAGGAGGATGTAAGAGGGTTGCTTCGGGAGGAGCCGCGGGATGCAAGCGGTTTCAAATGGGTTCATCCTGCCCGATCACCTGGACTTCCGTCTCCAGCTTGACCTCGCGGTCGCGGAGGGCGATCTCCTGGATCCGGGCGATCAGTGCGAGCACCTCGGTGGCGGTGGCGGTGCCGTCGTTGACGATGAAATTCCCGTGGACTTCGCTGACCTTGGCGGATCCCACGGCGGATTCTTTCAGCCCCATCTCGTCGACCAATTGCCCCGCCCCGATCGGACCGGGGTTCTTAAAAATGCAGCCGGCGCTGGCCGCGACCGGCTGGGAGGCACGGCGCTTTTCCTTCGAAGCCGCCATGCGCCCGGCGATGACTTCATCCGAGGCGGGCGTCCCTTTGAAAACGGCGGAGACGGCGATGTTGTGGGCCAGCTCGGGCACGTGGCGGTAATGATGCCGGATCTCCTCCACCTCTTTGGTGACGACCCGGCCCTCGGCGTCGATCATCGTGACACGGACGACCTGATCAAAAGTCTCCCAGCCCATCGCCCCCGCGTTCATCCGCAGGCTGCCCCCCACATTGCCGGGGATGCCTTCCATCCATTCGAAATCCCCCAGCCCGGCCGACTGGGCGGCGGCGGCGAGCGCTTTGTACTTCACCCCGGCCCCGGCCGTGATGGTGTTTCCCTCCACATGAAGGAGTCCGAACTCCCCTTTTACCGGATGGACCACCACGCCAGGAATGCCACCGTCGCGCACCAGCAGGTTCGAGCCGCGGCCGATGACCCGCAGCGGAGTGCCGCTGTCGGTGCAGTATTTCACGACGCGAGCGAGACCCGCGACGCTGGTCGGTTCGACCCAGAACTGCGCCGGTCCCCCGACTTTCATGGTGGTGTGCCGCCGCATCGGCTCGTAGAGGCGGGTGATCCCGGTCGGCTCCGCCAGCGCCTCGGTCAACAAATCGAGCGCGGCGAGATCTCTGGCGAGACGGGAACCGACCTCGTGAATATTTCCCGCCCCCAGCGTGAGGACCCAGTCGCCGGGTTCCAGCTTCGCGCCGACCGCGAGGTGCAGGGTGGCCAGCGAAGGATGCGAAACCACTTTCTCCACCTCCCCGTGTTCGGTCACCGCATCCACAATGGTCTGGCCGGAAATGCCGTCAATGGGCGTCTCGCTCGCCGCGTAGATGTCCGTCACCCAGAGTTCGTCCACCCCCTCGAAACAGGCTCCGAACTCTTCTCGCAGCAACTGCGTGCGGGAGTAGCGGTGCGGCTGGAAGAGGCAGATGAGACGTCCGGCGTGCTGCGAGCGGGCCGTCTGAAGGGTCGCGGCAATCTCGGTGGGATGATGGCCGTAGTCGTCCACGATGGTGACGCGCTCGCTGTTCCGCTTCATTTCAAAACGACGCCTCGCCCCCCGGAAAGAGGCGAGGGCTTCGTCGATGCGGTCGAAGGCCACCCCGACCTCAACGGCAAAGGCAATCACCGCGAGGGCGTTGAGCACGTTGTGCCGGCCCGGGATACCGAGACGCACCCGCCCCATTTCCTCCCCGCGACAGACCACCGTGAATTCCGTCCCGGCTCCGCGCGGAGAAAGATTCGTGGCGGAAAAATCACAATTTTCGCTCCAGCCATAGCTGATCGCATTGTCTCGATCCCCGCAGACCCGGCGGGCGTTGGCGTCCTCGCCGCAGTAAAAAATCTTCCCGCTGGTCTGATCGCAGAACTGTCCGAAGACGGCGCAAATCGCGTCGATGCCATCGTAGAAGTCGAGATGTTCGGCCTCGACATTCAGCAGGATGGCGTGAGCGGGATGGAAATTGACGAGCGTGCCGTCGCTCTCGTCCCCTTCGGCCACGAAAAACTCGCCGTTCTCATCCCAGTTGGCATTGGTCCCGAGGATGGGAATTTCGGCCCCGACGTAGTGGGAGGGAGATTTCGCCCCGACCTTGAGAACGTGAGCGGCGAGAGACGACGTGGTGGTCTTGCCGTGGGTTCCGGCGACCACCACCCCCTGTTTTCCCTGCATGATCGCCGCGAGAGCCTCGGCCCGGCGCAGCAGCGGGATGCCGCGCCGCAGCGCCTCGTCGTAGGCGGCGTTGCCGGGTTTGATCGCGCTGGAGTAGACCACCACGTCGGCATCGGCAACCGCTTCGGCACAGTGCGGGCTGGAGAAAACGAGCCCCGCTTTCTCCAGCCGCTCCGTCTCCCGCGAAGTGACGCGGTCCGACCCCGAGACGCGGTGTCCGAGACCGAGCAAGAGCGATCCCAGCCCGCTCATCCCCGAACCGGCCACCCCGATAAGATGAACGCGGAGACGGTTCTCCCTTCGGGCAAAGCGGGTCCCCCACTGTTGGCAAAGATCACTCATATCGGGTCGTAGCAAGAGAAAAGAAATGGGAAAAGGACGGGAGAAAGCTCAGGCGAGCGAGGCGGCGATGACCTCGCAGACACGGGCCGAGGCATCGGGCACGGCGAGACGGGCAGCGGACGCTCTCATTTTTTCAAGTTGCTCCTCGTCATGGATCAATTCGATGATTTTATCTGAAAAGTTTTTTTCATTCAGCTCTCCCTGAGGCCACAATACGGCGGCACCGGGGTCGGAAAAAATCCGGGCGTTGCTCGTCTGATGGTCCTCCGCCGAGAAGGGATACGGAATCAAGACCGAGGGTATTTCATAGTATCCCAATTCCGTCAGGGTCGAGGCCCCCGAGCGACACACCGCGAGATCGGCGGCGGCATAGGCATATTGGATTTCACTGCAAAAATCCCGCAAGACCCCGGCCGCGGGAAGAGCGTCGTAGGCCGGTTTGACCAGCTCGTAGTCGCTCGGACCACTGATATGGAGCATCTGCAGGCCCGCCTCTGCCAGCGACGACAGGCTCGCCGCGACCAGTTCATTGACCCGTCGGGCGCCCTGGCTGCCCCCCATGACCATGACAGTCTTCTTGCCCGGATCGAGTCCGAAGCGGGCCAGCGATTCCTCGCGGGTGGGACGATTCACCAGGGAAGGACGCAAGGGGGTGCCGACCACTTCCACCCTTCTGCTCGTTCCGAAAAGAGGACCACACGAGGCGAATCCCACCAGAACGGAGCGGGCGAAGCGGGCGTTGAGTCGGTTCGCCTTGCCTGGGATGGAATTGGATTCGTGGATGAAAGTGGGCAGACCGGCCATTCTCCCTGCCGCCAGCGGGGCCGCCGAGGTGAACCCTCCCATTCCCAGCACCGCGTCGGCGCGGAACTTCTTCAGCAAACGTCGACACGCCCCGAGCGAACGGACGAAGGAAAACAGAAAGCCCGGCATTTTCAGAGAAAACAATCCCGGCATCGCGATGGAAGGCATTTTCTCGAACCGAAGGTGCTCATAGCCCTCCGTCGCCAGCGCATCGATCTGCTTTTCCGAAATGAGCAGCAACACATCCCCGCCCTCTCGGGTCCAAGCCTCCGCCACGGCGATGCCGGGGAAAAGGTGGCCCCCCGTGCCACCGCAGGCGATGACAAGGCGTTTTTCGGAAATCGTTACCATTTACTGATTATTAGATTCTGCGTGAATTCCTCCTAATTTCAACTATCGGAACCCACGAAAGCACAGATTTTCGTCCGCCGGAGAAAAATTTCGCGGGTGCGACGAGCAAAGTTGCCGGGAGTCAGGAACCCGCCGGGCGTAGCGAGGTGGTGGAGCGCGAAAATGATCGGGGCGCTTTGTCGGCGCACGACCGCGCGGAAGGCGGCGAACAACCCGTGAATCGGCTATTGCCGCCGAGGGTGTTTCGGGTTTCTCCTTGGGCCACCAAATAGCCTGTCCCTACGAAGGCTCGGGGCCACCCGAAAACAATAGCCTGTCCCTACGAAGATACGAAGACACAGCCACGAATTAGCCTGTCCCTACGAAGATACGCGAATTAGCCTGTCCCTACGAAGATACGAAGACACAGCCACGAATTAGCCTGTCCCTACACCCCTCTTGTCCCACCCCTCCCATGACAAACCCTTCGCCGATCCCTTTGTTTGCCCTCGTCCTGGTTCTTTGTTTCTCAAACGCTTCGCCGGGTCTGGCCGGGGCAACGCCAGGAAAGCCGTTCCGCGCGGGTGCCGCCACGTCGAACATCACTCCCCTCATGGGGGTTCCCCTCGACGGCACCATCATGCAAATCGGCCCGGCCAAGGATGTGCATGACGAACTGCACGCCCGCTGCCTGGTGCTCGACGATGGCACCACCCGCCTGGCTTTTGCTGTCATCGACAACACGATGGTCTCCCGTGAGGTCTACGACCACGCCAAAACCCTCGTCCACCAGCACACCGGCATCCCCCTGCGGAACATCTGTCTCTCCGCCACCCACACCCACTCCACTCCGAGGGCGGTTGTCGGACTCAAACCAGACAGCGCGGAACATCAAGACTACCTGGATTTTCTCGCCATCCGCATCAGTGACGGGATACGGCGCGCCGTGAATCGGCTCGCTCCGGCCCGGATTGGATGGGGCAGCTTCGCCGAGCCTCGCTTTGTCCACAACAGGCGTGGTTTCCTCAAGGAGCGATTTCAGGCCGCCAACAAGAACCCCTTTGGAGTCGCGGGAGAAATCGTCAGCATGTACCCCAAAGGAGAGACCTTCGACAAATCCGCCGGCCCGATCGATCCCGAGGTATTCGTCTTATCGGTGCAACATGCGGATGGCCGCCCCCTCGCTGTTCTCGCCAATTACAGCCTCCACTATGTTGGCGGCATCCCCGGCGGCACGGTCAGTGCCGATTATTTCGGCGTTTTCGCCGACCACCTCCAGCGCTTGCTCAAGGCGGATCGTCAGAACCCTCCCTTTGTCGGCATGATGTCGAACGGCACCAGTGGCGACATCGCATCCGTCGCCCTCGGCCAAGCGCGTAAAAAATACGATCACTACGAGAAAATGACCTTGGTCGGCAAGGCTCTCGCTGAGGAAACAGTCAAGCTCGTCAGGGATCTCGACCATCGCTCTGACATTTCCCTCGCCGCCGCCGGAACGGAACTGGAGCTGATGGTCCGCAAACCGAGTGAACGACGCATCGCCTGGGCCACCGAAACCAAGGCCGCCCCCGATCACCAGGGCCGCCTCTCGCGCCCACAAATCTATGCGCGGGAAAGCCTGATCCTCAAAGATTACCCCGCCACCATCAAGATCCCCCTGCAAGTATTCCGCATCGGCGACCTCGCCATCGCCCAAAGCCCCTGCGAAACTTTTGCCGAAACTGGTCTCGCCATCAAAAAAGACAGTCCTTTCCCCGGCGAGACCTTCACCATTGAACTCGCCAACGCCTACTCGGGATACCTGCCCTCCCCGCAACAGTTCACCTGGGGCGGATACGAAACCTGGCCCGCCCGCTCCTCCTTCCTCGAGGAACAAGCCGAACCCAAAATCCGCGCCGCCCTGCTCAAGCTCCTGAAAGAACTCCACCAAGGGACCGAGCCTTGACCTCTTCTCCGCTGTCCCTTTCCAGCCGGAGCACCTCCGAACGCCAACCGCTGCAATATAACCTCCTGTCTCTTCACCCGTCCCCCGCCCGACACCCCGCCATGATCCGACTGTTCCTCCTCCTCGCGCTGACTTCTTCGTTCGCGTTTGCCGAGACACGACCCAACGTCGTCGTCATTCTCGCGGATGACATGGGTTTCTCGGATCTCGGTTGCTACGGCGGCGAAATCCTGACGCCGAATCTCGACAAGCTCGCCGCCGAGGGCATGCGCTTCACGCAGTTCTACAACTGCGCCTTGTGCGGGCCCTCGCGGGCGGCCTTGATGACCGGTCAGCACCCGCATCGTGTCGGCATGACGCGATGGACGGGACTTTTGCAGTGAAACTGCGTGACGATGTTCGAGTTGCTGAACCGCGCGGGCTACGAAACCTGCGCGGTGGGCCGACTCGACATGCTCACGGCGGAGGATTGGCATGATCCCGAAAGCCTCACGCGCCATGTGGATCGCTACTTTGGCACTACCGGGCACAAGGGGCCGGGCAATTACTTCGCCGATGTGCGAAACACGGCGTTTTATCGAGACGGGAAACCTTATTCGATTCCCGATGGCGGTTACAAGACGGATTTGATCACCGACTTTACGCTCGATTTCCTCCATCAGCGGGACAAGACGAAGCCCTTTCTGCTCTATATGTCCCACTACGCGCCGCACTGGCCGCTGCACGCGAAGGAGGCGGACATCGCAAAGTATCGGGAACTCTATCGCAACCTCGGCTGGGATGCGACACGCGAACAACGGTTGAAACGGCTCATCGAACAAGGCCTCCTGCCCGCGGACACGAAGCTGGCCCCGCGCGATCCTGCGGCGAAGCCGTGGAGCGAGGCGGAGCATCTCGACTGGGAAGCGGAGCGCATGGCGGTGTTCGCGGCGCAGATCGACTGCCTCGATCAGAGTGTCGGACGCGTCATGGAGGCCATCCGCGGCACGAACACGCTCGTGTTCTTTCTCAGCGACAACGGCGCGTCCGACAAAGCCGTCGTCGGTCCGCTCGACAAAGGAGGTCTGACCTGGCGCGCCGACGGCATACCCACCCGCGTGGGCAACCATCCCGACATACTGCCCGGCCCTGGAGACACCTTCGTCACCGCCGGGCCGGCATGGTCCGCCTTGTCGAACACACCATTCCGCGACAAGCACACGAACTACGAAGGCGGCATCTCCTCGCCACTCATCGCATGGTGGCCCGGTGTCGTGAAAGCAGGACGGATCACCCGCGAACCGAGCCATATCACCGACATCACCGCGACCATTTTCGACGTTTCCGGCCAACCCTATCCGACCGACTTCAACAACCGCTCCGTGGCCCCGATGGACGGAAAATCGCTGCGGCCGGTTTTGGAGGGCAAACCGCGAAACGGCCACCCAAGCCTCTGCTGGGCCACCGGTGGCCATAAGGCCGTGCGCATGACCCACTGGAAGCTCGTCGCCGCACCGAAGGGACCGTGGCAGCTCTATGATTTGAGCCGGGATCGAGCCGAAACGAACGATGTCGCCGCCGAACACCCCGAACGCGTCGCCGCGATGGCCAGGGTGTTCGAGCAATGGCACGCCAACTGACCGTTTCTCGCTCGCCCTAGCTCCGCGCCCCTCCGCCGGAACAAAAAACGGCCGCAACGGATTTCCCTCCGACGTTTCGGGGCAAAATTTTTGCGAATACCCTACATCTTGTGGTTATTTTCGGATTGACACCACAACATATGGTTGCAACTCTGATAAAAGAGTCGCAATATTTTGTTTTCTTGCCTCCGTTCCCCTCCCATGCGCTGCGTCAAATGCAACAGCCTTGAAGACAAGGTCATCGATTCCCGCCTCTCGAAGGATGGTTTTTCCATTCGTCGCCGCCGGGAGTGCCTCGAGTGCGCCCACCGCTTCACCACTTACGAGCAGGTCGAACGGCGCGATGTCCTCGTCGTGAAGCGCGACGGAACCCGGGAACCCTTCAAACGCGAGAAACTCCTCGGCGGTCTCATCAAGGCCTGCGAGAAACGGAAGGTTTCCATCGACGAACTGGAAAACGCCGTCGAGGAAATCGTCAACGAACTCACCGCCGACAATCTCAGGGAGATCCCGAGCCGAATCATCGGCCCCAAGGTCATGGCGCATCTCCAGCAGATCGATCCGGTCGCCTTCGTCCGCTACGCCTCCGTCTACCGACAGTTTCAGGACGTCGGCGAGTTCAGCGAAGTGATCGAATCCCTCGAGAACACCGCCCCGGACCACCTCCTCCAGCCCGACCTCTTCGAGTCCCGCTCCCCCTGAGCGGACGAATCGAATTACGGGCGAATCGAATTTTCCTCCCCACCACAAACACAGACAACAGAACCCCGCTCCCAC
>JAAYAT010000106.1 GCA_012719225.1 Verrucomicrobiaceae bacterium
TCGATCAGTTCGGGCCGCTCGGGGCGCGGACCGACGAGACTCATCTCGCCCTTGAGGACGTTCCAGAACTGCGGGATCTCGTCGATGTTCCAACGCCGCATGAAAGCGCCGACCCGGAGACAACGCGGATCGTCTTTCACCGTCCAACCGACCCCGTCCGTCTCGGCGTTCAGTTTCATGGAACGCAGTTTCACCATGTCGAAGGTGGAGCCGCTCGCTCCGAGACGACGCTGGCGATAGAAAATCGGACCGGGACTCTCGCGGTAGATAAGGATGGCGAACAAGCCGATCACCGGAGCAGCGAGGAGCAATCCGACGAGGCCGCCGATGATGTCGACGAAGCGTTTCAAATAGCGGTTGAGAGTGTTGTGCAGCGGCAGACGCGAGATCCCGAGAATGGGGATGCCGCCGACCGACTCCAGATGGAGACCGCTGAGTAGCACCTGGAAGCAGGTCGGGACCAACTTGAATTCGACCATGGACTTCTCGCAGACGGCGGCGATGTGCATCAGCGTTCCCGATTTCAGGGCGTCGTCGGCCACGATGACCATCTGACAGACGCGGAGTTGCAGGAGCGCCTCGAGCGAGTCGTAGGTTCCCATCACCGGCATATGGGCGGGGACGGATTCCTGAAACTCTCCTTCCGGCGGGCAGACCACCCCGACGATGTCGAAGGGCCGGTCCGGCGCTCCGCCGAAAGTCGCCACGGCGCGGGAAAAATCCTTGTTCCACCCCACCACCAGGGCGCGCTGGCGGAGACTCGCCGCGTTTTCCTCCCGACTGATGACGCGCCAGAGGATCCCCCTCCAGGCGGGCAACAGGATCAGGGTCGTGAGCAGCCCCACGGCGCAGAAGACCCGCGAGATCTGGGGATCGAATTTCAAGATCAAGGTCAGGGCCAGATAAGAGAGAATCCAGACGAGCGAGGATTTGAAAAGGATCCGCAGCGAGTTGGTGTAGGAAAGGAGATGCTCCCGCGTGTAGAAGCGGAAGTTCAGCAGCGTGGCCATCATCAAGACCACCCCCAGAATGATGTGTCCGATGTAATCCACCGCCCGGAAATCATCCGCCGCCGGGACTCCAATCCCGGCCAGGGGCGTCTCAAATCGAATCCACTGGGCGAGGAGGAGTGCGCAGGCGACGACGAGAGCGTCCACCACGAACGCCCCGGCGACGAGGCGATGGTAGCGCACCCGCGAGGTCTCGGCGGTTTGCAGGCGTGGTCTATGCACGGCGTCTTTGCTTTCCAAAGGCATCTGGCTCATGAAAGGAAGGTCGGTTTCGAGGATGGCGGAATTGTCTCCGCGTGAGTGTGGTGTGGGGGTGTCGTGGCGGTCATCCGGTCTCGACCGGGCTGCCGTATCCGGGAGCGGCGACGGAGGGCAGCGCCCGCGTGGTGCCCTCGACATAGGCGGCCTGCATCCGGTTGGTGCCCTGAACGCCGTTGAGGACCACCCCGACGAGCGGGGCGCGCATCCGCTGGAGTTCCCGCATCGCCCGCCGGGCGGAATCCGCGTGGGTCTCGTCGGCTTTGACGACGAGGACGACGGCGTCGGCATGGCGGGAATAGGTCAGTCCATCGCTCACCACGTTGATCGGACTGGTGTCGATGATGACGCAGTCGAAAGAGGCGTAGGCCTCGTGCAACATGTTGGCGAAAATCTCGCTGCTCATCGGCTCGCCGGTATTGGAGGTGAAACGTCCGCAGGAGAGCAGATGGAGGTTTTTGAAAACCGTTTTCTGGCACATGTTCTGGTTGGTGAGCGCCCCGTCGGGAGCTTTGCCATGGAGGGGATCCACGAAAATCCCGGCCATGCGCGGTTTGCAGAAATCGGCGTCGACGAGGAGAGTGCGATAGCCCATGTTCGCCTGGAGCACCGCGAGATTGGCGGCGCAGAAACTTTTGCCCTCGCCCGGCGAGGGACTCGTGATCATGACGCTGCGGGGCGCGTGGGCTGAGAGGGAGGTGCGCAGCGAGCGGAAGCTCTCGCTCACGAGAGAGCCGGGATCACGGGTCACGAAGAGGGAATCCTCCAGCTCCCATTCGCGGTCGAAGGCGCGGGGAATTTCCGCGAGAACCGACAGCCCGAGAGTGCTCTCGACCTGCTTGCGGGTGTGGAGGGAGCGGTCCAGTAACCCCAGCACGATGACAAAGCCAAATCCAAAGAGCGTCCCGAAAACGCCCGCCGCCGCGACCGTGATCGTCTTTTTCGGCGAAACCGGCTTGGCCGGGACGAGCGGTTCGGAAAAGGTCCGCACGATCGTCTCGTCGACCCCGTCGGTCACCTCGGTGTCGTTGATGCGATCGAGGAGCCGCTCGTAGGTTGTCGACGCCGCCTCGACGGCCCGCTGCAGGGTGCGGAATTCTTTCATCACCCCGTCGACCTCGATGAGCTTCAGTTTCTGTTCCTGGACCGTCTCGCGGAGAGTTTTTTCGTGTTCCACGGCGCGGTGGTAGCCCTTCTCGATCGACTCGCCGATGCCGCGGGCGACCAGCACGACCTGCTCTTCGAGACCAGCGAGATCCGCCTCGTAGGCCTGATAGGTGGGATGGGTCGGCTCGAACTGGGTCTGGATGCGGACGAATTCGGCGCGCTTCTGGCTGCGGGCGAGGAGAATTTTCTGGATGTGCTCCTGTCCGCCGTGCGACCCGATCTCCAGAACCCGCTCGATCTCCTCCGCAGGGATGCCCTGGTACTGTTCGAACTCGGCGCGTTTCAGCAGCACCTCGTTGCTCGCGGCGCTGAGGAGTTTGTCGAGGTCCTCCAGCTTGGTGTTGGTGATACCGTTTTTCTCGCTGAGAGCGATGTCGGCGTGGCGGCGGCGGAATTCCTGAAGTTTCTCCTCGGCGGCGTTGACCCGCTCGAGCTGCTGGACGGACTCCTCTTCGAGTGTGGCGCGCGCTTTTTCCGCCGAAGCCCGGTTCTGCTCGCGGATCAGCTCCTGAAACTCGGCGATGAAGGCCGCCGTCATGTCACGGGCCCGCTCCGGGGAACGATCCTCCACCGAGACATCGATCAGCCGGGTACCGCGCCGCAGTTCGGTCTCGACTTGTTTGCTCACGATCTCCACGATCTCGGCGTCGGAATACCCTCCGGCACGGGCCGGAAGAAAATGAGGATCCTGACGAAGCCCGAGCTGGTCGACGACCCGCAGGATGACGGTGCCGTTGCGAATCCCGTCGGCCATGGACTTCAGCGCATCGAGAGTCTCCCAACTCGCCTGGCGCGCGCCTTTGATCCCCTCGAACACCGCCCCTTCGTTCGGCGGATCAATGTAAATGACCGCCGACGACCGATAGATCTTCGTCGCGGTGAAGACATAGAGAAGCGCCAGACCGAGGAAGGCACCGGCCACCAACAGCGCCAGCCAGAGCCTCTTCCACACGACGGAGACGAGCCGACTCAGGTCGAGAGTGGGAAAGCCCGGAAAGAGCGCTTCGGAAGATGTCGGCTGGGAAGGACCTGCTCCAAACTGATTCATCGGGGGACGGCACCATAAAAAAACACCGCAAATAGGTTCAGGCGGCAAATCTGAATTGTAAAAACCATTATTTTAATAATCTTACCGCATATTTAGGCTTAATTCAAGGAGTTTGCAAAAATTTCCATATTTTCCATATCTCAGGAAACTTGAATGGTTGCTTTTCCAAAAGATTCATTTTCCCCTGTGTCGATCCGACCGAGGGTTTGCATGGTCGGCGAGTGAGGGTAAGGTTTCGGGACCTCGCCCGGACAGCCGGATCCCGGGGCTGCCTTCCCTTCCCTTGCCCATTTTTTTTTCCAGGAGTTCGACTCCAAGCGGCCTTGTCCGCTCCCAACCGTTTCCGACAATCCCCATTCCGGATGAAAGACCGCCTCTTCTTCGCGTTTCTCCTCTTTTTCGCCACCGCCTTTTCCCTCCCCCTCCTGGCGCAGGAGGAAACCGCGGCCCCGGCCGCCGATGCGGGCGCCCTCGCCAGCAAGCTGCCCACCGCGCAGACCATGTTCGATTACCTCATGGAGGGCGGCCCTTGGCTGATGATCCCGCTGTTCCTCCTCTCCTTTCTCGCCCTGCTCCTGATCATCTTTTACCTCTTCACGATCCGCCAGGGAACGGTGGTGAGCGACAAATTCATGAACGCCGCCGACGCCCTCATCCGCAAGCAGGACTACCTCGGCCTCATCGCGGTATGCAATCGGGAAAACGAGTGCATCGCCCGCATCGTCTACAAAACCCTCGATTTCGCCACCAAAAATCCAACCGCCAGCTTCGACGAGGTGCGCGAGGTGACCGAGGCCGAGGGAACGAGGCAGGCGAGCATTCTCGACAACCGCATCAGCTACCTCAACGACATCAGCCGCGTCGCGCCCATGATCGGTCTCTTCGGCACCGTCGTCGGCATGATCAAGGCCTTCGAGAGCATCGGCAGCGGCGTCCACAACATGGACCTCGCCCCCGGCGTCGCCCAGGCCCTCATCACGACCGCCGCCGGTCTCGTCGTCAGCATCCCCTCGCTGATCTTTTATTCGATTTTTCGCGGCAAGGTGCAAAAGCTCATCGCCGA
>JAAYAT010000107.1 GCA_012719225.1 Verrucomicrobiaceae bacterium
CGCTGTCAGCGGCTTCGACTGAGGTGGGGCGAACCGTCCTCGGTGAGCCGATTGGCTGTTCTTTTTTCTTCGATGTCGTCAAGGGGAAGTGCATCGGCAGGATGCCGATGCTACGGCTGGTTCGCTTTTTCGAAAAGTTGTCGCCAGTGTTCGAGTCGTACGGCGACGCGGCGCTCCATCCCGTTGTCGGACGGTTCGTAGTAGCGCCGCCCTTCGGGGAGGTAGGCCTGGGGCACGTAGCCGCCTTCGTGGTCGTGACCGTAGAGATAGGCGGCCTCCCCTCCGGCGATGGTGCCGCCCGCTTCTCCGATTTTCTTGCGGGTTTTGGTGCGAAGATGGGGTGGCACCGCGAGGGTGCGGCCTTCGGCGATGTCTTTTAGGGCGGCGTTGATCCCGACATAGGCGCGGTTGCTCTTCGGTGCGGTGGCGAGGTAGACGGTGGCATGGGCGAGAGGGATGCGGGCCTCGGGCATCCCGATGAACTCGACCGCCTGCTGCGCGGCGACGGCGACGCGGATGGCGTTCGAATCGGCCATGCCGACGTCCTCGCTCGCGGCGATGACGAGGCGGCGGGCGATGAAACGGATGTCCTCCCCGGCGTAGAGCATCTTGGCGAGCCAGTAGAGCGCGGCGTCGGGATCACTGCCTCGCATGGCCTTTATAAAAGCGCTGATGGTGTCGTAATGTCCGTCGCCGTCGGCATCGTAGACGACGCTTTTCCGCTGGATGGAATCCTCGGCGACGGCGAGGTCGATGACGATCTCGCCGCTGCTCTCGTCGGGTTCGGTGGTGAACACGGCGAGTTCGAAGGAGGTGAGCAACTTGCGCGCGTCGCCGTCGCACATGGTGACGAGGTGGCGGGCGGCGTCTTCTTTCACGACGAGGGCCTTTTTCCCGAAACCTCGCTCGGGATCGGCCACGGCGGCGGCGAGGAGCCCGGTGAGATCCTCGGGTGAGAGCGGCTCGAGTTCGAAGACCTGACTGCGCGAGACGAGGGGGCTGTTGATGTAGAAATAGGGATTGTGGGTCGTCGCGCCGATGAACCGCACCGTGCCGCGTTCGATGTGGGGCAGCAGGACATCCTGCTGGGATTTGTTGAAGCGATGGATTTCATCGACAAAGAGGGTCGTGATCTCGTTGCGGGTGCGTTGGAACTGACGGGCGGTTTCCACGGCGCGGCGGATCTCGGCGACGTTGCTCTCGACTCCCGAGAGATTGATGAAGCGGGATTCGGTGCGGCGGGCGATCAGCTCGGCGAGGCTGGTTTTTCCCACTCCGGGAGGGCCGTAAAAGATCAGGGAAGTGAAGCGGTCGGCCTCGATGGCCCGCCGCAGCAACTTGCCCTCGCCGAGGATGTGGCCCTGACCGACATACTCGCCCAGGTCGCGAGGACGCATCCGCGCGGCGAGGGGCATGGTGGGATCGAGCGTCACCTTCGGCGCGGAAAGGTCTCCCCCCGGAAGGGAGCCGGACGCGTCGGCGGCGTCATCCATAAAGAGATCTTCGTCCATGGAGTGGGAAAGGGAAACGCTACCCCGATCCAGCCGCTTGGAAATGGATATTTGCCGCATCCATTTCGGGCCGGAATGAGAACACGCCGTTTATTTATAAAAACTTTCCATAATTTTCAGAATTAATTTGAATAACCGTATTATTTTGATAATATTTAGAATAATTTTATTAATTATGGAAAATCGCGTGCAATGCGTGATCCCCGTTTTTTCACCCATCCATCGACATGAATATCGCCATTCCGGAACTCAGTCAGTTCGCCCTCGAGGAGCTGGGCCAGACCCCGCTCGTTGAAAACCCCAACGCCGAAGTCAGTTTCAAGGTGGACATCGAGCCCTGTCGGGTGACCCGACGGGTGGTCGTCGGAATCCTCGACGAGACCCGCAAGCGCGGCATCGCGGTAGCGGTCTATCCGGCGACGGGGGAAGTCTGCGACCTCAGCAACGGAGGCGGGGTGATCGGCTACCTCGCGAAGGCGCCCCTGACTCCCGGGGTGCCGGTGCCCTGCGACCTCACACTCTACCGCTTCGGACAGAACTTCGTTTGCAGCGTCCGCATCCAGGGCGAGATTTTTCTCTATCCCGCTTTTTCGATGGCCTCGTCGACCCGCCTCACCGCCTTCGTCGGGCAGGAGGACTCCCCCGGTGTCGAGAAGATTGGCTGGTCCCACCTGCGCCTCGATGTCACCTCGCAGCCGGTCGCTGCGTAATTTCTTTTGATCGTTGGTTTGGACAGGGTGCGGATCGAAAGGTCCGCGCCCTGTTTGCTTTTTGCCCGCTTCGTCCGGCGATTCTTCGATTTTCGCGGAAAAACGCGCATTGCGCTTGACCGGCGGGCTCCCGTTTCGATAGGATGAGGGGAGGAAAATCCGGGTCAGGTCCCGCCGGGCTTGTGCGGATTTCCCGAATCCACCTCCCTTTTTCATGAAAACCTCCTCCAAATCTTCTCTCCTTCGCGCCATGACTCTCGTCGAGTTGCTCGTCGTGATCGCCATCCTCGGCATTCTCGTCGGCCTGCTCGTCCCCGGTTTGGGCAAGGCCAAACAAGTCGCCGAAGCCGCCAAAAACACTGCGAACCTCAAGCAAATCGCGATGGGCACGATCACTTGGGCCGCGGACAACGGCAGTCGTCTCCCCTCCCCCCAATATCCCGGCGGGATGGTGCCGCCGCCCGGGATGAGTCCCGAAGATTTTTTTCCCCTCCACTACAATCTGGGCGATTCCGGGCTCTGGCTCGACGGGGTCGTCTTCGGCCAACTCTACCTGAAGGAGGACAAGGATGGCGCGATAACAGACTACGATGTCAGCGAGAACGGGGATCACCTCAAAGGCACCCTCTTCGAATCGACCCAGTCGGTGAAAAAGAATCCGATGGAGACGGACTGGCACAAGCACAGCTACGCGATGAACGCGAACCTCCAGTACGACCGCATCTACGATCAGGTGGAATCTAGCGACCCCTATCTCACGGAAAAAACCCTCTCGAACCTCCTTTTCGCCCCGAACGCGATGCTCTACATCGAGTGCATCGAGCCGAACGTGGTCAAGTTCGAGGATCGCCAGGCCATCGTCGACACCATTGAAAAGCGGTGGGACGGCAGCAAGGTCATCGCCGCCTACCTCGACGGTCACGCGGAACGACTGGCGGAGCGGGAAATCCCCGATGCCGATCCCCAGATGGACAGGAAATCGAGCCGCTTCTGGCGGGGCGTCGACGCGGATCGCTGATTTCGATTTCGATTTCGTGGTATTCCGATCAATCCCCCGCCGCACGGGCTTCTTTGGCGAGGGTGCGGGCGGCGTTGACCGCGAGGGTGCAGGCCTCGGTGCAGATCATCGGCAGGGTGCCGGGGGATGCGGTCGCCCGGGCCACGGGATCGTCGTCGTGGATGGGCCAGGTGATCGTGCGGAGGCAGCCGATATGGCAGAGTTCGCGGATCAAGCGACGGGCCATCCCGTCAGTGATGGTGCCGGCTCGCCGGTACATGCCGGTCTGCCGGTCGAGGGTTCGGCGCAGGGAGGTGGGGTGATGCCGCCCCGCGGCGTAGGCGATCCAGGTGGCGAAGACGCCGGGGTAGATGGCGTCGAGACGCCTCAGAAATTCCGCAGCCTCGTCACAGCGCGTGATCCAACCGCCCCGTAGCGTCGGGGCGGTCTTGAGAGGGCGGTATTCTCCGGCGGCGTCGAATTTCGCGAGCTCGCGCAGGGCCGGAGCGGATGGGATCGGTTCGAGGGATTCCCTCTTTTCCGCATCATCGAGATGGCACGCCTCGAAGCTGCCGTCGTCGCGGCGGCAGAGGCGGAGTTGTCCGAAAACGAGAGACGTTCCGGCGGGCAGGAGGGATTCGAGTTCCCCGGCGAGTGTCATGAGCGGTAGTGTTCGTCGAAATAGCGCACCTGATCCACGATCACCTCGGCCAGGGAGGGATCGGTTCCGATCGCGGAGCTGTAAAAAAGCGTGCGCTCCCCGAAGCGATAGGGATTCCGGCGGAAGACCTCACGCTGGCTCGCCGCGGCCGTCGGTTCGGTCTCGATCCCGAGCAGCACGGGGATGTCCTGATAGCTGTGGAGCGCGTCGGAGATGAAGAAGGGCACCACGACGACATGGGGCGAATCGGTCAGGGTCCGCCAGTCGGCGATGTAGGGAGGCTCTTCCATGTAGGCGTCGAGGACGCGGGCGAACGGTTCGCCGCTGGCGCGGATCGCCTCGACCTGGGCGGTGATCGCCTCGGTCGAATGCGTGTTCAGATCGGTGCCATGCCCGACGATGATGAGGGAGGTGTCCTCCGGCCGGACGGAGGAGTCGAGGATTTCTTTGGCGCGCTTGATGAGCAATCCGGTCATGGCCGGGTGGACCCCCACCGGATCGCAATAGTGGACGGTGCGCCCGTCGCGGGAGGTGGTGTGCCCGGTCAACTCCAGCTCGCGGGGCAGGACTTGGCGGGTGAAATAGCCTTCGCTGATGAAGTTCGGTACGACGTAGATCTCGCGTTCCTCTATCATCGGCCAGATCTGGCGGAAGCTGGGCTCCTCTTTCCAAAACGCGCAGTGGACGCTGCCGAACCGACCCGACTTCGCGATGGTCTCGGCGTGGTCCCAACTCGGCTGGGACGAATCCGGATTCTCCGTCGATCCGTGACCGAGGATGAGAAGGGCGCAATCCCGGAGCCTGTCGGAGGTAGAACCTTCGCCCGAGGGAGGCGGGGTTTGAGACAAAATTTTCATGAGTTCGAGGATTTTGTGGGAACACAAATGACGAGAACGAAGGGAAATTTGGGCCGGGCCCCCGTTTTCCGCAGCCGGAGAGGATACGTCCAACAGGCTCCTGGTTTAGATATGGGCATGTCGGGGATACGGAAACGGTGAATGCGTGGAATCGCCAATGGAAATTTGGAGGCGTCGAAACTTCCAGAAAAACCAAGGCGTCCGCCGCCGCGACCGGATGAACCGGCAAAATTCGTAGTTTTTAGAAATTTTCATTGCTTAATAATATGGTTTTCTTACCTTTATGTTGTCATTGAGACCTCGCCACAACCGGCACAGAACATGAAGAACTGGTTCATCACTTGCCTGACGGGAGGCGTTCTCGCCCTGTCCTGCGCTCTCGCAGCCGCCGCCCCTCCGGAAAAAGCGGTGGGCGAGTCCGCTTTGGGGGCTCTCGACGGATTTCTCGCGGACGCTCCGCTCGAACCCGGTGCGGAGGTTCTCGGCATGGTGGGATTTTTCGGCCAGCCCGAACCGGTTCAGTGGCTCATTTTGACCTCGCATCCTGAAACCCCGGAACAGCTCCGCGAATCGATCTACGCACGGGGACGTCTCCTCGCCGAGCGCAAGTTCCGTCCGCTGTCCGGTCAGGATCTCCCGCACCTGCCCCTGAAGCGCGCCGTGCTGAAAATCGATTCGGAGGCGGCGTTTCGCGCCGTCGAGGAACTGGCCCACCGACAAAAGCGGGCCTTCGACTCGGCCCATTTCCAGTTGCGGGTCCGCGACCTCGGCTCGGAGCCGGTCTGGATGCTCCATCTGCTCAACCGCGCCCAAGTCTCCATCGGAGTGGTCTATCTCTCCGCGACGACGGGAGAAATCCTGCGCGAAACCTGGAAGTCCCCCGCCCCCGCGGCCGATCCCGGGGGCACCAAAATCTCGTCCCGGTAAAAAGGCGAGCGCCCCGATCAGCCGTTGCGAATGATGAGCAGATTTTGTCCGCCGTTGCCTCGTTCCTCGGCCCAGACGCGGCGGAGATGATCGTAGATTTGCCCCACCGTGGCCTTGTTTTGCAGGCGGAACTCCGTCGTCTTCGCGTGGGTGGTGTCGGGGTAGTGTTTGGTCACGAGGGCCTCCACATCCCCCATCCCGACTTTGTTGGTGGCCTGATTGGCGAGATCTTTGATCCGGTTGATCGTGGCGCTGCCCGTGGTGATGGAGGAGCTGTCGGTAATGGGCTCGAGATAATAAAAGCGGGCGGTCTGCCCACCCGTGGTATCGACGGTGCATTCGTAGACCCGCACCGCACCGTCGATAAGGTACTCGTGCTGGCTCACTGAAGAGATTTGATCCAGGCGCGAGACGAAGCGGCCGCTCGCCGTGACCACTTCCCAGAATCCCTTCAGCCCCGGCTGCTCCCCGTCCGGTGTTTCCGTCTGGGACCACACCGGACCCGCGAGCGAGAGCATCCCGACGACAAGAAAGAGGAGAGAGGGCGTTTTCATGGTTTTCCGGATTATCACCACAAATAGAGGGAGACTGCAAGCCCCTTCGGGATCGGCTTTGTGGCCTCTGGAACACGCGGAATCTGAAATCTTCCGCGACGAGAATTGACGAAGCCCGCCATCCTGCTATAGACTGGAAGCGTTCCCAAGCCATTGTCACCCGGATCTTTCATGAAATTTTGCTTTCCCCTCCCCTCCTTTCTGGTTCTCGCGATGTCGGGCATCGCTTTCGAAACAGCGGGAGCGGTCGATTACCAGGAAGAAATCCGGCCCATTTTGAACAAGAAGTGTTTCAAATGCCACACCGGCCCGAGAGCCAAGGGCGGCCTGCGGATGGACTCTCCCGAAGACTTCGCCAAACGCATCGGCGGCGAGGATCCGGTCATCGTTCCCGGCGATCCCTCGAAAAGCCTGCTCACGATCAAGGCCGGACTGCCCCGCAGCGACGGTGACGCGATGCCCCCGCCACCCGCTCGCGAGCGCGGGGCCGAGGCCATGACCAGCGCCGAACTCTCCCTCGTGCAAAAATGGGTCTCGCTGGGCGCGAAATTCGAGGCGGGCGAAGCGGACTCCGCCACCGCGGCCGCCGCTACCCCCTCCGCCGCGCCCGCGATGGAAAACAAAATTCAGACCTGGACCAACAGCACCGGTGCCTCCCTCCAGGCGGCCTTTGTCTCTCTCAGCGGCAGCACAGTGACCCTCCGCAAAGAAGACGGATCGCAGTTCAATTATCCCCTCGCCAATCTCAGCGGCGAGAGCCAGGCGCTCGCCCGGGAACTCGGCGGTAAGTGATCGGGTTCGGGATCCCGGGAATGTCTCTGCTCAGGCCGATTCGGGGAGAAAGGTCGGCATCGCGATGCCGGTCACGGGTTGGGAGTCTCCGCGCACCTGACCGAGGTGCAATTCGCAGTTGCGCGCCCCGAACCCATAGGC
>JAAYAT010000108.1 GCA_012719225.1 Verrucomicrobiaceae bacterium
GGCAAAACTACGAGACCGCTCTGCAGAAGGCGATTGCCCCGATTGTCTCCCGCCAAATCCAAAACCTGGAGGCCCTCAAGCGGAGTTTGACGCAGAGCGGAAATTTTCGTGACGCCACGCTGATCGATAAAGAATTGCAACGGCTGGAACAAGGGGAATCCATCCCGGTCGAGGCGGCCGCCCGGATGCATTTTTCCGACTTCGACAAGAATGATTTCGCCGAATGGCTCACGGAAATCACGGTCCGGTTCACCGGTGTTTTTTCCGGAGACACCTTTCTCACCTTCGATGGCAAGGAAGTGACCTACACCTCGAAAACGAAGCCCGTCCAATATGAGTATAGCGTCGCGGGCCCGCGGACAGTTGAGTTTCGCAACGGGGGCTGGCGTCTCGATTTTTCAAAAGACCTCCACTCGGGAACCTTCCAAACCAAGGACAATTCCTATGAGATCCAGGTGCTTTTCGAACGCGGCGAAGACCCGCTCCCGGAGGACGCGAGCAACCGATAAGAAGGCGCACCGTCACATCCCCAGCCCGTAGCGGAGCAGGGCTTCGGATTCCATTGAGACGGTCTTGGTGCTGTTGCAGCCGAGGACGACGGCGACGACGCTTTTCCCGTTGGCCGTGGCGGAGGAGACGAGGCAGCGGCCCGCCGCGTTGGTGTAGCCGGTCTTGCATCCGGTGCAGTAGGGGAAATGCTTCAGGACCTGGTTGGTGTTGTAGAGCGTTTTGGTCGTGCCGTTGGCGAGGCGGAAGCTGTAGACCTTGGTACCGACGGCATCACGGACGTAGGGATTGCGGAGCGCGGCCATGCCGAGGCGGGCGAGGTCGCGGGCGGTGGAGTACTGGCCCGGAGGGGAGGGGAGTCCGTTGGAATTGGTGAAGTAGGAGTTGTGCATCCCGAGCTGGCGGGCGCGCTGGTTCATGTTGGCGACGAAGGCGGCCTCGCTGCCGGAGTGGTCGCGCGCGAGGACGCGGGCGATGTCGTTGTAGCTGCGGACGAGGACGGCCTTGAAGAGTTCGCCTTTGACGTAGACCTCTCCGGGTTTCAGGCCCATCATGGTGGGTTCCACCCAGGTGTCGGACTCCACCACGGTGATGGGCTTGTCGAACTGGCCTTGTTCCGCCACGAGGATGCCGAGGAGCAATTTCTGGGTGCTGGCGGTGGGGAGCCGAGTGTCGGCGTTTTTTTCGAAGAGGACGCGTCCGTATCCATCGACGAGGATGGCGGCTTTCGCGGTGAGTTCCGGTCGGGCGTCTGCGGTTGGTGCGGTGCCGGCGACGCCGGAGGAAGGCGGGGTCTGCCGCGCCGGAACGGGGGCCTGGCCCGGTGCCACCGGGATCTGGAGTGACTGCTGGCCAGTCCCGTTTCCGGGATCGGGGTAGTCGACAGAGGCGGCGGGCGTCTGGGTCGGGAGGCTCGCCAAGGCCGGTTCGGTGGAGCGGCAGGCGGAAAGGGCGACGAGCACTGCGAGGAGAGCCGCTCCCGCACAGAATCTGCCGAGCGATTCTCTCAGAAATGGGAGCGAAGGATGTCGGTGGGATGGCTTCATGAGTCGCGGGAAAAGAGAGGACAAGTAAAACACCATGGCACGATTTCACGGAGATGCCTGCCCCGACTTTTCAAAAATCTCCTCGATCTCGGGTGCGGGAGGGGTGCCGAGATCGACGGCAGCGTAGTAATGACGCCGGGCAAGTTCGATTTTCGGCGGTGTCATCTCCAGGTAGGTCACCGCCAGATTGTAATGTGCCGAAGCAAGTTTCGGGTCGATCTCGACGGCGCGTTGCAGTTCGGTGATGGCCGCTTCGGTCCAGCCGTAGTCCCGCACCACGGCGGCGAGGAGAAGCCGAGTTTCCGCCTCTTCGGGAGCTTCGTGGACCGCCCTCGTGAGATGCGAAATGGCCAGCGCCAATTCCCCGCGTTCGTAGCGGATCAGCCCGAGGGTCTGCCAGTTGCGGGCGATGTGCGGATTGATCTCGAGGGATTTGGCGAGATTGCCGGCGGCGGCGAGGAGATTCCCGAGCTGGTGCTCCGCGACCCCGAGATTGGCGTAGGAAAGGGCGTTGTCGGGGGCTTCTTTGACCATTTCCAAGTAGATCTCGCGGGCCTCATCCCACTTCCCGTCCGCCACCGCGAGGGCACCCTCGCGCGCTTTTTCCATGAGAGCCGGAGGGAGCGCCTCCGGTCCTGTCACTCGTCCCACTTGCATGGGGCGTCCCGTGGCGTTGGCTTCGGGAGCGGGGCCGGGCTCCGAGGGCGTCCCGGCGGGGGAAAGGTCGGGCGATTTTGTTTCGGGCATGTCCCGACTCGTGAAGCGGAAACCTTTCGCGGGCGCCGGCGCCACCGTCGCGGTCTCGGGCACTTCCTGCGCCCGGAGCGGAACGGACGCCGCGAGCGGGAAGGCGCCCGTCGCGAGAATGGCAAGAAGGCCGGAGGAGCCGGAGAAAAATCGAGTCATGAATAAAGTGAATTAAATTCCGATTTTCGCTTGCGCACGGCAAAATTTCTCTCATGTTCTCGGGAACAGTGTTCAAAATGAAGTTAACAGCCCGCCAACAAGAAGTCCTCGACTATTTGCAGTCAGAGCATCGCCGTTCCGGAATCATGCCTTCCACCCGTGAGATTCAGGAGCACTTTGGATTCGCCAGCCAGACCGCTGCGGTGAGCCATCTCCGCGCCCTCGAGCGCAAAGGGGCGATCACCCGCCGTGCGGGGGATGACGAGCGCCGTCGCGCCCGCTGTCTCGTTTTCGCGGACGCGGCGGATCGGGAACCCATTGTCGACGTGCCCGTCTACGGGGCGATCCCGGCGGGTTACAGCGACGACACCACTCCTGTCGCCGACGGTACCCTCTCCGTCGATGTGAAGTCCATGGGGCTCAACGAGCGGGCCAAGGCCTACGCCCTCAAGGTGCGGGGCGAGTCGATGATAGACGCCCACATCATGGATGGCGATCACGTCGTGCTGGAATACCGCGAACCCCGCGATCAGGACGTCGTGGCCGCCCTGATCGATGGAGAGACCACTTTGAAGCGCTACATCATGAACGGTCGCAAGCCGTATCTCAAAGCGGAAAACCCCGATTACCCCGATCTCATTCCCGCCCAGGAGTTGATCATTCAGGGAGTCATGGTGGGGCTGGTCCGAGGTGCGGTGCGTCGTTGGTAGGGGGGCCACAGTCGTAACCGGCTTGGCGGGTGGGAATCGAAGGAGCTTGCCCGTCCAATCGGCTCACCGGGACGGTTCGCCCCACCTTCGTCAAACCTGCTTCGGCATCCAACCCCGACTTCGACAAAGGTAGGGCGAACCGTCCCGGTGAGCCGTCGGACCATCCGTGACGCTCATTCCTCCTCGTCCGGTTCCGCCTCGGTCCCGGCGACTTCTCCTTCGGGGGAGGGGGCGGATTTCCGGGACTCGGCCCGGGCGATCATGACGTCGAACTGCTCGAAGGTGCGCGAGACGAATCGGCTCCGCTCGGCGATTTCCATCTGCCGCTCCATCGAGAGGTTGTCCCAGATCCCCGCCTTTTCGGATTTTTCCTGGACCTCTCCGAATCGGGCGAGACAATAGCCGATCTGCTCCCGGTATTTTTTGAGAATATCGAGCGGGATGGGCTCGCCTTCGGACATGTAGGGGGCGGCGTCCATCAGGTAGAGGTTCATTCCAGCGGCGGCGGCGGTCAGCCAGGGCTCGGGGTCTTCGGTCTCGCCGCGGGCGGCGGCCATGGCGGCGCGGGCGATGAGACGGGCCTGCCGCTCCTTTCCAGGAGTGCCTCCCAGACTGGTGGTGGTGAGAAAGAGATGGTAGGAATCGTAGGCACCGTAGTGGGTGGGATCCATTTTGAAGCTGCGCAAGAGCAATTCCTCGATCTCTTTGTAGACCGTACTGAGGTGTTGTTCGCTGAGACTGTGCGGATTGGTGCGGGTGTGCTGGGCGATGACCCGGTCCTGGATCCAACGCTTCCCCTTGTCGATGCCGCTTTTCCGCGCCGTCCGGCGGGAGTGCTCGTGATCGTGGTGATCATGCCCGCAGTGCTCATGCCCGCAGTGATCGTGCTCAGCGTGATCGTGCTCAGCGTGATCATGCTCGGCGTGGTCGTGGTCGTGATCGTGGTGTTCTTCGGACGAGTGCGCGTGATCTTCCTTAGGATCGTGCTTGTGTCCGGACATGTAGTGGGGGACGACTTGCTCGACGCCGAGGTGCCAGACCCGATCCACCGTGGTCTCGGAGAGACGGGCGAAGAGCTTCCCGTAGGCGGAGCGCTGGATCGCGAAGGGATTGCGGCTGTGAGCGAGTCGCTCATCGGATCGGAGCCCGATGACGCTGTAGGCGGCGAGGGCGAATCCGGCCACGATGAGGAGAGAGGAGAGCAGGCTGTCTTTTTTCATACTCATTTTCCTTCGCGGTAGAGTTGATAGGATGCGCCGGTCATGAGCAGGGCGATCCCGCCCAGATACGCGGCGATGCGCCCGAGTTCGGCTCCGGGCACAGCACCCAGTTTGAAGACGAGGCGCGCGGTCAGGTCCGAGAGATGGTAGTGCGGGGAGACCAGGTAAATGAAATTGAGAAAGGCGTTGGAGTTGTCCGCCAGAAAAACTTCGAGATAGCTGATCCCGAAGAGACCGTAGAGGGTGATCCCAATGGTCACGGCGTAGGCGGCGGCACCGTTGAAGCGGGTCCCCAGGCTGATCGCGAGAATGAGGAGTGGCGCGACCACGAGAAAAAAGAGCAGGGCATACTGCAGGTTGGTGACGAGCCAGTGTCGCGCCTCGACGGCGTCGCCGGGCATGGCGGAAAAGGTGCTGATGACAAAGGTGATCAGCATCATTCCGGCGAAGACGGTGAAACAACTCAGCCACATCTGGAGAAGCTGTTTCGGGCGGGAAACGCCGAGGGTTTTGAAATATTCGAGGATCCCGTGCGACGACCAGCGGTCTCCGATGGTGGCGCCCTGGAAGAGGAGCCAACCGATCGCGGTGGTCCAGAGCAGCATCCAGGCCATCTGTGCCCGCGCGGGTTCCAGCAAGGAGGGTTTCGACTCCCACGGGGTCATGTAGGGCAGGGCGAAAGGTAGGGCGACCAGGAGAATCGCAAAGATCGCAAAGGTCTTGCGGTTGAGGATGGATACGAGGGTGAGCTTGTAGAGTTCCATGGGGGACAGGCGATTGGTTCGGTGAGGGACTGGTTCGGTGAGGGACAGGCGATTTAGGACCGAGGCGATTTAGCGATTTAGGGACAGGCGATTTGTCGGGGGTGACGGGGATCAGTTCAGGGACAGGCGGGTTTCCATCCAGTCGAGGGTGCCGTTGACCTCGAGCTGTTCGAGTCGGCCTTCGCGTATGGTCACCGCGCTGTCGGCTTTGAGGGTGGGTTCGTCGGGATGGACACAGACGAGGCGGACGATGCCCGATTCGTTTTCGCGCCAGATCGCGTCGACCTTGTCGCGGGCCGCGAAATCGAGGCCGGAGAACGGCTCGTCGAGCAGGAGAACCTGGGGGCCGTTGTGGTGGGTGCGGGCTTCAGCGATGATCAGTCCGACCTTCTGGCGATTGCCCTTGGAGAGTTTGCCATAGGCTTTCTCGACATCGAGTTCGATGCGTTCGGCCATGTCGAGGGCGAAGCGGCGCTGCCCGTTTTTGAAAAGAGCGGCGAAGATTTGTCGCGGTTTCAGTTCGGTGTCGAAGCGCAGGTCTTCATCGACGAACTGCACCGTCCCGTGGCAGTGGATCTTGCCGGAGAGCGATGGGATCAGGCCCGCGATGGTCTTGAGGAGGGTGGTTTTCCCCCGTCCGTTGCGGGCGAGGAGGAGATGACGTCCGTCTCCCAGATCGATGGGAGTCTCCGCTACCGCGAGATGGGTTTGCTTCCGATGCAAACGGTCGGAGTATCCGATGCTGAGGCCTTCGGGAATATGAATGGATGGGTCGCTCGATTTCATGAGAATATTTAAAATAATCACATATAATAAAATTACCATAATTATTAGTTAAATTATCTGAATTATCAAGCTTATTTTTTCGATTTTTTGTTCTCCGGTGCGGGGCGGCTTTGGTTCCCTCTGCCGAGCGGCGGGGACGGGAAGGGGAAAAGGGTGCGAAACCATAGCCAAAAATGCAGGGCGAACCGTTCCCGGAGGAGCAGACGGATGGTCTCTGTCGAATGGGAGTTCGATTTCGATTTCGATGAGGATTTCGATTTCGATGCCCCTTTTACGGACGTCTTTGTCGCGAAGGTGATCGTAGAACGGGTCTCCAGGCCCGTTGTCGACGATGCTCCCCGGATCCTGGAATCTCACCTTACGCGAGTGCCATTCTCGCTAATGCACTTCCTCTATCGTGACGAGCCAGTTCATCATGTGGATGGGAGGCAGCTCGGCGGGACTGGAGAGGGATGTCAAATCTGCGTCGATTTGGCTGGCGGCGACACGATTGTCACTGCCGTCGCGGAATTCCAAGGGGTTGATGGTCTCTCCGTCTCCGGTTTTGAGGCTGGAGATCTGGCCGGAGATTTCGACCGGATTCCGCACGCTGAGGGATTCTCCAAAACGTTTTTCGGGAGCGAAAATGGAGAGGGGGGGATAAAAGATCGATCCAGAGGGAAGCCCCGCGTTGTGCGGCACGGTGGCGGGGACGGTATTGAGCGAGTCGCCGATGTAGGTGCGGTAGCGCGAGACGAGTGAGAACCCGGCGGTAAA
>JAAYAT010000012.1 GCA_012719225.1 Verrucomicrobiaceae bacterium
CCGCCGGGGTCCATGGAGCGTTCGGTGCGGACGCTGCTGTGGAGGTAGCCGGTCAGGGCATAGTAATCGGCCGTGGAGATGGCGTCGAATTTGTGGTCGTGGCAGCGGGCGCAGGAGACGGTGAGTCCGAGAAAGGCCTTGCTGTAGACGTCGATTTGATTGGCCTGATGATCGGCCTCGTCGGCGAGGACGTCGGTGGGGCCGTGGGTGGCCTCGTGCAGGTACCAGAAGCCGGTCCCGAGGACGGATTCATTGAAATCCTCCCTCGGATGGCGTCGCGGTGTCGCGAAGAGATCGCCGGCGATGTGCTCTTTGGCGAAAAGGTCGAAGGGGACGTCCGCGTTGAAGGCGCGAATGAGATAGTCGCGGTATTCGAATACGTGGTCGATGGGATAGTTGAACTCGTGGCCGCAGGTCTCGGCGTAGCGGACCAGATCCATCCAGTGACGCGCCCATTTTTCTCCGAAGTGCGGCGAGGCGAGGAGCCCGTCGACGACGACGGCGCGACGCTGCGGCGAGGCATCATCGAGAAAACGATGGATGTCCTCCCGCGAGGGCGGCAGCCCGGTGAGGTCGAAATGAACCCGCCTCAGCCAGGTGCGGTCATCGGCCTCCTCCGCCGGGGACAATCCGGCGGCCTCGAGCCGGGCGAGAATGAAATGATCGACGGGCGAGCGGACCGGCCCCTCGAAGGTCAGAGCGGGGTCCGTGGGTACCGCAAGAGGCCGCCACGACCAGTGCTCGCGGCGGCGCTTTTCCAGATCGAAGACCTCGGGGAGGGACTGGTCCCCCGCCACCGGGACAGGCTCGTCGGGCCAGGGGGCACCGGCGGCGATCCACTTGCGGAAATCCGCCACGACCGCCGGAGCGAGACGTTCCTTCGGCGGCATCTGGAGATCCCTGTTCTCGTAGGCGATCGCTTCGACGAGGAGACTTTCCTCCGGCTTGCCGAGCACCAGAGAGGGACCGGTGTCGCCGCCCGCGAGGAGTTCCTCAAGGTGATCGACTTTGAGGGAACCTTTTATTTTTTCCGCCCCGGCGCTGTGGCAGGAATAGCATTTCTCGGCGAGAACGGGCCGGATTTTTTCCTCAAAAAAGGTCAGCGCCGTCGTCGCGTCGGCGAGTCCGCCGCGAGCGGTGCCGCCGGTGACGAGGAAAAGCGCGAGAAGCAAGGGACTCCGGAACATGAGGGTGGAGATAGGGAAATGCGGGAGGTTTGGCGTACCATACAAAAAATTCGCCCCGCCCGTCCAGTCCGCAATCGCCCCCCGGCGGATCTGCGAAAATGCAGGCGGGTCCGCGTGTTCCGGGCATCCCTGAGCCAAGTGGAAAAGCGCGCGACCTCGGCACAACTCCGCCGCATCGGGAATTGCCAGCCGGGGGAATTTCCCGTAGAAGGGGAGCATGAAGATGCCGATCACCCTTCTCGTTTTGTTTTTCCTCAACTTCGCCGCTGCGGCCGATTCTCCTCCCAATGTGGTCTTCATCCTCACCGACAACCACGGAGCGTGGACTCTCGGCTGCTACGGGAATCCCGATATCCGCACTCCGAACATCGACCGGATGGCGGCGGAGGGAATGCGTTTCACCCGCGCCCTCAGCAGCAATCCGGTGTGCTCCCCGACCCGCGCCACTTTTCTCACCGGGCTGATTCCCTCGCAGCACGGCGTCCATTCCTTCCTCGACCCGAAGTACATGGTCGGACCCGAGGCCTACTACACGCTGGAGGAGTTCGAGACCCTCCCGGAGATTCTCCATTCCGAGGGCTACACCTGCGGTCTTGTCGGGAAATGGCACCTCGGCGCGAACCTCACCCCGCAGGATGGCTTTTCGACCTGGGTGACGATGGAGCGCGGCAGCACAAGAGATTTTTATGCGGACCCCATCATCGAGAACGGAGAGATCAAGCCGACCCCGAAATACATGACCGATCTCTGGACCGAACGGGGCAAGCAATTCATCGCGGAGCAGAAGGACAGCGAGAAGCCTTTCTTTCTCTATCTCGCCTACAACGGCCCCTACTGCCTCAGTCCGCTCCTCCTCGAACCCGCCAAAAACCGGCACCGCACTTACTACGCCGACAAATACCTGCCCTCCTTCCCCCGCGACACGATGCATCCCTGGCAGCACGCCAACAAAGACTACCACAACAATATTGTCAGCATCCGGCGGGTCGCCGCCGAGATCAGCGCGATCGACGACGGGGTCGGCGAGATCCTCGCAGCGCTGGAGGCGGCCGGGCTCGACGAGAACACCCTGGTGATTTTCGCCGCCGATCAGGGCTGGATGGGCGGGCAAAACGGGTTTTTCGGGATGGGCGACCACACCCGTCCCGTCGCCGCGCACGACCTGATGATGCAGATTCCCTTCCTCGTGCGGCAGCCCGGCACGGTGGTCGCGGGAGAGAGCGACCTCATCATCTCCAACTACGACTTTCTCCCCACGGTGCTCGACCAGATCGGCTTGGCCCATCGCATGCCGCAGCAACCCCGCTCCCCCGGACGCAGTTTCGCTCCGGTCCTGCGGGGCGATGCTCTCGAATGGACCAACGAAATGATCTACGAGATGGAAGGCTGCCGAGCCTACCGCAACGACAAGTGGAAGATCGTGCAGCGCCGCTTCCCCGACGGTCCGGGAGAACTCTACGACATGGAGAACGACCCGCACGAGCGCTTCAACCTCTACGGCCAGCCCGACCTCGCGGAGATCCAGGACGAGATGATCCGCACCCTCGAAGCCCGCTTCGCCGCCGCCGCCGATCCGGAATACGACCTCTGGAAAGGCGGGCGCTCCAAAGCCAAGCGCCACGTCCCGGACGGGCCGGGTGCCCCGGCGGCGCAGTGAGGACCTCGGACAATGGATCGCTCCCGTCGGCGACAGGGACGGGATCGAGGCGGAGGAAAGTCTTGCCAGGAAGCGTGAATTTGCGCACAAGAATACCCTGCCATGAATTTCCCATCGTCTTCAACGGTTCGTCGTGCCGCCTCGGGGCTGGCCTGTCTCCTGCTCGGATTGTCTTTTTCCCCCGCCATTGGGGCAGAGGCCACCGGATTTGTCTACCACGATAAAAACGGCAACGGCGTCCGCGACGAAGGAGAACCGGGTCTGCCGGACGTGTCCGTCTCCAACCAGCGCGAGATCGTGCGGACCGACGCCTCGGGACGCTGGACCCTGCCGGTCACCGACGACACGATCTTTTTCGTGATCAAACCCAGCGGTTGGATGACGCCGGTGAACGAGAACCAACTGCCGCAATTTTATTACATTCACAAGCCGAAGGGGTCGTCCGTCGA
This sequence comes from Verrucomicrobiaceae bacterium, assembly GCA_012719225.1. Taxonomy (GTDB): domain Bacteria; phylum Verrucomicrobiota; class Verrucomicrobiia; order Verrucomicrobiales; family DEV007; genus Arctic95D-9. The sequence goes on from JAAYAT010000012.1 coordinate 3,294, forward strand.
CTACCGCTACGCCGGTCTCGCTCCGACCGGACCGCTCCCCGCCTCGATCGATTTCGGCCTGAGTCCCTCCGAAGAACCCGATCAGTTCAAGGCCATCCTCTTCGGCGATCCGCAGCCTTCCTCGATCGAACAGGTGAACTACATCGCCGACGACATTATCGCCGAGCTGATCGGGACCGATGCGAAATTCGGCGTCACCCTCGGCGACATCATGTTCGACAAACTGGAGCTCTTCGAGCCTTCCAACGCCAATGTCGCCCTGATCGGGATACCCTGGTACAACGTCATCGGGAATCACGATCTCAATTATGAATCGACCGACGACGCGGAGTCCGACGAGACCTTTCACCGCCATTTCGGGCCGAACTACTACAGCTTCGACTACGGTCCGGTCCACTTCATCGTTCTCGACGACATCGAATGGGGGCGTCGCAACAAGGAGGGCAAACTCACCTACGCGGGCGGTCTCGACGAGCGCCAGCTCACCTTTGTGAAAAACGATCTCGCCCTCGTGCCCGAAGAGAAGCTCGTCGTCCTGATGATGCACATCCCCCTGACCACCGTCGAGAACCGCACCGATCTCTATCGTCTCATCGAGAAGCGGCCCTACACCCTTTCCATCTCGGGGCACACCCACTGGCATGCACACCAATTCATCGGCGCGGAGGACGGCTGGAAAGGCGAAAAGCCCCATCACCATATCGTCAACGTGACGGTCTGCGGGACCTGGTGGAAAGGAGAGAAGGACGAACTCGGCATCCCCCATGCGACGATGCGCGATGGAGCGCCGAACGGCTATTCCATCATCCGCTTCGACGGCAACAGCCACGTGCTCGATTTCAAGGCGGCCCGCCAGCCCGCCGACCACCAGTTCCACATCCACCTCCCCAACGAAGTCGCCGCCGCCGCATCGGGGACCACCCCCGTCTATGTCAATGTCTACAATGGATCCGACGACTCCACCGTGCGGATGCGGCTGGGGGGATCATCGGAGTGGATCACCCTCGAAAAAGTCCGCGAGGAAGACCCGCACTACGTCGAGACGCGCAACCGCGAAATGGCGGCCAATCCCGGGGCCGCGAGACCTCTCAACGCTCCCATCCTTTCCCACCATCTCTGGAAAGGATTCCTTCCGGCGGGACTCGCCCCCGGATCCCACGCCCTCCAAGTCGAGGCGACCGACGCCTACGACCGACTCTGGAAAGGCAGCCGCGTCGTGCGCGTGGTTGCAGGGGAGTTGACGAGTTCGGAGTGAGGAAGGGCCTCCCGGCATCCCGTAGCGGACGTTTTTGGAAAAAAGGGAGGAAAAACATCAGAATGGCCGTATTTTTAAGAAACTCCTAGTTTTTTATTTCCCACCGGACTTCCCGACATGACGAATCAGCTGTCCCTGCTTCGAGGTTTTTTTCTCCCGTTCCTTCTCCTTTTTTTCATCGCTGCGGTTCCCGGTCGCGCGGATGACGGTCCGCTGGCCACGAAAATCGACAGCCACATCAAGTCGCTGCGGGCCCAGGGCAAGCTGCGCGGCTACGAGCGGACCGCGTGGATCGTCTACGATTTTACTTCGGGGCGGGAAATCGCGAACATCAACGGCTCCAGCCAATTGCAGGCGGCGAGCATGATCAAGCCCTTCCTCGCCCTCGCCTTCTTCCACGAGGTGGAGGCGGGCCGGTTGATCTACGGCTCGACTTCGCGCCGTCACATGGAGCTGATGATCCAGAAGAGCAACAATGAGTCGACGAATTGGGTGATGCGCCAGACCGGCGGCCCGGCCAAGACCGAAGAGATCCTGAAACGGAACTATCCCGAACTCTGTCCGCAGATTCGCATCGTGGAGTATATCCCCGACGGAGGGCGGACCTACCGCAACGAGGGGTCCGCGGAGGACTACGGGCGTTTTCTTCACGCGCTCTGGTACCGTCGCCTCCCCAAGTCGGATGAGATGCTGCGGGTGATGGGGCTGCCGGGGAGCGACCGCCTCTACACCCGGGTGAAAAGCGTCCCCACCGGCACCCGGGTTTACAACAAAACCGGGAGCACCGCGATGTGCTGCGGCGACATGGGCATCGTCGTGGCGGAGGGAAGGGATGGGAAAAAGTATCCCTACGCCCTCATCGGGATCATCGAGAGCAGCCGCCGCAACAACTCCAATTATTCCTCGTGGATCTCCAGTCGCGCCAACGTCATCCGCAGCGTTTCCAACCTGGTCTATCAGGAGATGAAGAAGCGCTATCCGCTCGCGGGGGGCGGCTGATCGCGGTTATTCCGACTCCAGCCCGACGGTGTTCACGGCGATGATTTTGTATCGGTGGATCGTTCCGGCTTCGGCGGTGGTGTCGGTGTAGCGCATCGCCACAAGCGGTTGGGTGGGGTGTCGCTGTAGGAGAGATTCTGGAAAACCGGTCGTCCGAAAGTATTTTTCCGCAACGGCGGATCGGCGCGGCCAGTCGGGTTCGTGCCTATCTTTTTGCTGGCAAAAAGGTCGCCTTCTGCTCAGTTGGTGCCCCGAAACACCGATGACTCGTCAGACCGTCTCCGCTCTTTTTCTCGTGCTCCTGGCATCTCTGTTGCAGAGTTGTTATACCGTCGGGCCCGACTATGTCTCGCCGCGTCAAAGCACGCCCGACGCCTGGTCGCGCTCGGTCCTGCGCGATCTCGACGGCGACGCCGCCTCCCTCTCCGAGTGGTGGGAAGGGTTCCGGGACCCGGCCCTGAACGCCCTCATCGCACGGGCCCGTGCCTCGAATCCGAATCTGCGTCTCGCCCTCGAACGCATCACCGAAGCCCGTGCCCTGCGCGGTATCGCGGCGAGCCAGGCGCTGCCGCAGGCCAATGGCAGCGGCAGCTACTCCCGCGAGCGCTTCAGCGAGAACACCCGCATCCGGTCCGGGGCTGCCGCCGCCGCGGGCCAGGGTGGCATCCCCGCCACCAATGCCAACAACCCCTCCAATCTCTACACGACGGGATTCGACGCCGGTTGGGAGATCGACCTCTTCGGCGGGATCCGCCGCTCGGTCGAGTCGGCCGAGGCCAACATCGCCGCGCAGGAGGAAAACTACCGCGACAGCCTCGTCACCCTGTTCGCCGATGTCGCCCTGAACTACGTCGACTACCGCACCCTCGAGGCCCGCATTTCCGTGGCCGGACGCAACATCACGGCCCAGCGGGACTCGGTCGATCTCACGAGGAAACGACTCGAGGCCGGCCTCGTTCCCCGGATCGATGTGACCCAGGCCGAGACCAACCTCGCCCTTTCCGAGGCCTCCGTGCCCCAGTTGCGCGCCCAGCTCGCCCTTTCGAAAAACCGGCTCGCCACCCTCACCGGAGGGTTTCCCGCTTCGGTGGAGAAAATTCTCGGCAAACGCCACGGCATCCCCGTTCCCCGGGCCGGCTACTCCGCCGGGTTGCCCGCCGATCTGCTCCGGGCTCGTCCCGACATTCGCCGGGCCGAGCGTGAACTCGCCGCCCAGACCGCCCGGGTCGGCGTCGCCACGGCCGACCTTTACCCCCGCTTCTCCCTCTTCGGAGACTTCCGCTTGCAGGCTGTCAACAGCGGGGATCTCTTCGACAGCTCCAGTCGCGCCTACTCCTTCGGTCCCTCCTTCCAGTGGCAGATCTTCAGCGCCGGTCGCATCCGCAACAACATCCGCGTCGAGGAGAGCCGGGTCGCCCAGGCCTACGCCGCTTACGAGAGTACCATCCTCGAAGCCGTCGAAGAAGTGGAGACGAGCATGGCCGCGATCGTCTACGAACGCGAGCGCCTCTCCGATCTGACCCGTGCGGTCTCCTCGTCGACCGAGACCGTGGGTCTGGTCAAAGACAACTACCAGAACGGTCTCGTGAGTTTCCAGAACGTGCTCGATGCCGAGCGCACCAAGTTCAGCGCCGAGGACGAAGAGACCTCCAGCCGCGGTGCGATCGCCCGGAACTACATCATTTTGTACAAGGCCCTCGGGGGAGGCACCGCCACCGAATTGATCCCGCCCGCGGTTCCGGTTCCCGCCAAACCGTGACTACTTGCGATAGGGCGCGATAACCTCCTCCAACATGCCGAAATGCTTTTGGTTCAGCGTGGCGAGCGGCATGCGGTGTTCGGCGGCGGTCGCGGCGATCATGCGGTCGGCGAGGCCGCAGCCGATGCGCCCGCCGTGGTCGCGACGGTAGAGCCCGGCCCGTTCGGCGATCTCGCCGGTGAACGGCAGCACCATCAGCGCCGAGATCATCCGCGAGAGAGCGGTGCGCTCCGACCCCTCGTGGACGCCCTGGTAGAGTTCGGCCACACTGACCGCCGAGACACAGGCTTCGTCGACGTGGGTCTCCAGAAAGGCGACGGCCTCGGGACGACCCCGCAGATAGTCGATGAGGATATCGGTGTCCACCAGCATGGTCAGTAGCGTTCGAAATCCCGCCGTATCTCATCGAGATCGATGTTCCGATCTTTCCAAAGGCCACGCGCCTCCCGCAAGCGGCTCAGGCGATCCTGCGGGCCGAGGCGTGCCAAATACTGGTCGATCGCCTCGCGGATGACCTCGCTTTGCTTGCGTCCGGTCTCCGCCGCGACGCGGGCGATTTGAGTCAGTTTACCTTGGTTTATCGTTTCTCGGTAAATTTTTCCGGGGATTGCTTGATGGAAGCAGTTTACCCAAGTTTATTCATTTCTTGTAAACTTGGGTAAACTGGTTCAAATTTCCGAGCATGAATCCGTTGAACAATCCGTTTTCGCCTGGTGCGGGGACGCAGCCGCCGGAATTGGCGGGCCGGGACGACTTGCGAAAAACATTGCAGGTGGCGATGGAACGTGCCCGCAAGGGATTGTCCGCGCGGAGCGTGGTGATGACGGGGCTGCGCGGGGTGGGCAAGACGGTGCTGCTGGACCGGGTGCGGTTGGATGCGGAGGATGCGGGGTTTGAGGCGCTGCGGATCGAGGCACCGGAAAAGCGGTCGCTGCCGGGCATGCTGTTGCCGGAGATGCGGCTGACGCTGTTGCGTCTGTCGCGGAAGCAGCAATCGAAGGAGCTGGCGTTGCGGGCCTTGCGCGGGCTGGCCGGATTTGCCAAGGCGCTGAAAGTGAAATTTGGCGACATCGAGGTGGGCCTGGATCAGGAGCCGGAAGTGGGTCTGGCGGACAATGGCGATCTGGAGCAGGATTTGCAGATGCTGATGGAGGCGGTGGGCCGGGCCGCGGCAGCGGCTTCGACGGCGGTGATTCTTTTCATCGATGAACTGCAGTATGTGAAGGAGAAGCAACTGGCGGCGCTGATCACGGCGATGCACCGGATGTCCCAGCGCCAGCTGCCGGTGCTGATGATCGGAGCCGGCCTGCCGCAGATACCGGGGCAGATGGGCAAGGCAAAGTCCTACGCCGAGCGATTGTTCGAGTTTCCCGTGATCGGCGCACTGCCGAAGGAAGCCGCCTTTCGTGCGATCGAAGTGCCGGTGCGCGGCCAGAATGCGGCCATCGAAGCGGCGGCGCTGGAGCGGATCTACGACAAGACTCAGGGCTACGCCTATTTTCTTCAGGAATGGGGCAAGCATTCCTGGGACGTGGCGGAGGATGCGCTCATCCGCGAGCAGGACGTGGAAACCGCCGCGCTGACCGCCGTGGCGGCGCTGGACGACAGTTTTTTTCGCGTGCGCTTCGACCGAATGACGCCCGTGGAGAAGCGCTATCTGAGAGCGATGGCGGAACTGGGATCGGGGCCGCATCGCTCCGGCGATGTGGCGGATTCGCTGGAACGCAAGGTGCAGTCGCTGGGTCCGGTGCGCGCCAAGCTGATGCAGAAGGGCATGATCTGGAGTCCGAGTCACGGAGACACAGCCTTCACCGTGCCCCTTTTCGATGAATTTATGAAGCGGGCCATGCCGGGAACGGACTGGAACCATTGAGAGATGCATTTCCTCATCGTCGATAGCTTCGAACCCCCTCCTACCGCAGGGTCCTCCGGCGGGGAGGGAGCCGATGGGATGAAAAAGCAAATTCCAGCAGCAAAGGGCCTCTCCCCGATGTCCCGGTATCCCGCGGCTTTCACCGCTCCCGACTCACCGCCGCTCCGTCGACGAGGAGGCGGGAGGCGTCGTGGAAGCCTTCGTCGAGCCAGTCGAGGTGGGTCGTGGTGATGAGCTTCTGCGAGGTGGCGGGCCAGTTCGCCATGAGGGCGTTGCGCCGGTCGGGATCGAGTTCGCCGAAGACATCGTCGATCAGCATCAGCG
>JAAYAT010000109.1 GCA_012719225.1 Verrucomicrobiaceae bacterium
GCAACGATAAGGTCGCGTTCGAGGGCGCCCTGTGGCGACTGGCCGAAGATGTGGAGGCCGTCGCGGATCTGGGCTTCCTTGAGGTCGCAGAGGAAGTTGTCGATCTTGATGAGGGCCTGCGTCTCGTTTTCGGGCAGGCCGATGTCGCGGTCCAGCCTGGTGTCGCTAACGAAATCGAGGATGCGGCGACGCAGGTCCGCCAGGCGGCGGCGGTCCATGCCGGAGGCGGCGTAATATTCGTCGAGCAGCGCTTCGAGGTCCTTGAGAGGACCATAGGTCTCGGCGCGGGTAAGCGGGGGCACGAGGTGGTCGATGATGACGGCGCCGGCGCGGCGCTTGGCCTGCGTGCCTTCGCCGGGATCGTTGACGATGAACGGATAGAAATGGGGCAACTGGCCCCAGAGGGCGTCGGGATAGCTGGCCTCATCGAGCGCGGTGGCCTTGCCGGGGAGCCATTCGAGCGTGCCGTGCTTGCCGTTGTGGATCAGGGCATGGGCGCCGAAGTCCTGGCGCAGCCAGAGATAGGCGGCGATGTAGGCATGGGGCGGAACGAGCGCCGGATCGTGATAGGACGCGGTTTCGTCGAGCTGGTAGCCGCGCGCCGGCTGGAGCAGCACGGCGACATTGCCGAAGATGAGGGCGGGGAGATGGAAGGTGTTTTCGCGCAGGAAGGGATCGGCCGCGGGGGAGCCCCAGCGTGCGGTGACTTCGTCGCGGATTGTTTCGGGCAGGGTTGCGAAGAGTTCAAGGTAGCGGGCGAGGGCGAGCGTGGCGGGGGAGGCGCCACGCTGCGGATCGGCGTTGGTGGGGCCGGATTGGAGACGCGCGATGAGGTCTTCCGATGACTTGGGATATGCGGAGATCCCGACACCCCCGCCCTCGGTCCCTCCCCTCAAGGGGGAGGGAGGCGATGGGAGCGCGATATTCGGGCCAGCGCTGGGCTGTTCCCCTCCCCCTTGAGGGGAGGGGCTAGGGGTGGGGGTGTCGAGGCCGCCCAAATACTCTGAGAGCACCGTCCAGATGCCTTCCAGATTGTGCATGGCATCGTCGTTGCCGAAGCGCAGAACGCGGTAACCCGCGGACACAAGGAACTGGTCGCGCGCGGCATCGTGCTTCTGTGCCGCCTCCGTTCCATGGGTGTCGCCATCCAGTTCGATCACCAACCTGGCACGGTGAGACGCGAAATCTGCGAAATATCGCCCGATCGGCACCTGACGGCGGAAGTGGTATTCGCCAAACGATTCTCTCAGCATTGCCCAAAGCACGCGTTCGGGCTGGGGGGGATTCGAGCGGAAAGTCCGGGCTCGCTCGATATTCTTCAGCGGGCGGGCGAGGCGGGCGTTGTCGTGACCAGAACCCCAGCTCGTTAGCGTATGGGAGGGTTCGACACCCCCACCCCTAACCCCTCCCCTCAAGGGGGAGGGGGATTGGCGCAGTGTGTAACCTGCCTTTTCCAGTTCCAGCAGCATCCGCACCGTGGACTCGGGAGCGTCGTAGCCCACGCCATTCGCCAGCCTGCCGTCGCGGATGGGGTAGTTGGCGAGGACGATTGCTACCTTGCGCTCGGCGCGGGGTGTGGCGCGGAGGCGGGACCAGTTTTTGGC
>JAAYAT010000110.1 GCA_012719225.1 Verrucomicrobiaceae bacterium
ATCCGAGCACGACTTTCGCTGGAGCGTCAGAAGGATTCTCCGTTTCTCAAGGTGTTCATCGAGTTCCAGAACACATCTGATACCGCCGGAATCAAGAAGCTCAGATTCACGCCCGACACGATTCTAGCGCAAGTGGTCGATGAGAACGGCGAGCCGTTGAAGATGCCCCTGGATTTTCCTTATGACGGTCTATCCCCGATCTGGGAACCCTTGGGGCTGCCATTCGAGGGGACAATGAAATTTCGGATCAGCTTTCCAGGCATGGGCTATCGGCCGGATCAAGATCACACGCTCATTGATTTCGGGCCGGATGCGTGCTGGGCAGTCCCCGACGACCAGAATTACTTTCTAGCAAGCAAGCTGACAATTCCGAAGCAAGAAGGAGATCACCCGCATTCCGATTGGAATGGAACTTTGATTCTCCCCAAGGTGCCCATTTTTCAACCATAAGCTCTCCTGGCCCGACTTGGACGAAAAGATAATCTATCACTCGTACATCCCTTGGTCCCGCGCCAAATGATCGGGAAGCGGATCCCGCAAGCCCGCCCATCAACACGTCTTCCCGCCCCAAAAGGCCGGTTTTTCAACTTGATCTCCGGGGAGGGTTCTCCGTATGCTCCGCCATGATTGCCCGTACCGCTTGCCTCGCCGTGTTGCTCTCCGCCTTCACCGCAGCCCACTCCGCCGACTTCCGCAGCATCCCCACCGAACCGACCGAGGGCGATCGGATGTTGGACGCTTATTTCGAACGCGAAACCCGCCGTCTCACGGCGAAAAACGCCGCTTTCATCGAGAACACGACGGACTGGCCTGCGGCTCAGGCGAATCTGCGGCGTCAGCTTTTTGAAATGCTCGGTCTGCAACCGCTCCCGGAGCGCTCGGATCTCAAGGCGGAAATCACCGGTTCGCTGGAGCGCGACGGGGTCATCGTCGAGGCCCTCACCTTCCAATCCCAACCGGGGCTTTACGTCACGGCCAACTTTTACCGTCCCGCGAAACAGGACGGCCCCCTCCCCACGATCCTGTATGTCTGCGGGCACGGCCGCGTCCAGATCGACGGAGTCAGCTACGGGAACAAGGCCACCTACCAGCACCACGGCACTTGGTTTGCGAAAAACGGCTACACCTGCCTCACGATCGACACCCTCCAACTCGGCGAGATCGAAGGGATCCACCACGGGACCCACAATCTGGGGCGCTGGTGGTGGAATTCACGCGGCTACACTCCGGCCGGAGTCGAGGCGTGGAACTCGATCCGCGCACTCGACTATCTCGAAACCCGACCCGAAGTCGACAAGGAGAAATTCGGAGTCACGGGGCGGTCCGGCGGCGGTGCCTACACCCTTTGGATCGCGGCCCTCGACGAGCGGATCAAGGTCGCCGCTCCCGTCGCCGGGATCACCTCGATGAAGAACCACGTCGTCGACGGCTGCGTCGAAGGGCATTGCGATTGCATGTTCATGGTCAACACCTATCGCTGGGATTTTCCTCTCGTTACAGCCTTGATCGCTCCGCGTCCGCTCATGATTCTGAACACCGACAAGGACAGAATTTTCCCCGTCGACGGGGTCGTCGATGTCTATCAGAAAACCCGCAAGATCTACGAAGCGATGGATTCGCTCAAAAATATCGGTCTGGCTTTTTACGAGGGTCCTCACAAAGACACCCAGCCGCTCCGCGTTCCCGCCTTTCACTGGTTTGAGCGGCAGTTCAAGGGCATCGACATAGGTGACGAGATCGCCGACACCCGCGCCCCCAAGATTTTCGAACCCACCGAGCTCAAGGTCTTCGGAACCCTCCCGGAAGACGAGAGGAACTCCAAAATCGACGAAGAATTCACCGAACGGGTTCCCGACACATTCCCTCTCCCGGAAACCGCCGAAGACTGGCAGGCGGAGAAAAATCTCATCCTGAACCGGCTCAAGACCCGCAGCTTCCGCGGGTGGCCGGCGGCGGGGGAAGATCTCCGTGTCACCCTCGATTTTCGCGAGGAAAAAGACGGCATGATCCTGAGCCGCTGGAGCTTCGACAGCCAGACCGGAGTGCGACTCCCCCTCTATCTGATTCAGCCCGCCGCCGCGACCCTCGCCGATCTCGATCTCATCGTGTTGAATGCCCTCGGCGAGGAGGACTGGACCGGATTCCTCGAAATATTCGGGGCCGGTTTTTCCGCTGCCTTTCCCGGTGTGACCCTGCCGGAGCACGACGCCGGGGCCTACGAATCCGAGAAAAAACTCCACGCCTCGCAGAAGTGGGGCATGCTCTATCTACCCGTGCGCGGGACCGGTCCGACCGCCTGGACCACGGATGAAAAAGAAAGGATCCACATCCGCCGCCGCTTCGCCCTGCTCGGCCAGACGCTTGACGGGATGCGGATCTGGGACATCCGCAGAGGCATCCAGGCCCTGCGCACCCTCGACGGGGCCGGGGAACCGGAACTGTGGCTCCAGGCCTCGGGCGTGATGGCGGGCAACGCGCTCCACGCCTCGCTTTTTGAGAAAGACATCAAACGCCTCGACCTGCACGACCTGCCCACGAGTCACCGCGAAGGCCCCGTGCTGCTCAACGTGCTGCGCTTCACCGATCTCCCTCAGATCGCCGCGATCGCCGGGGAAAAAAGCCAGCTTCGCCTCTACGACGAAGACGCCGCGCCGTGGAGCTACCTGAGCGGTTTCGCCAAGAAGATGGATTGGCCCGAGAAGCAACTCCAAATTCGCACCCCGGCCAAGGAGCAATAAGTCCCAATCCCCTAACACGTAAAACCTAAAACCCAATCCGTAAAACCCAATCCGCGATTGACCATCGTCCGCCTTGGGGCACCTTCCCCGCGATGACCGTTCGCACCCGCTTCGCCCCCTCCCCCACCGGTTTCCTCCATATCGGCGGCGCTCGCACCGCCCTCTACAACTGGCTCTACGCCCGCCGCCACGGCGGCACCTTCCTCTTGCGGGTCGAGGACACCGACGCGGACCGCAGCACGGCGGAGTCCATCCGGATCATCCTCGACGGATTGCAATGGCTCGGACTCGACTGGGACGAGGGCCCCGGCGTCGGAGGAGATCACGGTCCCTATTTCCAGAGCGAGCGCAACGAGATCTACGACCGTTATCTCGCCCGGCTCGAAGCCTCCGGCCACGTCTACGAGGACGAGGGCGCGATCCGTTTCCGCGTTCCTGACAAGTGCATCACGGTGTCCGATGCCGTTTGCGGCGAGGTCTCCATCAACCTGCGGGAGCAAGGGGCGCGCCGCTACGACAAGGAGGCCAAGGAATGGGTCGAAGCCAATCCCGATTTTGTGATCAAACGACCGCAGGGCGGTTACATTTTCCACTTCGTGAATGTCGTCGATGACATCGAGATGGCCATCACCCACGTCCTTCGCGGAGAGGACCACCTTTCCAACACGCCCAAACATCTCGCCCTGTTCGAGGCCCTCGGTGTGAATCCTCCCCTCTTCGCCCACATCCCGCTCAACCTCAATCCGAGCGGCACGAAGATGAGCAAGCGTGATCAGGGCGCCCTCATCCACGAGTATCAGGATAACGGATTCCTTCCCGAGGCGGTCAACAATTACATGGCTCTGCTCGGATGGTCGGCCAAGGACGACCAGGAAATTTTCTCTCTGGAGGAACTCCAGTCCCGCTTTGATCTCACCGGGGTGAACAGCTCCAATTCAAAATTCGATTACGACAAATGCCGCTGGGTCAACGGCGAGCATCTCAAAAAGCTCCCCGCTGCCACACTCCTCGCGGAGGCCGCCCCTTTTCTGACTCGCGCCGGGATCGACCCGAACGACCCCCGCGTCCCCGCCGCCCTGGAACTGACCCGTGACCGCGCCCAACTGCTCAGCGAGATTCCCGCCGTGATCGAAACGATCTTCGCCACGGACGTCACCTACGACGAGGCCTCCGTGGCGAAAGTCCGCGAAAAGGCGGAACTCCCGCGGATCCTCGCCGCCCTCACCGACGGTCTCGCCGACGCGGGCGATTGGTCCGTCGAGGGCATCAAAGCCGCGATCCACGAAGCGGCGGGACACGCCGAACTCAAAATGGGGGCCTTGATGCTCCCCTGCCGCGTCGCCGTGACCGGTCGCACCAGCGGAGCGGACCTCGTTCCGGTTCTTGTCCTGTTGGGGAAGGACGAAGTGGTGAGGCGGCTGCGCGATTTTGGCGCGATGTCAGCCGATGCCTAAGGTTCGGTTTTGCGTCGGAACCACACCAAAACGAAAGGCACGACAAAGTGCGTCGCCCGGATCAGGACGTCCCGGTAGGCGTCCCAGCCCAGGCTCGTCATGCGTGAGAGCGCCGTGACGAGTCCCCAAATCGCCATCCACCAGAGCAGCGCCGGCAGTGGTCGGATGAGGATGGCGATCCCGACGACGACATCGACCCATCCGATGACGGTGAGCAGCGATCTGGCCTGTGATTCCGTCATCCGCCAGCCGAGCAGATTTTCCCCGCTCCCGATGAGAAGATCGAGAAAGCGCGGATAATGCAGCAGGGCCTCGGCACCGTGCGTCACGAATACAAAGGCGAGCGAGACCCGCAGCAGCATGATGACCTGCGCCTCTCCGAACGGTTCCTTCATCGCGAGGAGGACGAGGGCGAGCGGAGTGCCGTAGCGCAGCGCGTGGGCCGCCGGAGCCCACTCCGCGTGTCCCACTCCGCCCATTTTCGCGATGAGACAGGCCTCGGTCAGGAGAAAGGCGAACGCCGGGAACATCAGGCAAGTTCCCCACCGCCAGCGGCGCAGCAGGAGTCCCGCCACGGAAAAAACCAAGGTCGCCAGCACGAGGCTGAGCTCTATCTGGTAGGCGTTGCGATGGGTGAGACCCTGATCGAGAAATAGCCAGGCCCCCCATCCCGAACCGCCCCCGCGCAGGGTCGTGACGAGGGCTCCGATCAGCGTGACCAGTACCGCGATCGAGAAAATGAGACGGGCGGGACTGCGCGGGGAAAAATCCGGGATCGACCGGGCTGGTGATTCTGCGAGTGGGAAAGTCATGGGGAATGCCGTCGCTTTGCCACGATCTTGCCACCGCTGCGAGCGCGGCTCAAGCGATTCAACGGTAGGCGTAAATGACCGACCACTCCTGCGGCGTCGCCACCGTGGTTTGCAGGGAAATCCGGAGGTAATAGACCCCGCTCTCGCTCGGGCGCACGATCAGACCGGCGACATTACCGACATCGTAGCGGATGTTCTCACCCTCGACGATCTCCCCGTTTCCATCGTAGATGTGGACATTCACCCCCGCGTCGCGGTCCGGCACCGCCATCCAGAAATGGTATTCGTTGCGCTTGAACAACTGCAACTGGATCAGTCGGGCCTTGCCCGGATCGATCATCCCGCTCCAGGACGATTCCCGCAGAATGAAAGGATTCTCCCCGGTGAGCGAGGCCATCGCGGCGCGCTGGGCGATCAGCTTCACCTCGTCGATGACCGGTTGGGCTTGTCCGGCGGACTCTTCGGCGGGAGGCGAAATTTCCCCCTCCGGCCGCTGGGCGTGCAGGGAAGCGGACAACAGCGAAAGAGCGACGACGCCGGGAACGACGGAAGCGGCGAACCTGAGGGGCTTAGCTCTCATAAATGGCCTCGACGAGCTGTTTCGTCGAAAGGGCGATCTCGATCACCTTTCCTTCGCTGATCGCCCCGTTGGCGTCCGTGCGCATGAGCGATTCGAGATGCTCCAGCGTTTTGGAGATACGCGCGAACACCTCGCCGCGGCGGGCCCGTTCGGAAATCGCGTTGAAGTCGTCCTTGAGCTGTTTCACCAAATCCGGTTGGTTGAGGAGGTCGGACCCCTCGACCGAGTAGTTTTCCTTGAGCACCGAGGCGAGCGCGCGTGTCCCCCCGAGCCACCCGCCCAGACTGACGAGATCGACCAGCTCGTCGTCGCGCAGTTCGGCCATCTTGTTGAGCACGGTCTGGCGGGTCTTGTCGAGTTCCGTGCGGACGACACTCCATTGACTCTTCCCCGCCGCGTGGACGATGGAGTTGGCGTGCGACTCCACCGATCCGGCGACGCCGAGCGAAGTGGAGAGACGCAGGACCTCGCGACCGATCCGGCGCACCGCCTCCTTGTCCTCCGCCTGAACCGCGATGAACCCCTCCGAAATCGTGAGGCCGAAAAGCATCGCGGTGCGGGAGCGGTTGGTGTCCAGCGTGATCTCGTAGCTGGCCACCTGCTTCGCCCAGTCCTGCGACCCCAGCTTGTCCAGCGAGGTGAAGATCTCCAGCGGGATGGGAATCACGGAACCGTCGACAAACTGAATATTGGGGTCCTTCAGATCAATCTTTTCCGGTGTCCCCTGCGAGAGGGAAATGTGAACGGTCCCGACGAGGCAAATAGAGAACAAAAGGGTTTTATTCATAACCATTTAATTTGGAAAACTTAACAAATATAGTCGGTAATGGGAAGCTTGAAAACCAAATTCTTTTGCAAGAATCCCGGCCTCCGGCAAAGGTTCCCCTTCCCTTGTCTTGCCCGCACCCATTTTCTTTTTTCATGAAAGAAGCCCTCCTCATCGATCCGAGCGACAATCTCGGGGTGGCCCTGCGCTCCCTCGCGCCGGGGGAAATCCTCACCCTCGGAGAGCACCGTGTCGAGATCCGTGCGACCATCCCGCCGAAGCAGAAATTCACCCTGTGGGAAATGTCCGTGGGCGACCGTGCCCGCATGTATGGCGTCACCGTGGGGGTCGTGACCCGCCCCATCCCCGCGGGCGGTCTCGTCACGACCGCCAACCTGCAACACGACGCCGACGATTTCACCCGGACCCGGGCCGGACAATTTGTCTGGAACGCACCCGATGTCTCGGCCTGGCGGTCGCGCCATTTCGACGGCTACCATCGCAGCGACGGCTCCGTCGGGACGGCCAATCACTGGGTCGTGATCCCCATGGTCTTTTGCGAGACACGCAATGTGAACGCGATCCGCGCCGCTTTCGAGCGCACCCTCGGTTACGAAAAAACAAGCCACTACCAGCAACTCGCCAACCGTCTTGTCGAGACCTATCGCTCCGGTGGAGAGACGGATGCGATACGCCGGATCACCTGTGAACCGCTCCAGGAGAGCGCAGCGAAACGCGTTTTCCCCCAGGTGGACGGGATCCAGTTTCTCACCCACTCCCTCGGCTGCGGCGGCACCCGCGACGACGCCCGTGCCCTCTGCGGGTTGCTGGCCGGCTACATCACCCATCCCAATGTGGCCGGTGCCACCGTCCTCAGCCTGGGTTGCGAACATGCCCAACTCGAAATGCTCGAAGAAGCGATCCGGGTGCGCTCTCCCCACTTCGACAAACCTCTCCTGACCTACCGACAACAGGGTTATCCCGACGAGCAAACCCTCTTGGAAACGGCCATTAAAGAGACCTTTCTCGGGCTCATCGAAGCCAACCAGGCCACCCGTCGGCCCGCCTCCCTCGACAAGCTCTGTCTCGGCGTCGAATGCGGGGGAAGTGACGGATTTTCCGGCATCTCGGCGAATCCGACTCTCGGCTCCCTCGCCGACCGACTTGTCGCGCTCGGCGGGCGTGTCATTCTCTCTGAGTTTCCCGAACTCTGCGGAGTCGAGCAGGAACTGGTGAACAGATGTGTCTCCGACGAAGTCGCCGCCCGCTTCACCGAACTGACATCCGCCTACGCTGCCCGCGCCCGCGCCGTCGGGAGCGACTTTTCACAGAATCCCAGCCCCGGCAACATCCGCGACGGACTCATCACCGACGCCATCAAATCCGCCGGAGCGGCAAAAAAGGGAGGCACCTCCCCTGTCGTCGAGGCGCTCGACTACCCCGAAGTGGCCACCCAACCCGGTCTCACCCTGCTCTGCACGCCCGGCGGTGACGTGGAATCCACCACCGCGATGGCCGGTGCCCACGCCACCGTGATCTTGTTCACCACCGGACTCGGCACCCCTACAGGCAATCCCGTCTCTCCGGTGGTCAAAGTGAGCACCAACACCGAATTGGCCGAACGCCTTCCCGATCTCATCGACTTCGACACCGGAGCCATCATCCGAGGCGAAGCCGGGATCCACGAACTCGGCGAGCGTCTCCTCGATCTGGTCATTGAAGTCGCTTCCGGCCGCGTCCAAACCAAAGCCCAAATCCTGGGGCAGGAGGACTTCCAACCGTGGAAACGCGGTGTGTCGTTGTAGCGGGCTTGCCAACTGTCGTCACTTGTTTGTTTTTTCGCTTGCCCCTCCGGCCCGAAATAAGCAGACTTTTCACCATGTCATTTAGCTTCACCGCCTGGGAGCCGCCCTCGCCCGAAGCCCTGCAGGCCTTGCTGCCGCAGTACGAGATCAGCGGCATTATCGGTCGGGGCGGCATGGGTGCGGTCTACGAGGGACGGCAGGCCAAGCTCAACCGCCGCGTCGCCATCAAGCTGCTCCCGGAGACCTTCACCACAGGCCCTGACGAACTGAACTTCGCCAAGCGCTTCGAGCAGGAGGCCCAGGCCATGGCCGGGCTCGACCACCCCGCCATCCTTTCTGTCTTCGATTTCGGCGAGACGGCCGAGGGCCAACTCTACTTCGTGATGGAGTTCATCGACGGCATGGACATCCATCAATACCTCCGTCACCACGGCG
>JAAYAT010000111.1 GCA_012719225.1 Verrucomicrobiaceae bacterium
AAGCGGTGCCACCTGGATTTTTCCCGAGGCGACCGCCGCGACGGCTTCTCCGTATTCCCCGGCCGAGGCGCAACTGCCGAAGACACTGATCTCGCGGGTGACGACCGCCTGGAGCGGAAAGGGCACCTCGGCCTTGAGATTGCCCACGCAACTGACGCTGCCGCCTTTGCGAACGGAATCGATCGCCAGCCGGATGGTGGGGCCAAAGCCGACCACCTCAAGGGCGACATCGGCACCGTCGGGATTGCCGACCCGTTCGCGGACACGGGCGGGAACCTCGTCATTGGAAAGGAAGGCCTCGTCCGCCCCGAGTTCCTTCGCGAGGGCGAGACGTTTTTCATCGAGATCGACGGCGATGACCGTGCCCGCTCCTTTGGCCTTGAGAGCTTGCACGACGAGCAGACCGATGAGCCCCGCGCCGACCACCACAGCCGAATCGCCGGGTTTCAGAGGCAGGCGGTTGACCCCATGGAGGGCGATGGAGACCGGTTCGGCGAAAGCGGCGTGTTCGTAGGAAAGATCGTCGGGGAGGGCGTGGAGGATGTGTTGGGGCACCTTGACCGATTCGGCGAAGGCACCGTTGCGCCGGTAGTCCTCGCAGGACACCCCGAGGACATTGCGGTCAGGGCAGAGATTGACCCGACCGGCGAGGCAGGAGGGACAGGCCCCGCAGTAGACGGTCGAGTCGAAGGTGACGCGGTCGCCCGCTTTCCATTTTTTCACCGCCCCGCCGACCTTCGCAATCTCGCCGGCGGCTTCGTGTCCCATGATCACTGGCGGAATGCGCCGTCCCGAACTCCCGTCCATCCCGTGAATATCGGAGCCGCAGATTCCACAGGCCTTCACCGACACCAGCACTTCGTTTTCCGTGATCTCCGGCTCGGGCACGTCGCCGAAGGCAAACTGATGATAGGCCGTGAGGGTGAGCGCTTTCATGAGAAAAATTGGAACTTGAACCGCACTCGTAACCGCAAGAAGGTTTGTCATCAATCCAAAAACCCCACGCATCCTCTTCGAGCCATGAGAATCATTCCGACCGGGATTTGCCTGCTTGCCGCCCTACTCTTCCTGACGCAGTGCGAGACCATGGAATCCTCCGCGCCGGGATCCGACGCGAGCAAGGTCGTCACGGGGACTCTTTTTTATCCCGACGAAAGAGGCGTCACCTATCGGGTTCCCGCCGGTGCCCAGATCATCGGCGCGGGCGGGGTGGACTGCGTCTACCTCATCGAGAACGGTGGTTCGGTCACGGCGCATTCGGGCAACGGAAACCGCTATCGAGTGAAAGCGGGCGGTCACTTCCAGGGATTCACCCACCCGGCCAGCAACTGCACCGTCACCTACGAAGCTGGCGCGGTGGTCGAGCAGGAACAACTCGGACCGGGAACGACCTTCGTCAGTTCCTGACCAGCCGCAGGATCCATTCGAGGCCTTCCCGCCCGGGGTAGGCGCGGGTCGGGAGACAGCTCTCGACGAGGGTAAATCCTCCCCTCCCGGTGAAGCGGTCGATCAGTTCCTCCAGGGTCGAACCGTGCGGCGGACCGTCGCCGGGCTGGTGTTCCTCGTCATACGGATCGAGATAGAAAACCCCGAGAAATTGCCCCCCGGGTTTCAGCACCGACGACACCGCCTCGACGTAGGCGTCGCGGAGGCTGGGAGAGATCGCGCAAAAGCACGTGTGCTCCCAGACCCAATCGCAGGATCCGCGATAGGCGTCGGGGAGCGCGAAAAGATCGCCCGCCACGTAGGTTTCCCCGCCACTCGCGGGAAAGTCACGCGCCAGTGCGACCGCCTTCGGGGAGAGGTCGAACCCGATCACCGCGTCGATTCCCGGGCGGGCCGCGATCACCCTGACATCGTGGCCGAGCCCACAACCCGGAACAAAAACACGGCCCTGCATTTCAGCCGGATGAAGGTCGAGCCATTCGAGGAGCGGCGGAGAGGGCGCTCCTTTGTCCCACGGAGTCTCACCGTCGTGGTATTGCTGGTCCCAGTTCGTGCTCATGGTGGAATCCGTTGGAAAAAGGGATGAAACGCCCGCCCTTGATGCGCTCGGCGGGCGGAGAAAGGATAGCTTGCGAAAGTGGATTTGCACTCCGAAGTGTGGTATGAAACGCCACTATTTTTTCCAATTGTTTCCCCCCATGAGCCACCCCAAATCCCTCACTTCCGAACAGATCTCCCAAATCCAGACATGGGCCGACGAGGGGGACGGTCTTCCCGAGATTCAGAAGAAACTCCGCGACGAGTTCGCCCTGCGCATCACCTACCTCGAGACCCGTTTTCTGCTCGAAGACCTCAAGATCGAACTCAAGCCCGAACCGGTGCCGGAGCCGGAACCCGAAGAAGCGGAACCCTCCCCCGAAGAGGCGGAACCCGCAGCCGGGGACGCCGGAGCCGGGGATGAGGGAGCCGACGGGACTGGAAACGCCGACGGTGAAGCCGGTGCCGCCTCCGTGACCGTCAGCGTCGACTCCGTCCTGCGGCCCGACGCGATCATCAGTGGAAAAGTGGACTTCGGCGGCGGCAATGTCACCGCGTGGTGGCTCGACCAACTCGGACGCCTCGGCATGGATCCGGTCGAGAGCGGTTTCCGCCCGAGCGAAGCCCAGATCCTCGCCTTTCAGGACGAACTCCGCGCCGTCATTCAGAAAAGCGGGCTCTGAGCGGAGCCGGGACGCGCCGCGCGAAAACCGCCGCGCGTCCCCTCTCGGAAACGGACCTCACACCTCCCAGCCCTCGCGGTAGGCCTCGCGGGTCCAGAATTTCTGCGCCGCCGGACTGTCCACCAATTTTCCGGTGGCGGGATCGACGTCGACCGCACCGGTGCCTCGGTAGGCCATGTTGCCGAGGTGGCAAAGCATCGTGCTGATCTGCGCGTCGGCGATGGTCTGGTTGACCGCCTTGCCCTCGCGGACGGCGTCGGCGAAGCTGGTGAAATGCGGCACGTCGCTCGGCTTGTCGGTGTTTTTCTCCAACTGTTTGCCGTCGATGTCGTAGATGGTCCAGCCCGAGGTCCCGAAATCCATTTTGCCGCCGTCCCCGTAGATGGAGACAAAGGCGTGGGACTCGGGTTTGCGCCGGTGGCAGGACGAAGCCTCCCACGAGATCCCCATCTTGCCGTCGTAGTCGTAGGTCGCCGCGATGGTGTCGGGGGTCTCCTGGTCGTCGTCGAAATGATAGCGACCTCCGTTGCAGGTGACGCGGGTCGGATAGTCCAACTCCATTGCCCAGCGGGCGATGTCGAGACCGTGGGGACCGTTGTTGGCGAGCTCGCCGCCGCCGTAGAGCCAGTGCCAATGCCAGTTGTAGGGCACGAGATTGTCCTTGTAGGGCGCGTCCGGGACGGGACCCTGCCACATCAGCCAATCGAGTTCGGCCGGAGGAGCGGTGACCTTGCCCTTGCCGATGGAAACGCGGGCACTGTTGTAGAAGCAGCGGGCGTAGCGGCGCTCGCCGATGACTCCCTCGCGCAGCTTCTGCATGCCTTCGTTCATCCCCGGATAGGAGCGCCGCTGGTTGCCCATGATGATCTGGCGCTTGGTCTCCTCCGCCACCTTGACCAGTTGCATCGCCTCGTGGGCGCTGTAGCTGGCGGGTTTTTCCACGTAGACGTTCTTGCCGGCCCTCATCGCGAGAATGGCGGCGGGGGTTTGCCAGAAATTCGGTGCGGCGATGGAAATCGCGTCGATCTCGGGATCGTCGAGAATGCGGCGGAAATCGGTCACCTTTTCCGGCAGTTTCTCCTGCTTGCCTTTGATCGTGCTGTCCCCGGTGGCGAGACGGTTGGCGTCGACGTCGCAGATATAGGCGACCTCCGCGTTGGGCACGTCGAGATAGGCCTTGATATGCGCCCGGCCCCGGCCCAGCCCCATCACCCCCACGCGAAAGCGGGAGTTGGCGCCCTTGGCCTGACCGAGGAGCAGGTTGGGGCCGCTGGCCACAGCGCCAGCGGCGAGAGCGGTGCCGATGAAACGGCGGCGGGAAGGAGAAGAGGGAGTATTTTCCATGTTTCCAAGATAAGGATGTCTTGCCCCGCCGGGCAAAGTAAAATTCGACGTGTTTGCGGAGAAAACCGCCCTTCCTCCCCCTCCCCGCTTCGCGTGATTTCGGGCGTCAAGACGGCCAAGAAAGTAATGGACACGGGGGCTTCGGTTCCCATAGTGAACCTTGGAACTGTTTGCGGGACACTCCCGCAAACGCCAGTCCCCTCAACCCCTCCTCCCCATGAATCGTCCCACTCTTCACCAGAGCAGTGGCTGTGCCTTTTTTCGCCGGTCGCCCTGGCTCCAGCGGCTCATCCTAAGTCTCCTCGCTCCGGGTATGATGACCTGTTTGTCTCCGGTGCGGGCCAATCCCCAAGGGGGTAGCGTGGTCCACGGCGACATCCACTTCGGCGCCGGGACCGGCGGCAACTTGCAGATCCACCAGGGCAGCGCCAACGCCATCATCAACTGGGACAGCTTTTCCATCGCTGCGGGCGAGCTGACCCAATTTCTCCAGCCCGGC
>JAAYAT010000112.1 GCA_012719225.1 Verrucomicrobiaceae bacterium
ATCGAGGCGGTTGGTGATGCCGAAGCGGGACAGGAGCGGGCGGGTCAGCATGCCGGCCTTGGTCGTGGCGCCGATCAGGGTGAACTTCGGCAGGGAGAGGGAGATGGAGCGGGCACTCGGTCCCGAGTCGATGATGATGTCGAGTTTGAAGTCCTCCATCGCCGGGTAGAGGTATTCCTCGATGGCCGGGTGGAGGCGGTGGATCTCGTCGATGAAGAGAAAATCGCCGTGCTGCACGTTTGTCAGGATGCCCGCGAGATCGCCCGCCTTTTCGATCTGGGGGCCGCTGGTGATGTGGATCTCGCTCCCGAAGGCGCGCGCGAGGATGTGGGCCAGGGTCGTCTTGCCGAGTCCGGGAGGGCCGCAGAGCAATACGTGATCGAGGGCGTCGTTGCGCCCCTTGGCCGCATCGACCATGAGAATGAGGCGCTCCTTCACTTTCGCCTGGCCGCAAAATTCCACGAAGTCCGGCGGGCGCAGGCTCTGTTCAAACTCCCGCGCGGGGGACGCTTCGGGCTCGGCTGGATAAGGGTCGGTCACGGGGGACAAGGGGACGAAAATGAAAAAGAAAGAGCCTCAAGCCCGATCCAATAAGGAGGAAATGATATTTAAATTTTCCAGAAAATCAAGATAACCTAAAAATTATAAAAGTCGATACGTTTTGCTTGCTTCGCGGGGGATTTACGATAAACAATTGCAGAAGGGGGAAATTGGCCGTTTACTTGGCTCGATTTCAGTCCTTTCCGGAACACCGCCGGAGCAAATTCCAACTTGACGCGGGGCCTTGAGGTTCTATCTAGTGGGTTTCTTCCGGTGGGGTTTCAGAAACCACCACACACAGACTTTACCGCCTTACCGAGCACGGAACACTTTGATCAGCCTATGAATTTACTGAAACGACTCCGCCCCCGTTTCCTCGCACCATCCCTCGGATTGATGGCCGGGATGCTCGCTTTCCAAGGGGGGGCGCTTTCAGGGCTCGCACAGGAAGGGGCGGTGGTGAAATCCATCGATGTCCAGTATGTCGGCAATCAGACCGTCGCACCCGAGCGTATTCTCTCCCACATGTCCACCCGCGTCGGGGACAAGCTCTCCATGGCGCAGATCGACGAGGACGTGAAGAGCCTCTATGCGAGCGGGGATGTGGAGAACGTCCGCATTCTCTCCGACAGCGCCTCCGGCGGAGTGGCGCTCATCGTGGTGGCCCAGACGCGCGCTGTCTACGGCGGTTCCCAGTTTGTCGGCAACACCCTCATCGAAACCTCCAAGCTGGAGAAGAAAATCGATCTCACGGTCAACAAGCCCATCGACGAATCCGCGCTCCAGACCGCGAGGCAGGAAATGCAGGAGATGTACCGCAAGAAGGGCTTCTCCGAGGCGACAGTGACCTATCGCATCGGCGCACCCACCGCCGAGGGATATTCCACCGTGATGTTCACCGTCGACGAGGGCACCCAGGGAGTGCTCCGCAACATTGAATTTGTCGGCAACACCGCCTTCCCCGCCTCTCGTCTCAAAGAGGAGATGACGCAAAAGGAAAAGGGCATCACCACCATTTTCAGCAAAGGGGGCTCGACCGATGCGGAGACCCTCGCGCAGGATGTCCGGGCGATCGAGGATTTCTACCGCGACAACGGCTACCTCAACGCCAGGGTCGTGAATGTCTCGCGTCTCCGGGCCGACGCCAAGCACGTCGATGTCATCATCACCATTGACGAGGGCCAGACCTATCAGGTCGACAGTCTCGCGATCAACGGTATCACCGTGCTGAATATGCAGGAGGACGTGCTGCCCTTCCTCAAGACCTCGGCCGGGGACACCTTCGCGGGGAATAAGCTCAAGTCCGACATCCAGCTCATCACCGACCAATACGGCAGCCGCGGCTACGCCGATGCCCGGGTCAGCCCCCGCCTCGAAGACTCCGGGAGCGGTGCGGTGCGCGTCGTCCTCGATGTCACCGAGGGCCGTCCCTACAAAATCGGCCAGGTCAGCATCGAGGGGAACAACAAGACCAAGGAACACGTGATCCGTCGCGAGCTCCCGATGGAGCCCGGCCAAGTCTACGACACGACCAAGGCCGACGTGACCGAGCGTCGTCTCCAGAACATGAACTATTTCTCCAGCGTCGAAGTGATCCCGGTGGACACCAGCTACCTCGACGAGAAGGACCTCCTCATCCGGGTCGTGGAGAAACCCACCGGGACGATCAACTTCGGGGCCGGGTTCAGTTCGATCGACAGCCTGACCGGTTTCTTCGAGGTCACCCAGACCAACTTCGATCTCTTCGACTGGCCGAGCTTCACCGGGGCGGGGCAGCGTTTCCGCTTCAGTGTCCGGGCCGGTAGCGAGCGCAAGGACGCCAGCATCTCGATCACGGAACCCTGGCTCTTCGGGCACCGCTTGGCCTTCACGACCGAGGCCTACTACCGCGACCTCCTTTTCCTCAGCGACGAGTATGACCAGACCAGCTATGGCGCGGCCTTCTCGCTGCGCAAATCGATCGGCGAGTTCACCTACCTGGTGGGCGATTACCGGGCCGAGCAAATCGAGATCGACGCGGTCCCCGGGGCGTCTCCCGCCTTCCTCGCCGAAGAGGGCGACTTCTTCAAGAGTTCGGTCGGCACCAGCGTCGTCCGCGATACCCGCGACAACGTCTTCCTGCCGCGCGAGGGGCACAAGGCTTCGGCTGGATTCGAGTTCGCCGGTCTCGGTGGCGACGTGGACGACACGATTTTCTCCGCCAGCGCCGCTCAATACATCCTCCTGCCCCGCGACATCATCCTGAGCCTGAGCGGGGAAGTGAACCAGTCCTCGGACGGGGATCACGTCTTCACCCGCCATTTCCTCGGCGGTGCCAACAATCTGCGCGGCTTCGAGTTCCGCGACGTGGGTCCGCGCGATCCGGTCAGCGGCGAAGTCCTCGGCGGGAAGCGTTCCTGGAACGCGACGGCGGAAGTCTCCGTGCCGATCGTGGAGAAAATCCGGGCGGCCGCCTTCTACGATCTCGGCGAGGTCAGCGACGGCCCGGCCGGTTCGATCGCCGGCGGGATCCACTCCGACTGGGGTCTCGGTGTCCGTCTCTTCGTCCTCGGGAGCGCTCCGGTGCGTCTGGACTACGCCTTCCCGATCCAGCACGACGGCTTCAACGACGACGGCGGACGCTTCCAGTTCACCATGGGCGCCCAGTTCTAATCGCGGGAAACGCAGAGTTTTTCTAAGAAAACCACGTGCCCTATCGTCCGTTCTGAGCCCGATGCACACTCACCGCCCCCGGCGTGGTTGCTGAAGGCGAACCTTCCCTCTCATTCTCCTGATTGACCCCTATGAAATTCCGCCTGCCCGCCCTCTTCCTTGCCCTCGCCCTGCCGGTGCTCGCTCCAAGCGCCTCCGGACAAGAGTTGAAAATTGCTGTCATCGACATGCAGGAAGCGCTCAACCAGTTCTACAAGACCGAGATCCAGGTGAAACAGATCAACGATCTCGCCGACGAGAAGCGCAAGAATCTCGACGAGCGCCAGGCCGCCTACCAGCAGATGAACAACAAGATGGCCGAACTGGACGCCGTCTACAAGGACACCGCGCTGGCCGAGAGCAAGCGGAAGGAAGCGCTGGAGCAACTCCAGGCCCTTTTCCAGGAGCGCCAGGCCAAAGGCAAGGAAATCTCCGACGCCCAGCGCAAGGCCTCGGCCGAAGTGATGACCGCCCGCCAGGAGATGGAAGCGACCTTGGTGGACGAGATCAAAAAGACCGTCGATACCATCGTGCAGGCCCAGGGGCTCGACCTCGTCTTTGACAAATCTTTCCTGCCCAAGGCGAACAAGGCCATCCTCTACACCTCGGAAAATGTGAAGGATCTCACCGCCGAAGTGGTCAGCACCCTCAACGCCGGGGCACCGGCCGCCGCCGCCCCGACAAACTGAGCGGGGACGCGTCCGGGAAAAATCCCGATCCAAAGCGGCGGTTCCCGCCGCTTTTTTTGTTTCGGACATCCTCTTCTGTTTTTGCGAAAACCCGGATCGGGTGCGAAGAAGGACATCGGATCATGAAAACGAGCGTCGGAGAAATAGCCGCCCTGGTCGAGGGGGAACTGGTTCGCGGCGACGCCGCGACGATCCTGACCAACTTCGCCGCTCTGGACCACGCCGACGAGAGCTGTGTCAGTTTTTACGGGAACCCGAAGTACCGCGAGCAGCTCCGCTCGACCCGCGCGGGCCTGGTCCTGGTGCCCGAGGTTGCGGTGTCGGCACCGGAAAGCGCGGCTCTCGTGGTGGTGGAGAATCCGGTGCTCGCCTTCGATAGCATCGTGCGGCTCTACGGAGTGACCTCGCCGCCCTTCGAGGCGGGAGTCCACCAGACCGCCTTCGTCCATCCCGATGCGCGACTCGATCCCACCGCCGTCTCGATCGCGGCCAAGGCCACGGTGGCGGAGGGCGCGGTCATCGGGAAAGGCACCCGCATCGGAGCGGGTGCGGCCATCGGCGGGGATGTCGTGATCGGCGAGGACTGTGTCATCGCAGCGAATGTGACGATTTGTCAGGGCTGTCTCGTGGGGAACCGGGTCATCCTCCATCCCGGCGTCGTGGTCGGGGCGGACGGGTTCGGATTTGAATTCGTCGAGGGCCGACATCGCAAGATCGAGCAACTCGGGATCGTCCGCATCGGCGACGATGTGGAGATTGGGGCCTCCAGCACGATAGACCGGGCCCGCTTCGGCGAGACGGTCATTGGCGAGGGAACCAAGATCGACAACCAGGTGCAGATCGGCCACAACTGCATCATCGGGAAACACTGTATCGTCGTCGCCCAGACCGGGATCTCGGGCAGCACCCGGATCGGGGATTATGTCACCCTGGCGGCGCAGTGCGGCATCGCCGGCCATCTCGTTATCGCGGACCGCGTCACCTGCGGGGGACGCACCGGCGTGATCGCTTCGATCCGGGAGCCGGGCGGGACTTACTTCGGGTATCCGGCCCGTCCTTTCAAGGAAGGCCGCCGCGAGGCGATGCGGATCAAGCAGCTCGGGAGTCTCTTCCGCCGGGTCAAGGCCCTGGAGTCCGGAAAAGCCGCGCCGGGTGACGAGGC
This sequence comes from Verrucomicrobiaceae bacterium, assembly GCA_012719225.1. GTDB lineage: Bacteria > Verrucomicrobiota > Verrucomicrobiia > Verrucomicrobiales > DEV007 > Arctic95D-9. Next base: position 5,083 of record JAAYAT010000112.1, read on the forward strand.
GACGTCGGGTGGCGAGGCGGAGTGAAGGTCCCGGCTTTTCTCACAAATCCACGCTTTCGCCCGGAGCGGGGATGATGACCCGCGCCTTGGGGAGACGCCGCTCCAACTCGGCCTTGAACCAGGCCCGCGCCGGTTCGTCGCCGTGGACGAGGAGGACCGTTTTCGGATCGCAGGAGACGGTGTAGTCGACGATTTGTTCGCGGGGGGCATGTCCGCTGAAGTCGAAGCGTTCGACATCGCACCGGATTTCGGATTCGTGCGGGGAATTGTCCGAAAGGGCGACGCGCCCGCCCTTGCCGGCGGCGAGGATGCGCCCGGCGAGGCTGTCTTTGTCGGCGTATCCGACAAAGAGGATCGAGTGCGCCTCCGAGGGGAGGATGCGACGGGCGAAACGATGGGAGACGGTGTGCTCGGACATCATGCCGCTGGAGAGGGCGTAGATCGCGCCGGGATGAAACTCGGGTTCGCGATGGCCGCGGGCGAGGACGCGCAGGCCGGGGAATTCCTCCAGCAGCTTGAACCCCCGGTGGTTGCGCCCCGGATCGTGGGAAAAACGGTCCGCGATCTGGGTCATTCGGGTGCTGAGACCGCCGATGTGGACGGGAACGGGGGGAATGACATCCGCGTCGATCAACTCGCGCAGCATCAGGAGAAGTTCCTGCGTTTTGCCGAAGGCGAAGACGGGAATGAGGACGGCCCCGCCGCGATCCAGGGTGCGGTTGATCGCCTCGCCGAGGCGGCGCTGCTCCGCCGCCCGCGAATATTCCGGGTCGCGCTGGTGGTCGCCGCGGGTGGTCTCGATGGCCATGGCGTCGAATTTTTCGACCGGGAAACTCGCCGCCCGGACCAGGGTCTGCTCTTCAAAATGCACGTCGCCGGTGTAGAAAAAAGTCCTGTTGTCGTGCTCCAGGCGGATCCCGACCGCTCCGAGGACGTGTCCCGCCCGGAAGAACCGGCAGGAGACCCGCTCGCGATCTCCGAGGGAAAAGGTCTCGCCCACCTCCCGCGTGAGCCAGGTGCGCTCCGCCTCGTCGACGGCCCGATGCGAGTAAAGCGGATAGGCGGGTTCGTCCAGCTCCTCGCGCTGGGCTTTCATCACATTGACCGAATTGTGGAGCAGCGCGCCGCCGTTCTCGCGGGTCGCTTCGGTCATCGCGACGGCCGCCTCGGGGTGCTGTTTCATGAGCACGGGAAGCCCCCCGATATGGTCGAGATGGGGGTGGCTCAGCAAAATCGCGTCGAGAGATCCGGGCTCGAGTTTTTCAAACAAGGGCAGGGTGTCTTTGCCGGTGTGCTTGGGGTGGGTCCCCGCGTCGAGGACGATGCGCGTCCCGCCGGTTTCGAGGAGGTAGCAATTGGTTCCGATGTCGGGATATCTCGCGAGATTTTGAAAACGCATGGGGAAAAGAGGGGCAGAATGAACCGTTTTACCCGTCGGAGCCAGCTTTCTTTTTGAGGCGGGCTTCGTGGAAAAAGGTTTTGAGAAGATGGACGGATTCTTCTTCGAGAACCCCGCCGGTGATCTCGCTGTGGTGGTTGAGGGTCGGCTGCTGGAGGAGGTTGAGAAGCCCCCCCGCCGCGCCTCCCTTGGGATCGCCGCAACCGAAAACGACCCGGCGGATCCGGCAGTGGACGATGGCCCCGGCACACATGGGGCAGGGCTCTTTGGTGACGAAGAGATCGCAATCGGTCAGACGCCAGTCGCCCAGGGCTTCCTGGGCCTGCGTCAGCGCGAGCATCTCGGCATGGGCGGTGGCGTCGCGCAAGGTCTCGACCTGGTTGTGGGCGCGGGCGAGGATGCGGCCTTCCCGCACGATCATCGCCCCGATGGGGACCTCCCCGGCGAGGTAGGCCTTCTGCGCTTGACGCAGCGCTTGGCTCATCAGGAAGGTATCGCTGGTGAGTTCGATGCGGGCGTCCTCGTTTTCCTCGGGAGAATGGCTGACCATGGGATCGTTTTCGGGAGACAATGGTTTGCGGAACTCCGAAACCGTGAAGATAATGGCCCCAGCATGAGCGACTGCAACACCCGAATCATCGCCCCCTCGATTCTCGCGGCCGACTGGTCGCGGATTCGCGACGAAGTGACCAGGACCGAAAACGCCGGTGCCGACTGGCTCCACCTCGATGTCATGGACGGTCATTTTGTCGAAAACGTCTCCTTCGGGCCCCAGTTCGTCGCGGCGGTCCGCCCGCACGCGGCGATCCCTCTCGATGCGCATCTCATGATGACCCACCCCGACCGCTACCTCGACCGCTTCATCGACGCCGGGGCGGACCGCATCACCGTCCACGTCGAAGCGGACCACGACGTCGGCGAGACCCTGGCGCGGATCCGGGCGGCGGGGCTCGGTTGCGGGCTCGCCCTGAATCCGGCGACGCCCTTCGAGGCGGTCCTTCCCTGGCTCGACCGGATCGACCTTCTCCTCGTCATGACGGTGGTCCCCGGATTCGGCGGACAGGCCTTCATGGAAGAAGAGACCATGCCCAAGGTCGCGGCGGCGCGCGCCTACCGGGAGGATCACGATCTCGCCTGGCATATCGAAGTCGATGGCGGGATCGACCAACGCACCGCCGTCATCGCCGCCGCCCACGGCGCCAACGTCATGGTCGCGGGGACGGCGCTCTACGGCGCTCCCGACATGGCGCAAGCGATCCTGAAAATGCGGGGCGGTTCTCCCGGAGAGTGATGAGCGACCACGTCCATACCGTCGCGGGGATCACCGCCCTCCTCCGCGAGAACCTCGAAGAGCGGTTCCGCGGGGTCTGGATCGAGGGCGAGATCAGCAACCACCGGCTTCCCGGATCGGGGCACCATTACTTCACCCTCAAGGATCCCTTCGCCCAGCTCGCCTGTGTCTTGTTCAAAGGGGCTGCGGCAAAAAGTCCGGTGCGGCTGAGCGACGGCCTCCAGGTGCGGATCTACGGGAACATCTCGGTCTACGAAGCGAGGGGGCAGTACCAGTTGATCGCCCAGACCGTGCAGCCGAAGGGCTACGGCGATCTGCAGGCGAAATTCGAAGCGCTGAAACGCCGCCTCGAGGCCGAGGGACTCTTCGATCCGGCGGCGAAAAAACCGCTCCCGGCCTTTCCCCGGACCATCGGCATCGTCACCTCGCCGACCAGCGCGGCGATACGGGACATGCTCAACGTCCTCGGACGCCGGGCGCCGTGGATTCGTGTCCTCATCCATCCGGTGCGGGTTCAGGGCGATGGGGCGGCCGAGGAGATCGCCGCCGGGGTCCGCGCCTTCGACGAGGCGAAAAACATTCCCCGTCCCGATCTCGTCATCGTCGCCCGCGGCGGAGGCAGCATCGAGGATCTCTGGGCTTTCAACGAGGAGGTCGTGGCCCGCGCCATCGCCGCCTCCTCCCTCCCGGTGATGTCCGGGGTCGGGCACGAGATCGATTTCACCATCGCCGATTTCGTGGCGGACCGCCGCGAGCCCACCCCCAGCGCCGCCGCGGAAAACGCCGTTCCCGACGGATTCGCCCTGCGACGCCATCTCGGACGCCTGCAGGATTCGCTAGACGCGAAAACCGAACACGCTCTGGCGATTTCGTCCCGCCATCTCCAATCGCTCCAGCGCGAACTCGCGGCGCGGGAACCGGGGCGGAGGATGCGTCAGTGGACCCAGTCGCTCGATTATCTCGGCGAGCGCATCGAGGCCGCCCTCTCCGTGCGACTCTCGCGTTGCCGGGGCGACCTGGGGAGCGCGCGCCGCGGGTTGCAGGCCCTCCAGCCCGAGCGGGAACTGGCTCGCCGCCGCGAACGCGTCCTCGAGACGGGCGGGCGATTCGACCTGGCCGCCCGGCGGGCCTTCGCCGACCGCCGCCGTCAGTTGGAAAATCTGGGCACCCTGATGGAATCGCTCAGCCCCGACTCCATCCTCCGGCGGGGATTTTCCGTGACCACGGATCCCTCGGGCCGGGTCGTGAAATCGGCCGGTCAGGTGAAGGCGGGGGAAATCATCCAGACCCGTTTCGCCGACGGGAAGATTTCCAGCGTGGTGGAGTGAAGGGTGGTGGCACGACCCATCCGGCTGGATTTTCCACGATTACCGGAATCAAGTCGGCGAAAGAATTTCTCTGCTGTTGTATGCGGGAGGCTGTTGGGGTAAAAGCGGGGTGTCCTTTTTAGGAAAAGATGAATCCTTTGTCCCGGAGCGGGGTTTACCCGTGCGCGGCGGCCCGGGATGAGGGATGAGAAACACGACCCCGGATAGAGAAACACGACAGATGAGCAGCGAGATTTTCAGCGGTTCCCGGCGAAACTGCGGCGGGGCAGGGTGGTGCGTCCTATTGGTTCTCGTTTTTCTCGGCGCGGTGTCTGTCCGCGCGCAGCAGGATGACGCGGACCGCCGCCCCACCCCCCTCCAGGCACCCTCCGCGTTGCAGCGTCCCGGCGGAGCGGACGCCGCCCCTCTCGGCGATCGTGTCAGCCTCCAGTTCCCGCTCAACCCGGTCAACGACATCCTCAGCATCTACGAGCGTCTCATCGACAAGCCCATCGTGAAGGACAGCTCCATCTTCGAAGGCCCCCAGGTCAGTCTGGTCACCCCCAGCGAAGTGTCCCGCGACGAAGCGATCCGCCTGATCGAGGCCGCCCTGCTGGTGAACGGCTACGTCATCGTGACCGAACCCGACGACGAGAGCGTCAAGGTCCTCCTCGGCGGCGCGCGCAAGGGCGGCAGCAGCCCCTCTTTCAGCGAGGGCGTCGTCATTTACACCGATGCGACCCTGCTTCCCGACGGCGAGTCGCTCGTCGGGTTTTTCATGGAACTCGAGTTCGTCGATCCCGAGGACGCCGCGACCATTTTCAGCAATCACATCGTCCTCAACGAATTCGGCCGCATCACCCCGGTGATCCATCCGCGCGGACTCCTCATCACCGAGACCAGTCCCATCGTGCGGCAGTTGATCCGGGTGCGGTCCATCATCGATCATCCGGTCGACGACGCGCCGCTCATCACCGAGTTCGTGCAATTGGACTACGCCGAGGCCAATGTCGTCGCCCAGATCATTCAGGCGGCGATGGACGCCCGCATGGTGGAACGCCAGCGCCAGAGCGAGTCCCGGGGCACTGTCACCGGCACCGCCGCCCCCGAGGCTCCGCAGCAGGGGGGCAACCAGAGCCGCAGCGGGGGCAACGCCAACAACGCTCCGCAGCAGGCGCAGGCGGCGGGACGGAACGCCCGCTCCCGCAACGTCATGAGCGGGGTCGGCACCGCCGATCAGCCCGCTGCCCAACTCATCCCCGACGATCGCATGAACCGCATCATGATCGTCGCATCGCCGACCGATGCCGCCTACGTGCTCGGGCTCATCGGCCAATTCGATCAGCCTCTCGACAATCCCGAACCATTGGAAAGAAAGCTGAAATACGTCAAGGCCAACGACATCCTCCCGGTGCTCGTCGACATCCTCCAGGACACCGGGACCGGCCAGACCCAGCTCCCCGGCGGCCGCCAGATCGAGACCCGCACGACCCCAGTGACCTCCTCGCAATTGTCCACCCTCACCGGCGGAAACCGGACCGCGCAGAACAACCAGAACCGCACCCAGCAGCAGGGCTCCACCGACGAGGTGGGCGGCCGCAGCGACCAGATCGCCTTTCCCATCGACGAGGTGGCCCCCATCTCCGTGCTGGTGGGAAAAACCCGCATCATCGCCGACCGGCAGGCCAACACCATCATCGTGGCCGGCACCACCGAGTCGCAGCAGATCGTGATGGACATGATAGAGCGCCTCGACCGCCGTCCCGTGCAGGTCTACCTCGCCACCGTGATCGGGGAACTCACCCTCAGCGACGACGTGGAATTCGGGGTCGATTACCTCCAGCGCTTCGTGAAATTCAACGGAGGAAAACCGAGCAGCGGAGGATTCACCAGCGGGAACATCAACGGACGCAACGACATCATCGGTCTCCCGGGCGCTCCCGGCAACATCGCCAACCTCGCGGACATGATCACCACCACGCCCTTCGGCCCCGCGACCGGGCTGAATTTCTACGGACAGATCGGGCAGTCCCTCGACGTCATCGTCACCGCGCTGGAGGCGACCCAGCGCTTCAAGGTGCTTTCCCGCCCCGTCGTCTACACCCAGAACGGGAAACGGGCCGAGATCACCTCGGGCCAGGAGGTGCCCTATCCGGCGACCTCCGTCTCCGACACCAACAACCCGAACTCGGTGCGCTCCTCCGTCGATTTCAAGGATGTCGTCCTCAAGCTCGAAGTCCTCCCGACGATCAACGAAGAGGACGAGGTCACTCTCGACATCGTCCAGGTCAACGACCGCGTCGTGGGGCAGCAGCTCATCGACCAGAACGAGATCCCCATCATCGGCAAGCAGGAGCTCAACACCACCGTCACCGTGGCCAATCGCTCCACCATCATTCTGGGAGGACTCATCTCCGAGTCGAAAAACGAGGCCGATGCCGGCATTCCCATCCTCAAAAATATTCCCCTGATAGGGCACGCGGCCAAAAGCACCAATGTCGCCAAGTCCCGCTCCGAGCTGATGATCTTCATTCAGCCCGTCGTGGTCCACGGAGACGGAGCGGCGGTGGCGAGCAGCTACGACGAGGATGTCCGCAGCGAGATCGGGGAGGAAGCCGCCCAGGTCTTTCCCGAACCCGGAGTGCCCACGATCCGCCATCGCGCCGAAGTTGTTCGGGAAGCCGAAGTCGAGAAGCAACCTCTCCGCCGCCTCGGCCAGAAGCTCTTCGGAAAACAGAAAATCCCCCGCGAGCCGCTTCCCTGAGCCGGTGCGGCTCGCGCGGCGGGCGAGATCACGCCAGAACCGGCATTTTCCCGAATGCCCTCGCCTGTGATACCGTTTCCCGAAATGAAAAAACGTTCTCTCTTCTTTCTCCTCCTCGGCCTGACCCTGTCGGGTGCGGGCCTGCACCCTCTTCACTCGGCCCCGGTGAAATCCGGTTTCGCCGAGCGCGACATTTCCCCGGAGATCGGGATGGAGCGCCCCGGCGGCTACCTGAAAGGGTATCACCAGGCCTTTCACGATCCCTGCAAGGCCCGTGCGGTGGTCTTTGACGACGGAGCCAAGGTGGTCGCTCTCGTCGGGCTCGACGCCCTTTTCATCCGGGAACCCCAGGTCGCCGAAGTGCGCCGCCGCATTCAGGAAAAAACGGGAATCCCGGGCGAGGCGGTTCTCATCGGGGCTTCGCATTCCCACAGCTCGGGTCCGACCGGCATGGTCCTGCCGGGCGAGTTCGACCACGCCGACGAACTCGTCCAGGAACTGGCCTACGAGAAAAGTTCCGCCGCGGATCCCACCTACCTCGAGACGATGATGGCGGGCATCGTCGAGGCGGTCACCGAGGCCTACGAAAAGAGGGCCGAAATCCGTCTCGGTTTTGGCCGGGGCGAGGAGGACGGGGTCAGCTTCAACCGCCGCTGGCGCATGAAGAACGGACTCAGCTTCACCCATCCCCGGGCCGGCAATCCCGACATGGTCGAGCCGGCCGGTCCGATCGATCCCGAGGTCGGCGTCATCGGGGCCTGGGACGACGAGGGAAAACTGGTCGGTTGCGTCGTCAATTTCGCCTGCCATGCCACCACCAGCCCGCCCGGCATCTCCGCGAACTATCCCTGGGCGCTGGAAAAAGTGATCCGCGGAGCCTTCGGAGAGGACGTGGTGGTGGTCTTTCTCAACGGGGCCTCGGGCGATGTCACCCAGGTCGACAACGCCTCGCCGGTGGTCGCGCCGCGCGGAGCGGATGGCGCGATGCTCGTGGGCGGGTCCGTCGGGGCCGAGGCGGTGAAAGTCCTGGCCGGGTTGGTCGCCTCCCTCACCAAGGAGGTGGCCGTCGATACGCGTTCCCGCGTCCTCGAAATTCCCCGTCGTCCGCCCTCGGCGGAGCGGGTCGCGAAAAGCCGCGCCCTCGCCGCGGCACCGCCCGCCGGAGCGGCCGCGCTGAACGATTGGATCTGGGCCAAGGAGATCGTGATGCTCCAAGCCTTGGTCGACAAAGAGCCGGTTCGCCGGGTCGAGGTCCAGGCGGTGCAGATCGGACCAGCGGTTTTCGTGACCAATCCGGCGGAGTATTTTTGTGAATTCGGATTGCAGCAAAAGGCGGCGAGCCCGTTTCCCTTCACCTGGCCGGTCAGTCTCGCGAACGGTTGTGTCGGCTACGTGCCCACGAGCGAGGCGATGGGTCCACAGGGCGGCGGCTACGAGACGAGACTGACGAGCTACAGCAATCTCGTGCCCGAAGCCGGTGACCTCATCCGCGACGCGGGCATCGCCCTCACCAAGGAACTCAAGCCCGGCGAGGTGCCCGCGGGCCAAGCGGCACCCGAATTCAAAGCGGGCTGGAACTACGGCAACGTCCCGCCGCAATTGAAGTGAAGGCTACGACACGCCGGAGGCGGCCGCGCCAGCGACGCCTATGATCATCACGACAATGGCGATGGCGTAAAAAGCAAACATCACTATCATGAGAATGCCGACGTATTTCCAGAAGGCGCGTTGTTCGTTGAGGGCCGCAATGAGATTCGCCTCGTTCGGGGCGTTCATCAGATCGGCGATCCGGCTGGAGTAGCCGCCGAGTTTGAGGGCGGGGTAAATGTAAAAAAAGGCCAAGACGAGGTAAACCACCCCCAGGCCGATACCTCCGCCGACGGCCGCAAGTTGTTCTTCGATCTGGCCGGAGGTGGCACCCGCCGCCAGACCCATGAACATCATTCCAGCTCCTGCCAAAAGCAGAAACACTGCCCCAATCCACATGATAATGCTGAAAAATCGCGTCCATCCCTTGGTGCGGGCGAGTTGATCGACGACCGCCGAGCCAACGGCGCTTCCGGGCGAGAGAGATAAATTCGGTTCCATTTCGTTGTTGTAGCGTTTTGCCAGAAATTTGGCAAGCCCCCCGCGTCGCTTTTTGTTCGTGGGGCTTGCCTTGTTTTTTACTCCGAAACCGTCACGTTGACCCATTCCCCGAAGACGGGAAAGCGGGAATCCGCCTCCATTTTCCAGCCGATCTGGAAACCGATGGCGGGCTTCAGGAAGGAGATCGCGGGGACGGAAAAGCTCTCCTCTTCGCCCAGCCCGCTGTAGCGCCACTCGGTCGGTCTGGCGTCGGCGCGGGGGCGCACCCGACAGAGGATTTCGGCCCCGTCGGGCAGATGGCTCTTCCATCCGTCGGGGAATTCCGGATGGATCACGATTTTGTCCCCGCGCCGGAAGGCGTCGCCGGCGGTGATCTCCGGGAACGCCTGTGAGGCGTCGGCATATTCCTCCCGCAGGTCGGCGAGCTGTCTGCGGAAATCCGATCGGACCCGCTCCAGATCGAAATCGGCGGCGAGGCAGGCGTCGCGCCAGAGGGCGAGGCCCCGGAGCTTGCGCGGTCCCTCGCGGCGTCCGAGGGCGCGGAGGAGCTTCGCGGGCGCGTCATCGCCGTAGACCCGCACGAGGGAGTCGACCCAGAGATAGCCGGCCGGGTAGGCGAGGAAGGGGTCGCGCTTCGTCGAGAAGGTTTCGTTGTGGACCATTTCGGAAAATTCCACTTCCTCCCACTGCGCGGCGAGGGCGATCCAGCGGCGGTAGGCGGTGGCCCCGCTGTCGTCCCGGAAAAAGCGGAACTCGACGTAGCTGGCGAGTCCCTCGTGGAACCAGCGGGCCGCGTCGAAGGATTCCCCGAGCCTCCCGTCGGTGATCTGGTCGAGGAAGACGTGGGTGATCTCGTGACCGAGGATGGCGACGCCTTCCTTGTCACCGGGGTCGGGGTTGTCCTCGTCACCAGGCGGCAGGGTCATGCGGATTTTTTTCCAGTAGGCCTGCCCGGCGTTGTGCGCGGCGAGGGGGCTGGAGAGATCGACGGTGATGCGGTCGCCGCGATCTTCCTCCGGCATTTCGAGGAAGTCGGCCACGGTCTCGTGGATCGCGTCGGCTTTCGCTTCCAACGTCTCGACCCGGTGCTGGATCTCCCGGCGATAGACGAAGAGGAAGCGTTCTGATTCCGTCGTGACGATTTCTTTTGCGCGGTCTACCGGCGAGGCCGGGGCTGCCGCCTCGGCGCGAGCGGTTTCGACACTGTCCTCCCACGAGACCGTGACGAAGATGCCCAGCCAGATCACCACGATCAGGACGACGGCGCACCCGCCCGCGAGTTTTCCCCAGCAGGTCTCGCGGAGCCTGCGCGAGAAGGCGCTGGCGGAACCCTGACGGAACGAGAACAGGATATAGCCGACGATCCACGCGATCAGGGCGATGACGCCCATGACGAGGAGTTGGAGCCGGGGCCATTCCCATCGGTCATCGATCTCAGCCGGGGCGACGAGGAGGGAGGAGGGGTCGAGCAGTTCGGCGTAGGGCGCTTGCAGGGATCGCAAGCCGAGCAGAATCCAGAAGACCGCGCCGATCGCGACGAGGGTCCAGCGCCGCAGGAAGGAAAAGGCGACCAGCAGGGTGATAAAATACACGCCGAGAAAGAGTTCCAGCACGGCGAAAACGCCGATCGACCGCCACGGGACGGGCGGCGAGGCGCTCCCGCGCGAGAGCAGGTCGTAGACGATGGACTCGAGCGTCCAGAGCAGGTTGACGGCGGAAACGAGGGCGACGGCGACGAGCCATTTGGCGAGATAAATGGAGAAGCGCGAGAGGGGGAGCCCGTCGAGATAGAGCAGGGTGCCCTCGTCTTTTTCCCGGACCATCAGGCCCAGCGAAACCACCGCACAGAGGATGAAGGTCATCGCAACGACCGAGCCGAGGTTGCCGATGGTGTTTGCCCAAAAGGGGTAGACGTCGAAATACTCCGTCGCCTGGACCAGGAAAAGGCCGAAGACAAACAGCGCGAGGAGGAGCAGGGCGAAGGGGCGCAGCGAGACCCACTCTTTCCAGAGAATGGCGCGGAAGGCTCTCATGGTTTTCTCTCCTCCGTTGCCGGGGTCTTTTCCGTTTCCTCCAGATCCTCCGCCCCCGGATGGGCGAGGATGTAATCGCGGGTGCCCTCGACGAACGCTTCGAGGGAGATGCCGGTGGTGGCGGCGAAAACACGCGGGACAGGCTGGAACAGTTCCCGCCACACCGGCCGACTGTCCAGGCGGGTGACGCGACGGGTGATGGTGCGTCGCGCCAGGTCGCGGACGTTTTCCTCTCCGACCGTTTCGACGAGGTAGCGAAAGGCCATCCACGCGACCGCATCGGCCTCGCGCCACCCGGCTTCCTCCGCATAGAGATCGCGGCCGAGCAATTGCTCCACGGTGAAGCCGTGCTCGCGGACGGTGTCGCAGGCGGATTTCTCCCTCGCGAGACGCTTCCGCTCGTCGGCGTGCTCCATCTCGATGAGTCCCTCGATCCCGCAGACGATCCACCAGCGGCGTTCCTTGTTGACCCGGCGGAGCGAGTGGACGCTGAGGGCCACGCTCATGGAAAAGGCCGCGAGGGTGTCTCGGGTGAAGTCGGGATCTCGATAGTCCGCGTACATGAGGACGACGCGGTTGCCCTCGACCTCCTCCCAGTCGATTTCTTCATTCAGGGCCCCTTCGCGCTCGACCACAAACACGGGGGGAAATTCGTCCTTTGGAATGGCGAGCCAATCGCGCTTCTCCGCCAACCGACGGGCCAGCCAGGAGGCGAGGACGACCTCGTCATCGACGGGGCGGTCGAGGTCTTCGGGGGAAAGGTGGACGTGGACGCCGTCGTATTCCTCCTCCACCGCGCCGGGCAGGGCGAAGGGCTCCGCCGGGGGAACGAACCAGATCATCACCGCCGCGAAGAGGATCGCAACAGCCGCACCCAGCAGCATTTTTTCCCGGTAGCTCATCGTCTCGCCGAGAATCGCGGCGACCGAACCTTCCTTGGCCAGGCCGATGAAAAAAGCCGCTGCGAAGAGTCCCGCGGTGATCAGCGCGGTGCCCCGCAGCGCCTCGGTCGGCCAGAGATCGCGCTCGAAACCGAAGTGGGTCAGCAGGGCGAAAGGAGGAAAATCGCGCAGCGGGAGAGCCGTCGCGTAATTGATCCACGAGAGTCCGAATGTCAGGGTGAGCAGGACGACCACCTTGTATCTCCCGAGAAAGGAGAGGAAAAAAAAGAGTGCGGTGAGGAACCACGCCCAACTGATTGCCGAAGTCAGGAGAATGCCGAGGAAATCCTGGTCGATCACCTCGCGTCCGCCCGAAGCGACCACGCCCGCGAGCACCGCCGCTCCCGCGATCAACGCCGAGAGGAAGAGAGCGAGCAGCGCCTTGATCGCGATCATGCGCCAGCGGGGCAGGGGGAGTCCCTCCAGAAAAAGCCGGGTCTTGCGGCGAAATTCCATCGCGACGAGAAGATGGCAGAGAATAAAAACGGGGATGCCGAGAAACCAGGAGAGACCCTGTCGGATACCGAAAAAGACGCCTCCGGAGGTACCGTCGGCCCCCGTGGCGAAGACAATGAGGAAGAAAACGAGACAGCTCAGTCCCGTGAGCAGGACCAGCCAGACGCCGTGCTGACGCAGTTCCTTGTAGAGCAGGGCGCGGTTCATCAGGTCGGTGTCAGAGACGGGTCGTCGAAATCCCGACGCAGGCGATGAAGATGTCATCGAGGGGGAGTGTCGTGCCGGGGATTCCGGCCTCATCCCAGCGCGTCGGATCGGCTTCGACGATGAGGCGACGTTCCGTTCCGGCCCCGGTTTCGGTGACACCGAGTTCCCGCCAGATCCGGAAGCCGTCGGGCGGGGGATCGCCGCCGGGCAGACGTATCTCGCGGACGCGCCGCCGCAGATCCTCGAGGCGGCCTTCGAATCGTTTCTTTCCCTGGTGGAGGATTCCGACGCGATCTGCGGCGCGCTCGACCTCGTCGAGGAGATGGGTCGAGAAAAAAGTCGTGCGGCCGTACTCCCGCGCCTGGTGGGTGATGATTTCGAGGAACTCGCGCCGGGCCACGGGATCGAGACCGGCGGTGGGTTCGTCGAGAATGAGGAGGGGCGGACGCGGCGCGAGGGCGAGGGCCAGTGCCAACTTCACCCGCATCCCACCGGAGAGACCCGAGACCTTGCGATGGACCGGAACCTCGAGCACCGAGAGGAGCCGACGATACTCTGCCGCGTCCCAGGTGGGATAGAGGCCGCCGACAAATTTTCCCAGCATTTCCGCCGTCATCCAGGGATAGAAATTCTGGTCCTGCGAGACGTAGCCGATGCGTCGCTTTTGCTTGAGGGTGGTGCGCCGCGATTTTTTTCCGAGCAACTCGATGGTGCCGCGGTCCGGAGCGATGATGCCCATGAGCATGCGTATCGTCGTCGTTTTTCCCGCCCCGTTGACGCCGAGGAATCCGTAGATTTCCCCGGCCTGAACGGAGAGGTCGAGTCCGTCGACGGCGGCGAAGCGACCGAAGGATCGTCGCAATCCCGTCACGGAGAGGACGGTTTCCCCGGGCGGGTCGGCGGAGGAGGGGGGCGGGGCAGTCGAAGAAGTCGGCGGGGTCATGGGAGAGGCCGATTCTGAGGGAGGATCGGGGAAAGGCGAGAAAATTCGCCAAGGCCGGGGGCATTTCCCTTTCCTCCCCCCCGCTTTCCCGTGCCGGGGATCGACGCTACCGTGGCCCCTTGAAATTGCCGCTCTCCATTCTGCGTTGACGGAAGGCGGGAGCGGCGATTCATTGGCCGCAACATGCCTGCTCGCCCCCTTTCCGCCAAACTCTTCCAAGCCGCCAAAGAAGTCATCCCCGGCGGGGTCAATTCCCCGGTGCGGGCCTTCCGGAACGTCAACGGAGATCCCTTCTTCGTGCAGCGCGCCCGCGGCTGCCGGATCTGGGATGTCGATGGCAACGAGATGGTCGATTACGTCGGCACCTGGGGACCCGCGATCCTCGGTCACGCTCCCTCCGCGGTGATCGAGGCGGTCCACCAGGCCGCGAAGGAAGGGCTCAGTTTCGGTATCCCCAACCGGCACGAGGTCGAGATGGCGCGTCTCATCCGCGACTACGTGCCCTCGGTGGAGAAGGTGCGCATGGTCAACAGCGGCACCGAGGCGACGATGAGCGCGATCCGCCTCGCGCGGGGCTACACGGGCAGGGACAAGATCGTCAAATTCGAGGGCTGCTATCACGGCCACGTCGATTCGCTACTCGTCGCGGCGGGGAGCGGCGCCCTCACCTTCGGCCAGCCCGACAGCGCCGGAGTGCCTGCGGACCTCGCCAAACTCACCCTCACGGTGCCTTTCAACCGGCCCGACATCATCGAGGAGGTTTTTGCCAAACACGGGCACGAGATCGCCGCGCTCATTCTCGAACCCGTCCCCGCCAACGCCGGATTGATTTTCCCGAAAGAGGGTTTCCTCCAACTCCTCCGCGAACTCACCGCCAAACACGGGACCGTGCTGATTTTCGACGAGGTCATGACCGGGTTCCGCCTCGCCCGCGGCGGCGTCCAGGAGCGGGTCGGAATCACCCCCGATCTCACCGCGATGGGCAAGGTCATCGGCGGCGGACTGCCCGTCGGTGCCTTCGGCGGTAAGGCGAAAATTATGGATAGGCTAGCTCCAGATGGTCCGGTCTACCAGGCCGGCACCCTCTCCGGGAATCCGCTGGCCCTCGCCGCCGGGATCACCCAACTCAAGGAGATGGAGCGGCTCGACGGCTGGAACCGGCTGGAGGAGATCGGAACGATGTTTGAAAACGGAGTCCGCGAGACCCTGCGCGAACTGGGGCGCGACCTCACGCTGAACCGCATCGGCTCGATGTTTTGCCTCTTTTTCACGGAAGGGGCTGTGGACAATGTGGACGATGTGAAAAAATCCGACTTCGAGGCGTTCCGGAAATTTTTCTGGGCGGCGCTCGATCGGGGCGTCTATTTCGCCCCTTCGCAGTATGAAGCCGGCTTCCTGTCCCTCGCCCATGCAGAGGGGGACATCGAAAAGACCACCGAGGTGACAAAAGAGGCCTTGAAAATAGCGCTGGCGTGACGATTTGAACGCGGCGAACCTGACTCCGCCTGTTGGGACGGAGAAAGAATGGGTGAGGCAGCAGGCCTCTGCGATCCGCACCCTCCCGAAACGGTTCGGCCCGAACCGGGACATGGCCAGACAAACAACATTGAAGTCCGTAGAATGAGTGACGAGGACAAATCCCTGGAATTTTCCGCACGTGACCTGATGCCCGATTGGGCGCAGGATACGAAATCGACCCCTGACAAAACTTTCGCCAAGCGCTTCGAGCGCGAAGAGGGCGAAGGGGACCGTCGTGGAAAGGGCGGGCGTCGGGACGACCGGCGCGGTGGCGGTGGTTTCGCCGGCCGCCGAGGTTCGCACGGCGGTGGCGAGAGGCGCTCCGGTGGCGGTCGGGAGGATCGCCGGGGACCTCGGCCCCAGGGTCGTGGACCGGATCGCGGCGGAGATCGCCGGGGAGGAGACCGACGCGGCGGCGGGGGGCGGGACTCCCGTGACCGTCCTCGCGAGGACAGGCCCGCCGCCGGAATCACGGCGGTGATCGAACCGTCCGGACCTGCGATCGAGGGACTCACCAAACACATCAAGGAAACGCTGCGCGCTTTCCCGATGGCGGATCTGGCGAAAATGATCCTCAACGGGCGTGATCGGTATCAGGTCCGTTTCACGGGACAGGAGGATCACCGCCTCTACCGGTGTCCGGCCGACGGATCGGTCTGGCTGAGCCGCGAGGAAGCCATCTCGCATTTCCTCGGCAGCCCCGCGATCGAAAAATATTACCTCGCCGAAGAGGTCGAGGTGGGGGCGCCGACGGGGAACTACACCGTCGTGGCGGTCTGTGGTCTCAGCGGCAGCCTCCTCGGGCCTCCGAATCATCACGAATACCAGCGCAATATCGCCCGCCTCCATCAGGAGCGTTTTTCCCACATGTCGCTGGAGCGCTACAAGTCCCGCATCGCGATGGAGAGCGGGGAAGAGGTGATCGAGCGCTGGAAAGAGCAGGCCAGTCGGGTGCGCCATTACCGCCTCCAATCCGACCTTGTGGTTTCCGAGATCGCTCCCGAAACAGAGGAGCCTCTCGCGGCGACATCCGAGGACAACCAGGCTGCTGAAACTCCCGGGGAGGAGAATAGGGAAACCGACGAAGCGGTCGAAACGCCCGCCGCGCTGGAATCGGAGGAACCCACCGCGCCGGTCGAAGAATCCAGCGCAACGGAAGAGAAGGAGAACGACGCGGCGGAAGAAACTGCTGCCGCCGACGCGCCCGATGACGGCGAGGAAGTCGCCCATGCCGAGGACGAACCGCCCGCCGCTCCAGAACCCGAAGTCGCCGTCAAACCCGAGGGGCTCGTGATCCGATCGGTCGAGGAATTGGCCCGCCATTTTCGCCAGCACTACGCCGACGAGGCGGTGCGCGCAGTGCGGGAGGCGGTTGTGCCGGGCGACATCCCGGGAAAAATGCTTTCCCCTGGTCTGCTCGCTCATCTCCGGCAGGAGGGCGAACGCCTCCGCCGCGGGTTTCCGCTGTCGCTCATTCAAAAGCTCTGCCGCGATCTGGAGAAAAAGGGACTCCGCTTTTTCAAACGAGGCAAGAAGTCGCTCCACTTCTCGGCGGTCCGTCCCAAAGAACTCGATCCGGCGGTGACCCTGACATCGCAGATCCAGGAGATCGTGGATTTCATCACGGCGAACCCGCGATGCACCGTGGCGGCGCTGCTCGAGGCGATGTCGCCCGGTTCCGACAAATCGGAGCCCACCGAGGGCACCGAGACCGCCGCGACCGAATCCGCCGAGGCGGGATCTACCCAAGCCGAGCCCACCGAAGGCGAAGCGGCGGCTCCCGAAGCGGTCGAATGGACCGAAGAAACCCGAACGGTGCTCAAGAACCTGCGCTGGCTCACCTCCGAGGGCTATGTCCTGGAGTTTCCCGACACCCGTCTCGTGATCGGTCGCGCTCCCCGGAAGGAGGCCGGAAAAACCGCCGCGAAATCCACTCCGAAGAAGAAGACTCCGAAGAAAAAAACAGTGGCGAAGGGCGACGCGGGCGAGGTCTCCGATCTCCTCGATCCCCTGGTGGTTCTCGATGCGGCGGAGGAAGATCCCCACGACGTCGACACCCTGCCGGTGGAGGTCGATCCCGTGGAGACCTTCTGATCGATCTCAGGTTTTTTTCCGGGGAAACACCGTCCGCGCGAGCCAGGAGAGGGCGACCGAGACCCCGTCGATATAGGCGGTGCTGGCGGCGCCGATGACCCGCTCGACACCGACCCGTTCGTCGAGGTTTTTGAAAACCCGCATTCCCTCAAGTTCCTTGCGGGCGCGCGATCCGGCGTCGAGTTCGGTGGGAACGGTGAGGCAGTTCCAGAAAGCGATCGCGGACCAGGCCAGGAGGACCATGGGGAAAATCGTTTTGGTCAGTCCGAGGGCGAGGGTGAGGAGCCCGACGAGCACCAGCGGCAGGCTCATGTGGACGGTCCAGCGTATCACCGACGTGCGCCAGAGGAGCGGGCGATGCCCTTCGAAATGCTGGATCGCTTTTCCGGCCTGCTGGGCGGCCATGGCGAGGGCGCTGAAGGTCGATCCGGCGAAATGCTGCGGCGCGAGGGTGATCTGTCGGTTCTCGGGGTGGTAAAAATCGTCGAAGAGTCCCCGACCGCGTTTCACGGTGACGCCCTCAATGCCGCGATAGCGCATCATGCCCTCGGCGAGTCGGGCCCCGGTGAGACCCGAGGAAATGAGATTGCGGGATTCCTGGCTGTAGATTTTCAGAAAACGGCTGCGCCCCCACATGGTGAGGGCCAGGGCGATCATGAATACGAGGAAGAAGACCTGCATGGCGCGGAAGCTCGCACGCTCCGGCGTGCGAGGCAACGGCGGGACCGAACCTGCCGGGCCGACTTATTTGCCGAGGGGGATGGGCTCGGGCCTGCCCTCGACTTCCAATTGCCAGGTATCGTAGGTCCAGGCGGTGCCGCCGGCGGACTTGGTGCCCTTCACCCGGATGACACCATTGCCCTTCGGACCCGAGACGGGGATGGTGAGATCGACCTCCCCTTCGCCGTTGTTGATGCCGACATTGCCCGCGACGAAGAAGCTCGGGGTCACGGGCGTGCCGAGGGCGGCGACGGCGGCCTCGTTCGATTCGATCGCGGCGATGGACTCGGTGTAGGCATCGCTGCTCTTGAGCGCCTTGGTGACGAAAAAGAAGATGCCGGCGACGGCGAGGATCCCGACGAGGATCAGCCCCCCGCAACCGCAGCCGATGATGGTGAGAACTTTTTTGGTGGAAGTTTTGCCCGGTTCTTCGATTGCGCTCATGGAGGAAGATTGAGGGTTTCGAGCGAATCTGACAATCCTATTCTGAGAAAATTTTACCCGATTTCCCGGCATTTCCTTTGCCAAGGGAGGCTCTTGCCGCGAACCGTTGTCATGCCCTTGGACCAGAAAACATCGAACATGGCGATTTTCGCCGATTTTGAAAACGTCGCCATCGGCGCGGAACAGGCGAAGTACGAGCGCTTCAACATCGACAAGGTGATGGACCGGGTCCTCGTGAAGGGCAACGTGGTGGTGCGCAAGGCCTACTGCGACTGGGGGCGCTACGAGAAATTCAAACGCAGCATGCACGAGGCGAACTTCGAGCTCATCGACATCCCCCACGTGCGCCAGTCGGGAAAAAACTCCGCCGACATCCGCATGGTGGTGGACGCCCTCGATCTCTGCTACACCAAATCCCACATCGATACCTTCGTGGTCATCAGCGGGGACTCGGATTTTTCTCCGCTGGTCAGCAAGTTGCGCGAGAACAACAAGGAGGTCATCGGGGTGGGGGTGAAACAATCCACTTCCGATCTCTTCGTGGCGACCTGTGACGAGTTCATTTTCTACGACGATCTCGTCCGGAAAAAGGAAAACCAGCGCACCCGGACCGCCGGGAAAAAAGTAGCCGGGAAACCGGCCAACGGCACCGCCTCGTCCGGCGGCGGCGCGGCGGGATCCGCTCCGGGAGCGGAGAAACGGGACGAAGCGATCACCCTGGTCCTCGAAACCATCGACGCCATGCACGAAACCCGCGGGGAAGACGAGCTGATCTGGGGTTCCATGGTGAAGCAGGCGATCAAACGCCAGAAACCCGGATTTACCGAGAGCTACTACGGATTCCGCGGGTTCAATTCCCTCCTCGAAGAGGTCCGCGACCAAGGCCACATCGAGCTGCAGGCCGATGAGAAATCGGGCGGGTATATCGTGCGCCGGATCGGCTGAGAAATCGGAAGCGGACTCCGCTCGATCGGCCTTGTCTCGTGCCCAAAAGAGCCTTTTGCCAAAATGAGAAAGGCGGGACCTGGGCCCCGCCTTTCCAACCAAGGGTCGCCCCTTCACTCGAAGGAGCAAATTCTATTGCTCACCAGGAGCTGCGGATGCCCAGCATCCAGGTGCCGGTGTCCACCGTGTCATTGGCCGATGCGTAAATGTCACCGGTGGCGTGTTCATACCCCGCCATGACCTTGAGGTTGTTCTTGCAGATGTAGTAGTTGAACCCGGCGTAGAAGGTGTGGTAACCCTCGACGGACTGACGGGCGTCGTAGCGCTGGGGCCGTTGTTCGCGCCCTTCTCCCATGTAGGCGTAACGAGTCACGAACTGCAGGTCGTCGGTGATGTTGTAGTAGGGCATGATGACCACCCCGGCGGTATCAAACCCGGCCGGGAGTGCTCCGGTGGCGAGTCCGTTGGCGGCGTAGATCACATCGGTGAGCAAGCCGAGTCGGCCGAATTCGGAAACCGTTCCCAGCGAGACGACGTGTTCGAAGGCGGAGCCGAGGCTGGTGTCCGCGCTGCCGCGGGGATTGACCGCTCCATCGCTGTTGTTGGTGAACTGATAGCCGAACTGGATTTCCGTGTCTTCGGTGAAATCAAAGGAGTTCCGGTAGGTCAGGCTCCCGCGGGAATCGAAGTCAGCCCAATCGTATCGTTCTCCGGTGAAGTCGCGGTCCGCACCGGCGATCCATCCGCCCACTTCGTGACTGAGGCCGAGAGCTTCAAAACCAACGGCGACACCCCACGGCTTGTTGGAGATAACGGCGTTGGAGATCGCGGAGCGCTCGATCGTGAGGATGCTGTTCGAAGACATCTTGTTCTCCGCAGTGATCTTCTGCTTGGATTTGCCGAGGATGACGTAGAACTCATCCGAAGGCTCCCAGGCGATGTTTATTTCGTCCCAATCGTCGAAGAAGGTACCGTAGGTCAGACCGTGCGATCCCGTCCCGCCGCTGCCATCACTGACGTTGAGGATGGCGGTGAAGGTGAGGTCGTTGGCCATTTCGATCTCGGTCCCGAGCCGGAAGCGGCGGTGTTGGAATTCGTGGTATCCGTTGGTGGTTTCGACACCGCCGGCGAGGGTGTCTTCCGTCTGGGAGATCCACTGGCCGTGGTAGCGCCCTTTGAATTTCACGGATCGGATGAATCCGTCGCCTTCGTAGAGCTTGTTTTTCTTGAACACGTCGCACCAGGACGTGTCCACGATGGGCATTTTGTCATTGATGACGGTTTTCCCGTATTCTCCGGCGGTGACCGAGGCGACGCCCGCGAGCGCGATGGCCCCGGTAAGAGCGGTTACTGGTAGTGTTATTCTATTTTTTTGCATGGTGTGATCGGTTTTCGAACCTGTCCGAATCCATGGCGGAAAATCCGCCGAAAAGCGAAGGGAAAAATGTGACGATGCCGTCACGCATGGAACCGTCGATCCAGCTCGCGGCCCTGTCTCAGGGCGTTTCATGCCGTTTTACGCATGTTCCATCGCGCGAATGCGCCCTCCATCCGCTTCGGTCCCCGAGTCCCGTCGGTTTTCACATGTGTCGTGACTGTCACATACGGCGGTTTGAAACGGGGTTGTGGATAGGGATGGTTGGCCGCGTTCGATCGGCGAATTCCTCGCTGGCTCGACAAATTCCTAAACGAAAACAAACCCTACCCAACTCAAGAAATGAAACTCTCTCAAAATCTGTGGAAAGTCGGTCTGATGGCCGCGGCGGTTCTCCCGGCCTGGTCTCAGGCCGATGATGTCGTCAAAGTCGATCCGGCCATTCCCGCCTACGAGGTCGTCAGCGGGGTGACCGGCAACCTGAACTCGATCGGGTCCGACACCCTCAACAACCTCATGACCCTCTGGGCCGAGGGCTTCAAGGCCAAATACCCGAACGTGAACATCCAGATCGAAGGGAAGGGGTCCTCGACCGCTCCCGTCGCCCTGATCGAAGGCACCGCCCAGCTCGGCCCCATGAGCCGTGCGATGAAGTCGGAGGAAATCGACCAGTTCGAGAAGAAATTCGGCTACAAGCCCGTGGAAGTGAAGGTGTCCATCGACGCCCTCGCGGTCTACACGCACAAGGACAACCCGGTCAAGGGTCTCACCCTGAAGCAGGTGGACTCGATTTTCTCCTCCACCTTCAAAGCCGGCGGCACCGCGATCACCAAGTGGGGTCAGGCGGGACTGGAAGGCGAATGGGGCGACAAGGACATCTCCAAGTACGGCCGCAACAGCGCCTCGGGCACCTACGGGTTCTTCAAGGACGTCGCCCTCCTCAAGGGAGACTACGATGCCTCGGTCAAGGAGCAGCCCGGTTCCTCGGCGGTGGTGCAGGGGGTCGCGAGTGATCTCGGCGGGATCGGCTACTCGGGGATCGGCTACAAGACTTCGAGCGTGAACGCCATCGCGCTCGGGTCTTCGCCCGACGCCCTCTTTCCGCCCTCCTACGAGAACTGCCTCAGCGGCGACTACCCGATGGCTCGTTTCCTCTACGTCTACGTGAACAAGAACCCCGAGAAGGCGCTCGACGCGCTCACTCTCGAGTTTCTCAAGTTCGTGCTCTCGCAGGAAGGCCAGGAAGTGGTCGTCAAAGACGGCTATTTCCCCATGCCCGCCGAAGTCGCCGCCGAAGTGGTGGGAACGATCTCGAAGTGATTCCGGTCGAAATTCGACGGAAACTCAGGTGAAAACACTTGTCTTTGGTGCCAAGGTCCCATCCCTTGGCACCCTTTCTTGAGCATGAACACCCTCCCGGACCCCACGGAGACCCAGCCCCAGGCTCAGGTCCCGCGACCGACTCCCGATCCGAAACGCTTCGAGGCGTCGCGACGGGTGCTCCTGACAGATGCCTTCATGAACGGCTTCATCAAGGTGGGCGGGATTTTCGTGGTGGTGGCGGTGATCGGCATCTTTGTCTTCATCGTGTCCCAGGTTCTGCCGATGTTCCAGTCGGCCCGGGTGGAGGTCGAGGGAGGCGGGGTCGTCTCCGAGGTCCTGCCGGAAGGGGACTACGTCGCCATCGCCGTGGACGAATGGGGGGAACGCCCTCTGGCCCTGCATCGGAACGGGCGATTTTTTTACTCCGATCTGACCGACGCGGGAGTCGTCCGTGAGGCGGAGTTTACTTTTCTGGAAAACGACGACGACATTTCCGCGGTGGCCGCCGTGCCCGGATCGGGAGTGTTTGCGGTGGGCACCGTCGGCGGCGGGATCCATCTGCTCGATTATGCCTACGAACCGGTTTTTCACGAAGGAGAACGAAGCATCGAGGGGAACCTTACCGAGGCCTATCGCGGGGAGGCGGGTGGCCCGGTCCGGGTCCTCGGATTCGGTCAGTCGGAGTCGGCTCGTCTCGTGGCGGTGTTGGCGGATACGGACGACGGTCCCCATCTGCGCGTCACCCTGGTGGAGCGGAAACGCAGCCTCGTCGGGGCGGGCAAGTGGACGGAATCCGCCGTGATCGATCTCACGGATTCCCTGCGCGACGGCGTCGCGGTGCGATCGCTGCACGTCTCCAATCGGACCGACGCCGTGCTGGTGGTGTTTGAAAACGGCGAGGTGGACTACCACTTTCGCTCCGGCTCGGAGACGAGCTTCTCCCTGCGACAGACCTTCCGTCCCTTTTCGGATCTCGACGACCCGAGTATCGCGGCGTCGGGTTTTCTGTTTGGCGACGTCTCGATGGTCTTTGTCTCCTCCTCCGGGGCCAACCGCGTCTTCAGTCTCTACCGCACCGAGGAGGAACCGGTCCGGCTTTTTCATCGCACCAAAAATTTCGAAGCCCTTCCGGAGGCGGCCGGTTTTCTCGCGAAAAGTCTCCGCAACAAGGCCTTCCTGACCGGCTCGGGCGACCATGTCAGTCTCCGCCACGCCACCACGGAGAAGGTGCGATGGGAAGGAGATCTGCCCTTCCAGGTCCGCCACGCCCTCGTGGGGTCGAAGTATGACTCGCTCCTCTTTTTCTCCGACGAACGCCGTTTCCACCGCCTCCCGCTCCGGGATCCGCATCCCGAAGTGAGCTTCCGGGCGCTTTTCGGCAAAGTCTGGTATGAGGGTTCGCCGGAACCGAAATACGAATGGCAGTCCACCGGCGGGTCCGACGATTTCGAGCCGAAGCTCTCCCTCGTCCCTCTCATTTTCGGCACCTTCAAGGGCACCTTCTACGCGCTCCTCTTCGCCCTGCCCATCGCTCTCTTCGGCGCCATCTACACCTCCGAGTTCCTGCATCCGCGCAACAAGGTCTACGTGAAGCCGGTCATGGAGATCATGGCGTCCCTGCCCTCGGTGGTGCTCGGCTTCCTCGCCGCGTTGTGGCTCGCCCCCATTCTCGAAAATCGGTTCCCCTCGCTGCTCTGCATCGTCTTCCTCCTCCCGGCGGGTTCGTTCCTGATCGGCTGGCTCTGGAGCCGCCAGCCCCAGGCGATCCGCAAGCATGTCCCTCCCGGACGCGAATTCCTCTATTTCACTCCGCTGCTGTTGCTCCTCCTCGTCGTCGGCTGGCATCTCGGGCCTCTCCTGGAGCAGGTCCTCTTCCGGGTGAAAGATTCCGCCAGCGGAGAATGGGTCGGCGACTTCACGAGATGGTGGCCCGCCGTCACCGGCACCGCCTACGAACAACGCAACTCGCTGGTGGTGGGTTTCGTGATGGGATTCGCGGTCATCCCGATCATTTTCACCATTTCCGAGGACGCCCTCTCCAATGTGCCGTGAGCGCTCCGCTCCGGTTCGCTCGCACTCGGGGCGAGCCGCTGGCAGACGGCCTGGCGGGTGGTCCTGCCGACGGCTTCGGCCGGCATTTTCTCGGCCCTGATGATCGGTCTGGGCCGGGCCGTGGGGGAGACGATGATCGTGGTCATGGCCACGGGGAACACCCCCATCATGGAATGGAACATTTTTTCGGGGATGCGCACGCTCTCGGCCAACATCGCGGTCGAACTCCCCGAGGCACCCCACCACGGCACCCTCTATCGCACCCTCTTCCTCGGGGCGCTGGTGCTTTTCCTCCTCACTTTCGCGATCAACACCATCGCCGAAGTGCTGCGCCAGCATCTCCGCGAGCGATACAAGACGGTGTGACCCTCCCGCGATTTCCCGCCCCATGCGCCCATGAGTTTTTTCCATTCCTCACAATCCAAATCGGACGGCACCGCCCCGGGGGAACCCATGGTCTGGTTTTCCGGGATGTGGTTGGCGATCGGCCTGCTCATGATCGTCACCCTCCTGACGGTGATCGTGAAAAACGGACTGACCTTGTTCTGGCCGTCAAAAATCGTCCGGATCGAGTTGGTCGAGGGCAGCGCGGCGGCGATCCAGGGTGCGAGCAGTTTCGCCGGAGAAGTGCGCAAGCGTCAGGACAAAAGCATCCGCGACGCCGAGGGCCACGCCATCCCCGAGTTGCAGTTCTTCGTGGGCAATCGCGACGCCTACGGTTTCGGTTTCCGCTACGTCGATCAGGCCGACATCGCGGCCCGGACCTATCCGGAGAATTTCCTCGTGGCGGAGCGCCTGGAATACGGGGACCTCCTGGGATATCCGGTCGCGCTGAAGCTCGCCGACGGGACGGTCGCGGTGGACGCGCCGGATTTCCGGGAGCGTCTCCGGGCTCTCGTGGACGAGGGCAACCAACGACGTCACGAAATCGAGCGGATCGAAAAAGGGGAGATCGGGGCGATCAACCGGAAGATGGAGGCTCTCAAGCTCTCGCTCCGCAAAGCCGAGCTGGGAGACACCCTCACCGATGCCTTCCGCGCCTCCGTCGAGGAAGAGACCGCCGCACTCCAAGCCGAGTACGAAGTCCTCGCGAAAGAGGCCTCCTCCCTGCGGGCCGAGCAGAAAGTGGCGCGCTTTGTCTATCGCCTCGACACCGGGGCGGAGCGCGAAACGGCCATCGGGAATCTCATCCATTTTTATTATCCCAACGAGATGGGATTTTTCGGCCGGGTCGGCCATTTCCTCGCGGAAATCTGGAACTTTCTCTCGGAAGATCCCCGCGAAGCCAACACCGAGGGAGGGGTTTTCCCGGCGATCTTCGGGACCTTCGTGATGACTCTGCTGATGAGTCTGGTGGTCGTGCCCTTCGGAGTCGTCGCGGCGATCTACCTGCGCGAGTATTCGAAACAAGGACCGCTCGTGCGGGCGGTGCGCATCGCGGTGAACAATCTCGCCGGAGTGCCCTCCATCGTTTTCGGGGTGTTCGGGTTGGGCTTTTTCGTCTACTTCGTCGGCGGCGGGATCGACAGCCTCTTCTATCCGGAACGACTCCCCACGCCCACCTTCGGCACCGGAGGGATTCTCTGGGCCGCCCTGACCCTCGCCCTCATGACCGTGCCCGTGGTCATCGTCTCGACCGAGGAAGCTCTCGCCGCCGTCTCCCGGGGCGCTCGCGAGGCCTCGCTGGCGGCCGGCGCCTCGAAGTGGCAGACCATCCAACACATCGTCCTGCCCGCTTCGGTGCCGGGCGTGATCACCGGCCTGGTCCTCTCGATGGCCCGCGGGGCCGGGGAGGTCGCCCCGCTCATGCTCGTCGGGGTGGTCAAGCTCGCCCCCACCCTCGCGCTCGACGCGCAAGCTCCCTTCGTCCATCTGGAGCGCAAGTTCATGCACCTCGGCTTCCACATCTACGATCTCGGTTTCCAGTCCCCCGACTCCGAGGCCGCCAAGCCCATGGTCTTCGCGACGACCTTGCTCCTGATCGCCCTGGTCGTCGTCCTCAACGCCACCGCCATCCTGCTCCGGGAACGGTTGCGGCGGAAATATGCCTCGAGTGCCTTTTGAATCTGTCGAAGAATGCGCCATGCGATGATGGAAAATACCCAAAACCTGGAAGAAGCTACCCCGATGTCCCTGCCGTCCACGCCCCTCCCCAGCAGCGCCGATACCCTGTCCGCCACCGGTCCCGTCCGGTGCCCCGACTACATTCAGGTCCGCGATTTCTGCTTCAATTACACACCCGAGGTTCGGGTGCTCCACGACATCACCATGGACATCCCCGAGAACGAGGTGACCGCCTTCATCGGCCCCTCGGGTTGCGGGAAGACCACCCTGCTGCGGAATTTCAACCGGATGAACGACCTCATCGACGGCATCTCGCACGAGGGAGTCATCACCGTTGACGGGCAGGACATCTTCGACCCGAATCTCGAGGTCATCTCTCTCCGCAAACGCATCGGGATGGTCTTCCAGAAATCGAACCCCTTTCCCAAATCCATCTACGAAAACGTCGTCTACAGTCTCCGCATCGCCGGGCAGAGGGATAAAAACATCCTCGACGAGGTGGTCGAGCGCAGCCTCCGCGGCGCGGCCCTGTGGGACGAGGTGAAAGACCGGCTCCAACAGAGCGCCCTGGGACTTTCCGGCGGACAAATGCAGCGCCTCTGCATCGCCCGTGCGATCGCCAACCAACCGCACATCCTCCTCATGGATGAACCCTGCTCGGCGCTCGATCCCATCGCCACGGCGAAAATCGAGGAGTTGATCAGCGAACTCAAGGAGCAGTTCACCGTCGTCATTGTGACCCACAACATGCAGCAGGCCGCCCGCGTCTCGGACCGCACCGCGTATTTCTACCTCGGCAAACTCATCGAGATGGACGAGACCACGAAAATTTTTGCCAACCCCTCGAAGAAGGAGACCGAGGACTACATCTCGGGTCGCTTCGGGTGATCCTTCACTAGCAGCCTGTCGGACTTAGATCGTCTGAGCGAGGAATTTGTGGTTCGAGCCAGAATTTTCATGAGTTTGAGGAATTTGTGTGGACACAAATGACGAAAACGAAGGGAAATTCGGGCCGAATCCACGGCTTTCGCAGCCGGGTGAGATAAGTCCGACAGGCTGCTAAGGAAAGGACTCGACCGCGAAGACCTCCACCCCCCGGGCGCGGCCTTTGACGCGGCGCACCCCGTGATTCGCGCAGTGCCGGCGGATCCCGGGCAGTTCCTTCACGAAATCACCGGAGAGGAGGACGTTCTTGCCCAGCTCGCGGGTCAGCGACTCGAGGCGGAAGGTGAGGTTGACCGGATCCCCCACGAGGGTGAACTCACCCTGACTCATGCCTCCGTAGGCCACCTTGCCGACGTGCAGGGCCACCCCCACTTCGAAGCGGCGATCGGTCTTGGCAAACACGTCGGGACGGGATTCGTAGATTTTTTCACAGGAATCGAGCAGCCGTCGCGCCGAGCGCAGGGCCGCGTGGAGGGTCTCCGCGTTCACCGTCGTCCAATAGGCCAAAACACAGTCGCCGATGAACTTGTCGAGGGTGCTGCCCTCTTCGGAAAGGATCTGTTCGCAGTCGGAATACCAGCCGCCGATGACCTGCGCGAGTTCGTCCGCCTCCAGTTTTTCGGAGAGGGCGGTGAAGCCCTTGATATCGCTGACCAGCAGCACCACCGGAGTCGAGCGGATCAGGGCGATGGTCGAGCCGCCGATGTCTTCGGTGTTTTGAACCGACGGGGCATCGCCGGTCTCCTGGTAGTGGAACTCGTGATCGGCGAAACTGAGAACATCCCCGTGCCGCAGTTGCCGGGTCGCGGTGAGCCGGGCGCCGTTCAAATAGCTGCCGTTGAAGCTGCCGAGATCGAAAAGATAAAATCCCCCGTCCTGCTTCCGGATCATGGCGTGGCGACGCGACACGCGCGGATCGGAGAGCTGGACCTGACACTCCGCGCTGCGTCCGATGATGGCGACGGGGGCGAGCTCGATGGTCTCGTCGTTTTCGATGCGATGGAGGAATGCGTTCACGTGCGGAGATGGAATCATTTTCGCGGAGCGGGGGCAAGCCGTAAAGGCGCATTTGCGAGGGAAGGACGGGGAAATGGCAAGAAAACACCCGATCGCGGGGACGGAGGAAAACTCTTTTTTCGTTCCTTCATTAATTATTGGTTCTATTAAAAATTTAACTTACATTTCCATACATGAGTCATCCTCCTACCCCGGCCCGGGGGTGGCGGGCCGGTTCCGGAGTGGCGGGATTGCTTACTGCGACGGCCCGTGCCCG
Source organism: Verrucomicrobiaceae bacterium (assembly GCA_012719225.1). GTDB lineage: Bacteria > Verrucomicrobiota > Verrucomicrobiia > Verrucomicrobiales > DEV007 > Arctic95D-9. The sequence goes on from JAAYAT010000112.1 coordinate 33,265, forward strand.
CCCCGATGCGATCTTTCTGGAAGATCGGCACGGCCAAACCCGCAGCTATGCCGAGACCGAGGCTCTGGCCCGTCGGCTCGCGACCTATCTGCAGGAGCGGGGAGTGGGGAGGGGCGACCGCGTCGCGATCCATCTACAAAACCGGATCGAATTGGTCGTGGCCCTTTTTGCCGCGGCGCTGCTGGGTGCGATCCACGTGGTTCTCAACGCCCGGCTCCGCCCGCAGGGCCTCGCCAAGATCCTGGAGCAGGCCGACGTCTCCGTGATCCTCGTGGACGAGACCACCTTGGCGAATCTCGCGGAGGTTCCGTCCGATCTCCCGCGACTGGGTGTCGGCGAACCTGTCCCCGCGATGGATCACTGGGATCACTGGGACGAAGCGGTCACCCGCGAACCGTATCCCGGGGATTGGGACGGCTGCGATGTCGATGCCGCCTGTCTGGTGTTCACCTCGGGCTCCACCGGCGCGCCACGGGGCGTCACCCTCACCCACGACAACATCCGCTTCGTCGTCGCAGCGATCCAGGAGCGTCTCGGCTACCACTCGGACGATACCGTGGGCTGTTTTCTTCCGCTCGCTTTCGACTACGGTCTCTACCAAATCTTCCTCGCAGCGCAGTCGGGGGCGAAACTCTATCTCGGTGATCCCGATCAGGTCGGACCGAGGCTTCCAGGGATCTTGAAATCCGCAGGCATCACGGTGTTGCCCGGAGTCCCCTCGATCTATGCCGCCCTCATCGCTCTCGGCCGCCGCCGCCCGTTCGAGCTGCCCCGGCTCCGCGCCATCACCAACACCGGCGAGCGGCTCCCGCTCTCCCACATCGAGGAAATGCGGCGCCTCTTCCCGGGGCTCGCTGTCTTCGTGATGTATGGCCTGACCGAGTGCAAACGCGTCTCCATCCTGCTGCCGTCGGAGCTGGAAAGCCATCCCGATTCAGTCGGACGTCCTCTCGCCGGAACCGAAGTCTATGCCGTCGACGAGAGCGGCGAGCGTCTCCCGCCCGGCTCGGTCGGCGAACTGGTGGTGCGCGGACGTCACGTCGCGCTCGGCTACTGGAGCGCCCCCGGGGAGACCGCGGCACGATTTCGCAAGCGCGCGCCGGAGAGCTCCGTCGAACTTTTCACGGGGGACACCGGCTCGGTCGATGCCGCTGGTTTCGTCTCCTTCGCGGCCCGCGGCGACGATCTCATGAAACACCGCGGCACCCGCATCAGTCCGCTGGAAATCGAGATCGAGGCCTGCTCCGTGCCCGGGGTGGTCGAAGCGAGCCTGCACAAGCGCGAATCCGACGACACCCTCCATCTCTTCGTGACCGTGTCAGGGGAGTCCACCACGGCCGCGACCCTGCTGCGCGCCCTCGCCGAAACCCTGGAGCCGGCCAAGGTTCCCGAACACGTCATCCTCCTGACGGAAATGCCGAAATCGCTCAACGGGAAAATCGACCGCAAATCACTCGCCGCCCGCGTGGGCGATTGACGAGACCGCCGCCGCTCTCATGGGATACCGCATCGTCAACATCGTCGGAAATGCCGCGGACAACCGCCCCGCAGCCGAGTTCCTCGCTGCCTTCGTGCGCGACGGCGAGCTGGCCCTGCCCCGGCCGGGCGACAATGACGCGGAGGTCTGGCAGCAGCGGATGCGCTGGTGGTGGGATGAGAACCCCCATTGCCGGGTGGATTCCCCCGGGGATTTCTCCTGGAGGACGAAGACGGAGTCATCGTGGGATTCAACGGCTTCATCCCCTTCGACTACGAAGTGGATCGGGAGCCTGTCCCCACTCTCGTGACGACGAGTTTTTTTGTCCGCGAACGGCACCGCAGCGCGGTCCTGGGAATGCTGACGCGCCAGCGCGCCTACGGGAAAACCCACCAGATCATCGATGGGTCGCCGTCCCCGGAAATGCGCCAGCTTCTCGCGAGGCTCGGCTACGCCCACTCCGGGGAGCGGCGACAGTATTTTTTCCCCACCGCCCGCCTCGGAGGAGCGGCCGCGCGATCGCTTCTGCGGACGGCGGGCTGGAGTTTCGCCCTGCCGCCCGGCGCGGGCTCCGTGACCAACGATCCGCTCGCCCTCGCCGGGGCCACGCCGCCGCGTGACGGTCGCGTCCACCGCCATCTCGGCGTGACGACCTGGCAATGGCTCACCCGGGTCGGCTCGATGCCGCGCCGGTTCTTCGGACTCCTCGACGAGGCCGGCGCTCCGCTCGCCTACGCCATCGGTCTCTACAAGGAAAAAGCCGGGATCAAAGCCTGCCTCCTGATGGACTACGAAGATTTCCATCCCGAGAAAAAAGGTCTCGCCCTCTTGCTCCGTGCGCTCCTCGACGATCCCCGGGCGGCGGGTCTCGACGCCGACACCGGACTCATTCTCCTCTCCCTCTTCGAAGCGGACGCGCCCGACACCGTGCCGGGGCTCCGCCGCGATTCCCTTCTCTACTACCAACTCCCTCCCCCGTGGCGGGATCGGGAAAAAGCCTTTCGCCCCTTGGAAGGCGATTTGCCCCTGATCTGATCCCACCCTCCGGGAGTTCCCGTGGAAATCCCCAACATGAAGTGTCTCTGGCTCACCCGCAAATATCCCCGTCCGACCAACAGCGGGGAACTCATCTACTCCAACGGCCTGATCCGCTCCTTCGCGCAAACCGGCGTCGATCTCACCGTGATCGCCCACGACAACGAGGAAGCACCTGTCGGGGACGGCGGCGAGTCCGGCTTCCACCGCGACGAGGACGGGGTGGAGTGGCGTCTCGGCAGTCCGCTGCTGGGATCTCGTCTCGGCAGTCTTTTCACTCCGTGCCCGAGCGATTCGTGGCGCTTGAAAAACGGCGGACCCGAAAAAGCTTTCGTCGAGGCGCTCGCGACGGAGCGCTGGGATGTCATCCTCCTCGATCACGCCGCGATGGGCTGGGCCCTCGGGCCGATCCGGGCGCGCCGTCGGTCCGGCGGAATCCAGGGCGACCCGCTCCTCGTCTATCTTTCGCACAATCACGAGGCCAAAGTGCGCCGCGAGGTCGCGAAGCACTCTCCCGCGAGGCTTCCCCGTCGGCTCGTGCTGCGCCTCGACGCGGAGAAATACGCCCGGCAGGAGGACGCCCTCTGCCGCGAGGTGGATCTCGTCACCGCCATCACCGAAACCGAAGTGGAAGCCTACCGGGAGAATTTCCCCCGCCAGCGCTATCTCTGTCTCACCCCCGGCTACGATGGTGCCATCCCTGCTGACCGGGAAATCACCGCGGAGACGCCGCGTCGCGTCCTCATGTCGGGATCCTTCGAATGGATCGCCAAGCGGATCAATCTCGAGCGATTCCTGGAAAACGCGTCGCAGCCCCTCGCCGCAGCCGGGATCGACCTGCGGATCGTCGGCAAGACCGAGGAGAATTTCCGGACCGCGATGCGAGAGCGTTTTCCCGGGGTTGATTTCGTGGGGCGGGTTCCCGAGATGACGCCCTATCTCCTCGACGCCCGCATGGGACTGATCGTCGAGGAATTCGGCGGCGGGTTCAAATTGAAGACCCTCGAATACATTTTCCACGGCCTGCCCCTCGCCGGTCTCGACCACGCCGTCGAATCGCTCCCGCTGCGCAGTCCCGAGAACATCC
>JAAYAT010000113.1 GCA_012719225.1 Verrucomicrobiaceae bacterium
CTGTTCCGCAAGCCCGGCTGCGATGGCCTCGGCGACATCGGCCATGCCATCGCCGAGATGCTCGTGAAAGACGGGCTTACGACCGGCGGCGACAGCGGCAATCTCGGAAGGCGCGGTTACTTCTGCCCATACTTGGGATGCGGACCCATCCACTTCGGACGGTAGCCCGGATAGTGCGTCTCTGATAACTCGCGACGATGCCTCTCGGTCTCTTCCCGGGGAACTTCCCTCGCGGACACGATGCCAATCTCTGGGACGGACCGGAACGCTACCGCCAGCCCCTTCGCGTGGGCTTTGTCCATCGCCGCCTGCTGCTCTTCGGGTGTCATCGCTCGTTGCATCGTTCTCAATGGTAGAGCCTTCGCTCGCGGCTAACAAGCCTTGCGGGCTTCCACGGGCACCCGTGCCAGGCTGCTAGCCTTCGGTTTCTCCTGCAAAAAGTTCCGGCTGCCCGGGGGTATCCGCCTGGGCAGCGAGTGATTCGATATTCACGTCGATTGGGAAAACGGTTCCATCGTCGCGGACGATGAAATTCGCAGCTTTCGTGTCAGTGACTCGAAGATTCTTTTTGGGATTGGTGAAGCTCCCCCCGCGCCCGTCCGCGAAATACCCCTTGTTGCGCATGAAAGCGCGGATAGCGTCGCGCACGGGAGGGATATCTTTCCCTTCCCGCCCTTCCACAAAGGGCTGCGATACGACAACGGAGTAAAAGCTCTCTCCCGGCATGTGGACGAAGCCGTGGAAGAGGGACTGGTCGCCGAACTCGGTATTCGACAAGGCCCATCGATCCAGATATTTTCCGAAATCAAGGGGGTTATGCATGCCAAAAAATCCATCCTGCGCAATCTTAATCATGCGCCGGGTCGGCACGTCGAGGAACACGTTGTGTTCCATGCCACTGCAAATTTTTTCGGCGGACTCAAACGCGGCATTCAGCGGGGCGGGATCGAGGATCAGGCCGCGGCTTCGTGCCCATTCGAGGGCGGCGCTTCCGGCGGGTCTCCGGGCCGATGCGGAGCCGGTCAGGCCCGGGGAGGCTTCACAGGCATTGGAGGGCGGCCCTTCCGGCGGGAGTCCTCTCGCCGCCCGTATTTGATTGACTCGTTCGCGCACTTGCTTGCGGCTTGATTTCCACGTCGCCCCGGCCCGCATCTGCGCCAGCGCCTTGCGCTCCCACTCCTGATCTTCCTCGGTAATCCCGCCAGCCGCAGAGGGCGTGATCGGGGGCTTGGAGTTGTCGTCGGTGAGATTCATCGATCTCGGAAAGGGTATCCTAAAAATCACGAACGGCAAGGCATCGGGCGCAATTGCCTCCTTCGTTGCATCCTCCGCGTCCGGTTCACCGGATGTCGCCCCTTCCTTGAAGTTCGGCACGCCCTCGGATAGGATACCTCCCCATGACAGCAGAAAAAAACAGTAGCACTCACGCCCAAGGTCCGTTGGCGAAGGCCGGCATCGCCATCTCTCCTCTCGTTTTCGGAGGAAATGTTTTCGGCTGGACGGTGGATCAGGCAAACTCCTTCGCGCTGCTGGACCGGCTGGTCGATGGGGGGATCCACACGATCGACACGGCGGACTCCTATTCGCTGTGGGCACCGGGAAATCAAGGGGGCGAATCCGAGACCATCATCGGAAATTGGTTTCGGGCCCATCCCGCGCGCCGCGCCGAAACGGTCGTCATCACCAAGGTGGGCATGTCTTTGGGGCCGGACAAGAGCGGCCTTTCGGCCAAGCGTATCATGGAGGCGGCCGAGGCGTCGCTGAAGCGGCTCCAGACGGATGTGATCGACGTCTATTTCAGCCACTTCCCCGATGCCGAAACTCCGGTGGAAGAAACCCTGGGGGCGTATGAAAAGCTGATCCAACAAGGCAAGGTGCGGGCCATCGGCGCTTCCAATCACGATGTCGCACAGATGCAGGAGGCGCTGAAGACGGCGGCGGAGGCCGGTCTGCCGCGCTACGAGGTCTTGCAGCCCGAATACAATCTCTACGACCGCACCGCCTATGAGGGGCCGCTGCGGGATCTGGCGATCGCCGAAGGCCTCGATGTCATCACCTACTACAGCCTCGCCTCGGGTTTTCTCTCGGGAAAATATCGCTCGAAGGACGATCTGGGAAAAAGTCCGAGGGGTGAGGGCGTCGGGAAATACCTTGATGCTCGCGGCCTGCGGATTCTCGAAGTGCTCGATGCCGTTTCCGCCGCGCACGACGCCTCGCCCGCCGAAGTGGCCCTGGCGTGGTTGATGGCCCGCGAAGGCGTCACCGCTCCGATCGCCAGTGCGACCAGCATCGCCCAGGTCGACAGCCTGATCCGGTCGACGCGCCTGGGGCTGAGCGCGGCGGATCTCGATCAACTCGACCGCGCCAGCGCACCGGAGACGGAGAAGCGGGATTGAAGAATCCGGGACGGAATCGAATGGCACGGGAATATGAATGACCGTCGATTCCCCTCAATCGGAAAGCAATCGGCATCTTCTGATCCAATCCTCTGCCGTAGAGGAACTTGCCAAAGTTCCCGCGCAGCTTTGCGTAGAACTTGCCAAAGTTCCCGTTCAGTGCCCAGGATGTCCAGATCCGCCTCAATCCGTCCACTCGGAGCACTCCCTCATCCCCGTTCCACCCGCACCGCACAGGCCTTGTAGGAGGGCTGGCGCGAGTGGGGGTCGAAGGCCGGGAAGGTCAGTTGATTCACTTCCTCGTAGTGCATCGGCGCGAAGACCTGGCCGGGTTGGACTGCGGGCGTGACGAAGGCCGCGGCGGTGATGCTGGCGCGACGGGAGGAAATTTTGACGGTGGCTCCGGGTGCGATGCCGAGACGGGCCGCATCGTTGGGATGGATCTCGAGGTAGCAGTCGGGTGGGTAGAGTTTCCGCAGGACGTCGGATTTCCCGGTGCGGGTGTTGGTGTGCCACTGCGAGGAGGTGCCGCGTCCGGTGAGGAGGAGAAAGGGGAAATCCCCGTCCGGTTTCTCCGGCATCGGTCGAGGCTCCGCGAAAACGAAGCGGGCCCGGCCATCGGCGGTGAAAAAGGTCCCGTCGGCGAAGAGACGACGCTCGCGGGGGATGGTCGGGGCGCTCTGCTCCGGTTTCGGCTCAGGTTCCGGCCCAGTCTCTTCCGCCTTCCCGAAGGCTTCGATTTGTGATTCGGTCAGGGGCCATTGGATGCCGCTCTGTTCATCGATCATGCGATATCCGGAGATGCCGGTGATGTCGTAGGGTCGGCCGCGGGAGAGTTCCCGGAGGAGATGAAACACCGCTTCCGGCGAAGTCCAGCGGGCGAAGAGCGCACCGCATCCCCACACTTCCGCGATGAGCCGGAAGATGTGAAAATCCGCCAGCGCCTCGCCGGGAGCGCGCCGGACTTTCTTGATGAGACCAATGCGGCGTTCGGAGTTGATCAGGGTGCCGTCCTTTTCGCCCCATCCGGCTGCGGGTAGATAGAGGTCGGCTCGCTTCGCCGTGTCGGTGGAGGCATACATGTCCTGCACCACCAGAAAATCGAGTTTTTCGAGCAGGGCGTTGAAGCGGTTCCGGTCCACCCAGGAGTGGGAGGAATTCGTCCCGATCACCCAGAGCGCCCGGATCCGGCCGCTTTCGATGCCGTCCACGATCTGGTCGTAGGCGAGGGAGGGCTGGCGCGGAATGAGATCCTCGGGAATCCCGAGGACGCCGGCCACTTTGGTCCGGTCGGCCGCATCGTTGGCATCGTGTCCGCCGAGGAGACTGGTCGCGTTGGCGAAGAGGCGCGAACCCATCGCGTTGCACTGCCCGGTGATGGAGTTGGCTCCGGTGCCGGGCCGTCCGATCTGACCGGTCATCAGCGCCAGATTGATGACGGCCTGGGCGGTGCGGGTCGATTCGTGGCTTTGGTTGACGCCCATGGTCCACCAAAAAGAGACCCGTTTTCCCTGGGCGATGGTCCCGGCGAGACGCCAGAGTTTTTCCTCCGCGAGACCGGTTTCCTCCGCCACCCGGGAGATCGTGAAGGGCCGGACGAAATCGGCGAAGGCCTCGAATCCCGTGGTGTGGGCCGCCACGAAATCGCGGTCCACCGCCTCGAGCCGGAGGAGGAGATGGGCGAGGCCGTAGAGGAGGACAAGGTCCGATTTGGGGCGCAGGGGGAGGTGCTGGGTCGCCGCCATGGCCGTCTCGGTGCGGCGGGGGTCGATCACCACGATCGCCGGTTGGTGCGGGTTGCGCATGACCCGCTGCCACATGATGGGGTGGGCGATGCAGGGATTGGACCCGATAAACACCAGCACATCGGACTCTTCGAAATCCGCATAGGTGTAGGGCGGCGCGTCGAAGCCGAAGGATTCCTTGTAGGCGACATGGGCGGTGGCCATGCACTGCCGGGTGTTGCTGTCGCAATGGACAAAACCCATCCCGAATTTGAAGAGAGCCCCGAGGAAGGCCATTTCCTCGGTGGGAATCTGTCCGGTGCTGAGAAAGGCGACGGATTCGGGACCGTGCGCCGCCCGGATCGCCTGGAGCTTTTCGCAGAACAGCGCGATAGCCCGTTCCCAGGAAATGGCGGTCAGCTCGCCCCCGTTCGTTCGCAAGAGCGGTTTCGTGCCGCGGTCCGGGGCGTCCAGCGGGGCGAGCGCTTCCCAGCCCTTCGGACAGGCCATGCCCCGATTCACGGGATAATCCGGATCGGCGCTGAGGTTCACCGCGAGGGAGTCGCGGAGATGGACGTTGAGACCGCAGCCGGTCGAGCAAAAGCCGCAGACCATCGTGGTGGTGGCGTCCGGGGTGAGGCGCGCCGGCACCTGCCCGAGCCCGAAGGCCCCGGGTTGGCGCACGAGTTTTTCCGTGAGCACCCCGGATCGGGCGCGGAGGAGTTGTTCCAGCGAGGGGATCATCGCACGAACCCTCCCGGCATGCGGTGCGGCACCACGGCGGTGAAAAAGACGTAGCGCTCCAGAAAACTACCGACGAGCAGCGCGGCCATCGCCAACAGCGCTCCTCCGAAACCGGGCCGCGCCAGTTCCGCTGCGAAGCCCGTCAGGGCAAGGAGGAGCAAGAGACATCGGAGCGAGAAGAGACGCGGCATCAGTTCCTCCACGATGCGGGCGGACAAGTGATCGGGCGCGTCGGACTCCTGCAGGGCGTCGTGGTGCCAGGCCATTTCCCGGGCAAAGGTGAAAAAGGCGAGGACGAGGCCCGCACCGGCGATCCAGGAGGAGCCTCCGGCGAGGAGAACGGCTCCGGCCCCGAGGGTCGCGGTGGTGCCGAAAAATCGCAGGCTCACCCGCCGCGCCGTCCAGAAGTGCCGGTGCGTGTCGATATAGATCATCGCGGAGGTGAAGACCGCCACCAAGCCTGTCAGAGCGACAAGAAGCGTTGTGTCAGGGATGTGCGGGAAGAACCCGGCGGCGACGGTTTCCCATCCGGCGAGAGCGGCGAAGAAGCTGAAGGCCAGGATCTCGCGGCTCATCCAGGAACGGCGCAGGCCGAGAAAAAAGCGCCAGGCCCCGAGGGGTCGTCCGAGGTGAAAAACGGCGGAGATCAAGCCCGCGTTTAGCAGCCCGAAGGCCGCCAGCGAAACCGGAAACCGGAGCCGGGCGAAGTTTTCCGGGTTTGTCAGGGACTCCAGCGCCAGAAAGACAAAAATCCCTGCGGCGAGCTGGGTCAGCAGCAGCATGAGGATGAGCGGCCAGTGGGCGTGTTCCTTGCGGAGCCGCTGCGCGCTCGCCGAATCCGCCCGCGGCGGCACGGGACGGGCGGACACGAAGCGGGTCGCGGGTTGGGTGTAGGCGGTGGGATGAGTGCCGGGTAGGAGTCGCTCGCCGGGACGGGAGGTGGTCCGGGCCGTTTCCTCGACATCGACGAGCCGGATGGTGATGGCCTCGTGCGGACAGGCCTGGACACAGGCGGGTGCCTCGCCCTCCGCGAGGCGGTCGTGGCACATGTCGCACTTGCGCACGATGCCGAGCCGACTCGAGTACTTCGGCACGTCGTAGGGACATTTCATGGTGCAGTACTGGCAGCCGATGCACTGGTCGTCGAGGTGTCGGACGATGCCGCTTTCCGCGTCCTTTTCGTAGGCCAGGACCGGACATCCCTCGAGGCAGGCGGGCTGGAGACAATGGTGGCAGGCGGAGGTGACGGTCTGTTGATAGGCCTTGCCGCTCTGGAAACCGACGAGCGTCCCGACATCCCGCCAGGTTTCGTTTTCCTCCAGTCCGTTGAGCGAATGGCAGGCGCTGACACAGGCCTTGCAGCCGGTGCATTTGTCGAGATTCACCTCGAAGGCGTACTGCTGGCCGGGGGCCGGTCGGGACAGGGGGATGAGATCCCGGTAGTGCCGCTCCTGCCGCGGAATCATGGCCCGCTCGTGCTTTTGCGCGAAACGCTCCACCGCGCTCAGCTCGCGTTGTTCCGCGAGCAGGGCGTCGACGAGATTCACTTCGGGGAAAACCTCACTCGCTTGCATTTTCCGCTCCCTCCCGCCCTCGTGCCGTGGTGACCGAATCAATAGACATCCCGCAGGTAGCGTTTCTCCGATTTGAGTTCCCGCACGTAGGCGCTCGCTTCCTCGGGGGAGAGCCCGCCCGCGATTTCCGCGACCCGGTGGAGGGCGGCGTCGACGTCGCGGGCCATGCGGGCGGCGTCGCCGCACACGTAGAACCCGGCCCCGTCTTGCAGCCAGGCCCAGAGCTCGGAAGCCTGTTCGAGGAGGCGGTGCTGAACGTAGATTTTTTCCTTCTGATCCCGGGAGAAGGCCGTGTCGAGGCGGGTGAGGTGGCCGTCTCCGCGCATCGCCTCCAGTTCCTCGCGGTAGAGGAAATCGGTGGCGGCCTTCTGGTCGCCGAAAAAGAGCCAGTTTTTCCCCGTGGCACCTCGGACCCGCCGCTCGTGCAGGAAGGCGCGGAAGGGGGCGATCCCGGTGCCGGGTCCGACCATGATGACCGGCGTGTCGTCGCGCTCGGGCAGCCGGAAGCTCTTCGAGGGATGCACATAGACCGGGAGCGAACCGGCGCATCGGTCCGCCAGAAAGGTGGAGCAAACTCCCTTGCGCTGTCTCCCAAAACTCTCGTAGCGCACCGTGGCGACGGTGAGGTGGACCTGTCCGGGGAAGGCTTCGGGGCTGGAGGAAATCGAGTAGAGGCGGGGCTGGAGCCGCCGCAGGTGGGAGACGAAATCCGCCGGGGAAAAGGTCACGCTGGAGAATCCGGTGAGCAGGTCGATGATCTCCCGACCCCGAAGATACTCGCCCAGCGCGTCCTTCGCCTCGGGCACCATCAGTCCGGCGAGGGCCTTGTCGGAACTCCGCTCGGCGACGACCTGAAGCAGCGGGGTGGGGATTTTGGTGATCTCATAATGCCGCAGCAGGGCGGTCCGGAGCGGAACCTCGCCGCCCTCGGGAGTGGGCACCGCTTCTTCGCCGTCGCAGTTGAGGGCGCGGAGAATGTCTTCGATGAGAGCCGGACAATTTTCCGGGAGGACTCCGAGGGCGTCCCCCGCCTCGTATCGCAGGCCGGAACCCTCCAGGGAAATCTCGAGATGCCGCGTTTCCTTGGCCGATCCCTCCGCCGTGAGTTTTCGGTTGGTCAGCAGAGTGGCGGGAAAGGGGCGTTTTTTGGAGTAGCCCTCCGTCTCTTCGCTCGGATCGGAGGAAGCCGGAGTGGACGTCGCGTCCCCAAGCGCGGTTGGCGGTGCGGCGGGAATGGCGGGAGCGGTGTCCAGCGCGCCGATGGCCTCGAAGGCCGCTTTCCGCCAGGCGGCGGCGGACTCCTCGTAGTCGACGTCGCAATCGACTCGGGCGCACAAGCGCCGGGCACCGAGGGCCTCCAGGCGGGTGTCCAGTTCGATGCCGAACTGGCAGAAATGTTCGTAGTTGGTGTCCCCCAGGGCCAGCACCGAGTAGTGCAGGTTCGCGAGTCCGGGCGCCTCCGGGGCAAACAATTCCTCGCGAAACGCCGCCGCGTTGGCGGGCGGTTCGCCGTCGCCGAAAGTGCTCGTGACGAGGAGGGCGCAGGATTCCTTGGCGAGGTCCGCGAGCCGGATCTGATCCAACCCTGTCACCTGCGCTTGCCAACCCTGTTCCCTCGCCGCTTTGGCGATTTGTTTGGCGAGCGCTTCGCTGTTCCCGCTCTCCGATCCATAGTAAATACCGACGTTTTTTGCGGGAGGGGCCGCCGTCGCGTGGTCGGGCGGGGTGGCGTAGAGTCCGGCGAGAAAACCGTTGAGCCAGGCCTGCTGGGCGGGGGTGAAGGGAGCGTTTTCGGGAAGATAAGGAGCGGGATTCATGATCTGTCAGGCGGCGAAGAGCTCGCGGAGTTCCTCCATGCTGTGGCGGGCCGTGAATTGGGCGAAGGTCTCGTCGGGACTGGCGCGGCGGGAGAGGTAGTGGCGCAGGACTTCCTCGAGGAGCGGGGGGATTTCGGAAAAGGGCACGCCGTGGAAGACCTCGCGGGCGATGGTCTGTCCGCCGACACAGCGTCCGCCGAGGACGATGTGATAGCCCTCCACCTGCTCCCCGTTGCGGGTCACCTTGGTGCCCACCATGCCGATGTCGCCGATGTAGTGCTGGGCGCAGGAATGCGGGCAGCCGGTCAGGTGGATGTTGATGGGATGATCGAGAGGAACCCTTTCCTCCAGATACCGTCCCAGTTCGACGGCCTGCGCCTTGGTGCTGGTGGCGGAATATTTGCATCCGGCGTTGCCGGTGCAGGCGACGAGGCCGCCCGAGAGAGAGGTGGACTGATGATGGAATCCCATGCGCACGAGATTGCCTTTGACGGTCTCGACGAAGCCGTCGGGAATGTCGGGCAGGAGCACATTTTGCCACACCGTGAGTCGGACGGTGGAGGAGCCGTAGCTCTCCGCGAGATCCGCGAGGCGGTTCATCTGGCGGGCCGTCATGGTACCGACGGGGGTCACCACCCCGATGTAGTTCCGTTGCGCTTGCTTTTGGCGGAACACCCCGATGTGGCCGTGGGGAATCGGAGGTGGAGCGGGTAGGCATTGGTCCAGCGGGAGCCGCAGCAGCGGGAAGGCGAGCTTTTGCTCGACCTCTTCCATGAATTTGTCGGTGCCCCACTTGTCGATGAGGTACTTGAGCCGGGCCTTTTTGCGATTGGTGCGGTCGCCGTTTTCATTGAAGACCCTGACGATGGCCGCCGCCACCGCCACCGCGTCGGACGGGTGGATGACGTAGCCGGTGTCGATGGCGAATTGTTTGTGCCCGGTGATCCCGGCGAGTTGCACGCGGAACCAGATCCCGGGGGCGACCTCGCGTCCTTCCTCCACCCGCACGGCGACAAAGCCGATGTCGTTGGTTTCCGATACCGTGGCGATGGCGCCGCCGCCGTCGAAGGAAATGTTGAACTTGCGCGGCAGCCCGTAGAGATCGCGGTTGTTGAGGATGTAATAGTGGAGGGCCTTCGCCATCGGACGTGTGTCGATGAGTTCGTTGGGATCGATCCCGGCCGCAGCGGAGGAGGTGATGTTGCGGAGATTGTCCGCGCCGGTGCCGCGCGAGGTGAGGCCCAGCTCCTGCAGTTTGTTGAGGACGTGGAGGATGTTTTTCGCAGCGATCTCGCGGATCTGGAGATTGGCCCGCGTGGTGACGTGGGCGTAGCCGCCGCCCCATTCCCGGGCGATCCCGGCGAGTCCCCGCATCTGGATGGAGGTCAGTTCGCTGCAGGGCACCCGCAGGCGCAGCATGAAGGAATCCTGCACCGGTCCGACGTGGAAGAGGCCGTGGAAACGGAAGTAAAAATCGTCCTTTTTGTCGGGAAGTTTGTC
>JAAYAT010000114.1 GCA_012719225.1 Verrucomicrobiaceae bacterium
CTACCTCACCCCACCCGGCGTGGCCCTCACCGACAAAAAGGCCGAACCCATCGCGGTCGGGGGCAAGGCGAAGCGCAAACGCAACTCGCACCTCACCCTGCTCGCCGCGACCAACGAGGGCTACGCCAACCTCATGAAGCTGACCAGCCTCGGTCACCTCGAGGGGATGTACTACAAGCCCCGCATCGACAAGGAGGCGCTCGCGGCGCATTCCGCGGGCCTCGTCTGCCTGAGCGGCTGCATCAACGGGGAGATCAACCAGTTCATCCAGAATGAAAATATCGCCGGTGCCCGCAAGAGTCTCGGGGAGTTCGTCGATATTTTCGGAAAAGACCGCTTTTTCCTCGAAGTCCACGATCACGGCTTCACCGAGCAGGCCACCTGCACCCGCCAGATGCGCGAGTTCGGCCGCGAGTTCGGCCTCGGTCTCGTCGCGGCCAACGACGTCCACTTTCTCAACCAGGCCGACCACGACGCCCACGACGTCATGATCTGCATCGGGACCGGTTCCCTCCTCATGGACGAAAACCGCATGAAATATTCTCCGGAAGTTTATTTCAAGACCACCAACAAGATGCGGCGGCTCTTCAAGGAACTGCCCGAGGCCTGCGACAACACCCTCCGCATCGCCGAAATGTGCGATGTCGAGATCCATCTCGATTCGACCAGCTCGGAAAAATATCCGCAGTTCGAGTCGCCCGACGGCAGCCCGCGCGAGGCCTACTTCCGCAAGGTCTGCTTCGAGGGACTGAGCTGGCGCTACGGCGAGCGCGCCGAGAGCGACGAAGAGCTCCGCACCCGCCTCGACTACGAGATCGGGGTGATGGAAAAAATGGGCTTCTTCTCCTACTTCCTCATCACCTGGGACTTCGTGAAATGGGCCAAGGACAACGGCGTCCCGGTCGGTCCCGGTCGGGGTTCGGCGGCGGGCTCGCTCGTCGCCTACGTGCTCGGCATCACCGACCTCTGCCCGCTGCGCTTCGGGCTGATCTTCGAACGATTCCTCAATCCCGAGCGGGTCTCGCCGCCCGATATCGACATCGACTTCTGCCAGACCCGCCGCCCCGAGGTGATCGACTACGTGCGCCACAAGTACGGCGAGCGGGCCGTCTCCCACATCGTCACCTTCGGCACCCTCGGGGCCAAGAGCGTGGTGCGCGATGTCGGCCGGGTCATGGGGCTGAGCTATTCCGAAGGGGACCGCGTCGCCAAGATGATCCCGACCGAGCTCAACATCACCCTCGCCGACGCCAAAAAGAAAGTCCCCGACCTCCGCGACGAGATCGAGAACAATCCCAGCATCGGGGAGCTCTGGCGCTACTCGACTTTCCTCGAAGGCCTCACCCGAGGCACCGGCATCCACGCGGCGGGCATCGTCATCGGGGACAAGGAACTGACCAACTACGTGCCCCTGATCCGCGGAAAAGAAGGCGAAGTCGTGACCCAGTTCGCGATGAGTCCCCTCACCGACCTCGGGATGCTGAAAATGGACTTCCTCGGTCTCAAGACCCTGACCGTGATCCAGGACGCCGTCGATCTGATCCGGCTGCACACCCCCGACTACGTCCTCGACAACGAGAGTTTCGACGACAAAGCCACCTTCGAGTTGCTCAACCGGGGCGAGACGACCGCCGTCTTCCAGTTGGAATCCGGCGGCATGATGAACCTCTGCCGCCAGTTCGATGTGACCCGGATCGAGGACATCATCGCCCTCATCGCCCTCTACCGGCCGGGGCCGATGGACCTCATCCCCGATTTCATCGACCGGAAAAAAGGGAAGAAAAAAGTCCGCTACCTCCATCCCCTCCTCGAAGAGGCGAGCGAGGAGACCTACGGCATTCTTATCTACCAGGAGCAGGTCCAGCGCGCCGCCAACCTCCTCGCCGGCTACTCCCTCGGCGAAGCGGATTTGCTCCGCCGCGCCATGGGCAAAAAGAAGAAAGAGGAAATGGACAAACAGCGCTCCAAGTTCGTGAGCGGCTGCAAAGAGGTCAACAAAATCCCCGAAAAGCAGGCCAACGACATCTTCGACCTGCTCGAAAAATTCGCCGGCTACGGCTTCAACAAATCGCACTCCGCCGCCTACGGGCTGCTCAGCTACCAGACCGCCTACCTCAAGGCCAACCATCCGGTCGAGTTCATGGCCGCGGTGCTGAGCAACGAGATCAACAACACCGAAAAAATCTCCACCT
The DNA here is from genome assembly GCA_012719225.1 of Verrucomicrobiaceae bacterium. Lineage (GTDB taxonomy): Bacteria > Verrucomicrobiota > Verrucomicrobiia > Verrucomicrobiales > DEV007 > Arctic95D-9. The sequence goes on from JAAYAT010000114.1 coordinate 2,193, forward strand.
TCGTCGCCGAATGCCAGCGCATGGGCATCGAGATCCTCGCGCCCGATGTGACCCGCTCCATGCTGAAATTCGTCCCCGAGACCCAGGAGTCCGGCAAAAAAGCGATTCGCTTCGGCCTCGCCGCGATCAAAAACGTCGGCGAAGCCGCCATGGCCCTCGTCGTGCGCGAGCGCGAGGCCAACGGGACTTTCGCCTCCCTGGAGGACTTCGCCGGTCGTCTCGACAGCAAATCGGTCAACCGCAAGATTCTCGAAAACCTCATCAAGGCCGGGGCCTTCGATTTCACCCTGGAACGACGCGATGAGATGTTCTCCCGCGTCGGCCAGGTCATCGCCGGTTCGAGCGCCGCGCAAAAGGACCGCGCCACCGGCCAGACCTCGCTTTTCGACATGAACGAACTCATGTCCGCCGCCGCCGCGCCCGACCTCGTCGAGGAAGACCGCGTCGTCTGGAACCAGCGCGAATATCTCGCCCAGGAAAAAGAACTGCTCGGCTTTTACGTCACCGGCCACCCCCTCGACGAATACCGCGGGGTCATCGCATCGGGGAAATTCTCCACCATCGCCGACCTCCAGCAGATGAGACCCGGCAAAAAAGCCGAGCGCTTCGCCGGGATCATCGGGGAGGTCACGGTCAAATACACCAAACGGGAGAGCAAACCCTTCGCCATCCTCGTCTTCGAAGACTTCACCGGCATCACCGAGGTCATGGTCTGGAACGAGACCTATCAAAAGGTCAATCCGCTCCTCGTCAAAGGCAACGTCATCGAGATCAAAGCCAAGATCGAGCAGGACAGCCGCTCGGAGATGAATCGCCTCACCGCCGAGGAGATCAAGGCGATCCAAGCCGATCCCGACGCCGCGCTTCGTTCCCTCCCCCCCTCGCGGAAGGTTTCTCCGACGGGGGCAACAGGGTCGGGCCGGACACCCGACCCTCTCCGCTCCGCCAACGGAAACGGAAACGGCCATCACGAGACGCCGGTGTGCGTGCGCCTCGACGCGGTGCGCGACACCGTCGCCGCCCTCGCCACCCTGCACACCGCCGCGCGGGATTTCCCCGGCGACCGCCCCCTGCATCTCCAGGTGCGCCGCGCCAACGGCCGCTGGGTCACCCTCGAAGCCGGACCGCGCTACCGGGTTTCAGATGCATTTCTCGAGGCCGAGGGGATCGGGGCCTGGCTGGCGAAAGCGTCCGGATGATTCCGAAATTTTTGTTGCCGCCGGTTTGCTCGAAAATCACGGGCGACAGATCGACCATTTTGTTGACGTCAACAAAATGGTCGGAAACCTCATGTCCAGAGACTTCGCAGGCCGCCCCGGCATTCCGCACCCCCGGCACTCACTTTTTCCCCACCGCCGTTTTGAAGCGCACCACCGCGTCGGCGATGGAAACGGCGATGCGCTGGCGGTGATCGGGGTCGTTGATGAGTTTGCCTTCGCTCGGACTGGTGACGAACCCGCCTTCAAAGAGGATGGCCGGCTTGTTGATCCCGCGGAGCACGTTGAAACGGGCCCGCTTGATGCCGCGGTCCACGGATTGCAGCTCGGAGATGACGTGGGCGTGGACGGCCGTGGCGAGGGCGATGTTTTCCGCGTCGCGGACGTTCCCGGTGAGGAGGGAATTCCACGGGCTGCTCCCGTCGGTGGAGCTGGTGCCCTGCGGGGCGAGGGCGTAGGTCTCGATCCCGTTGGCGGTCCGGGCGCCCGAGGAGTTGAAGTGCATGCTGATGAAAATCGCGTTTTTCTGGCGGTTGGCGATCTCGACGCGCTGCCCCAGGGTCAGGAAAACATCCTCGCGCCGCGTCAGCAGGGTTTTGAAGCCGCGGGCCTTGAGTTCCTTCTCGATGCGCAGGACCATGTCGAGGGCGTAGTCTTTTTCCCGTCCGTAGGGGCCTTTCGCCCCGGTGTCGTGCGCCCCGTGGCCCGCGTCGAGGACGACGGTGTCAAAGAGAATGGGCTTGCGGATGTAGCTCGGGCGCACCACCGGATCGACCAGCTTGGCGAGATCGACGGTCGAGAGCATCGCCATGCCTCCGTTTTCGATCACCGGGAAGCTGAGATTGAACTTGATGTTGTTCACGTAGATCGTCTCCGAGCCGGTTTTCCAGGTCATGATGAGGCTGGGATGTTTGAAAATCCTGTCATTCCCCTGCTTGGCAAAACGCTCGAACTGGTAAAACTTCGCCACATTCTCATCCGAGACGTATTCCCGTCCCCCGATGCGGTAGACATCCCAGTCTTTGGCGTGGACGGGAGAGAAGGCCGAGAAAAGCAGGACAGACAAGGCCAATGCCGCGTGGAACGGGGAAATGCGGGGCTGTCTCGCGTGAAATCGCATACAGAAAAAGGGGCGGCCGGGTGTCTTGCTGCGGAAATAGAACGGAAATATTAATCTCTTAGCACATTCTGCGCAATCAGCGCAATGGGAATTCAGTTTTACAAAAGGGGCGCGAGGGACAAATAGTTTCGGCCCTCCCCTGAGAGGAAGAAAATTATGGCGGAAGAAATTTCAAAAGGCTATCAGCCCGGCGAGGTGGAGACCCAGTGGTATGGCCGCTGGGTCGAGGCCGGGTGTTTTCGTGGTGAGGAAAAGGGGGACAAGCCCGCCTATTCCATCGTGATCCCCCCGCCCAACGTCACGGGCATCCTCCATCTCGGTCACGTCCTCAACAACACCATTCAGGATATTCTCGTCCGCCGCGCCCGGATGGAGGGCAAAGAGGTGCTCTGGCTCCCCGGGACCGATCACGCCGGCATCGCGACGCAGTCGAAGGTCGAGCAAAAGCTCCGCAAGGAAGAGGGCAAGACCCGCCGCGATCTCGGGCGCGAGGTCTTCCTCGAAAAGGTCTGGGAGTGGAAGGAAGAGCACGGCGGCATCATCATCCAGCAGCTCAAGCGCCTCGGGTGCTCGTGCGACTGGGACCGCGAGCGCTTCACCATGGACGCGGCCTACAGCCGCTGGATCTCGAAGATTTTCGTGGATCTTTTCGCCGAGGGCCTCATCTACCGCGGCAAACGCATGGTCAACTGGTGTCCGAAGTCGCTCACCGCGCTGAGCGACGAGGAGGTCATCATGAAACCCCAGAAGTCGAAGCTCTACTACATGCGCTACCGCGTCGCGGGAGAGAAGGACCGCTGGGTCGAGATCGCCACGACCCGGCCCGAGACGCTCATGGGCGACACGGCGGTGGCGGTCCATCCCAAGGACGAACGCTACGCCGATCTCATCGGGAAAAAGGTCATCCGTCCCTTCCCCGAAGCGGAAATCCCCGTCGTCGCCGACGACCACATCGATCCCGAGTTCGGCACCGGCGTGCTCAAGGTGACCCCCGCCCACGACAAGAACGACTTTGCCATCGGGCAGAAGAACGACCTCGAGATCATCGACGTGTTTCATCCCGACGGGACCCTCAACGCCTTCGGCGGACCGGAATTCGAAGGCCTCGACCGTTTCGAGGCCCGCGTCAAAGCGGCGGAAAAACTGGATTCCATGGGTCAGCTCGTCAAGGTCGAGGACTACGAGAACAGCGTCGGATTCAGCGAACGCGCCGATGTCCCGATCGAGCCGCGCATTTCCATGCAGTGGTTTTTGAAATACCCCTGCGTAGAAGAAGCCGCCGCCGCCGTGGCCAACGACGAGATCCATTTCCGTCCCGACCGCTGGAAGAAAACTTTCGCCCACTGGATGGAGGGCATCCAGGACTGGTGCATCAGCCGCCAGCTCTGGTGGGGCCACCAGATCCCGGTCTGGTACCGCCGCGACAAGGCCGCCGAACTCCAGGCCCGCGAGAGCCTCGACGCCGCCAGCGCCGGAGACGACATCTACGTGGGAATCGATCCCCCGGGCGACGCCGATCAGTGGGTCCGCGACGAGGACGTCCTCGACACCTGGTTTTCGAGCTGGCTCTGGCCTTTCGCGACCATGTACGACAGCGACGAGGAATCGAGCGCGACCCTGCGGAAATTTTACCCCACCACCGACCTCGTGACCGGGCCGGACATCATTTTCTTCTGGGTCGCCCGCATGATCATGGCCGGTTTCCGCTGGCAGGGCGCGGCACCGTTCCAGAACGTCTTTTTCACCAGCATCATCCGCGACAAAAAAGGGCGCAAGATGTCGAAGCAGCTCGGCAACTCCCCCGATCCGCTCGACCTCATGGCCGAATTCGGGGCCGACGCCCTGCGCTTCGGTCTGATGCGCATCGCCCCGACCGGCACGGACGTGAAATTCGATCAGGACCAGATCGTGGAAGGCCGCAACTTCGCTAACAAACTCTGGAACGCGGCCCGCTACCGCCAGATGCAGGACGGCGCGGTCGAGGCCCGTCCGGTCGATCTCGCCTCGCTCTCGATCTACTCCATCGACATCCTCGCCCGACTCGACCAATTGGAGCGCGACCTCGCCCTCGCCTACGAGGACTACCGCTTCAACGAAATCGCCCAGCTCCTCTACGATTTCTGGTGGAGCCACTACTGCGACTGGTACCTCGAGTCCTCCAAGGGCGACTTTTTTGAAGAGGGCGACCCCGCCGCGCGCGCCTCCACCCTCGCGACGATGGACCTCGTCCTGAAACGGTTCCTGCTGCTGCTGCACCCGTTCATGCCCCATATCACCGAAGAACTCTGGGAAAAACTCGGCTTCCGCGAGGACGGCGATCCCGACTTCCTCATGCAGACGACGCTGCCCGCCACAGGCGTCCTCGCCGGTCAGGACGAGGAGGTCATCGCCCGCGCCCGCACCACGACCCGGGCGGTCTACGAATCCGTCGGACGCGCCCGCAATCTCAAGGCCGAATACGGTCTCGGGGCCAACAAGAACGTGAAACTCATCATCGACCCCGAGGGTGGTGGCTTCGAGGAGGCCGCAGTCTTCCAGCGGCTCGTCGGGGCCGGCGAAGTGCTCGTCTCCCCCGGCTTCGCCGCCGAAAAAGGAGTCCCCGTCGCCCTCACCCCGATCGGGAAAATCTATCTTCCGCTCGAAGGGCTCATCGACGTCGCCGCCGAGCGCGCCCGCCTCGGCAAAGAACTCGACAAGACCCGGAACGAGCTCAAAAAGGTCAACGCCAAACTTTCCAACGAGAACTTCGTGACCCGCGCCCCCGACGAGGTGATCCAGGAAATGAAAGAGCGTCAGAAACACTGGCAGCAGCGCGCCGACGAGCTGGCGAAAATGATGAGCAATCTGGGCGGTTGAGACGCCACCTCATCCCCCCGCCCGCTGATCGAGCCAGCCTTGCAGGATCTCGACGGCGGCGGCCTGGTCGATGATTTTACGGGTGTTTTTGGTCGTGCGTCCGGCCGCGTGGAGCTTGGCCATGGCGTCGCGGGTGCTGTGGCGCTCGTCCCTTTCGTGGACGCGGACGCCTGCGGGGAGAAGAGGCCGGAGGCGCTCGACGAAACGACGCACTGCGGTGACGGCGTCGCCCTCCCCGCCGTCCATGTGCAGGGGCAGACCGACGACGAGGTCCTCGGTTTTCCGCTCGCGCACGAGCTCGGCGATGCGTCCGGCGGCACGGTCGGGATCGGCCGCGGACACGGTTTCGAGGGGATGGGCCAGCAGACCGATGTCGTCGCTCACGGCGAGGCCGATGCGGGCGGCCCCGTAGTCCATTCCCATCGCTTTGATCCAGTCGCTCATGGAGATCAGACGAATTCTTCGGGGAGAAGATCGACCAGTTTTTTGATCTGGTCGGCCTTGGTCCGGTCGGCCACGAGGAGGGCGTCGTCGGTTTGCACCACGATGAGGTTTTCCACCCCGAGAAGGGCGGGGAGAGGAGAACCGGGCGGAGAGAAGATGATATTGTTTCTGGAATCGACCGAGATCACCGCGCCGCGAGAGGCGTTGCCCGCTTCGTCCTGTTCGAAGTATTTCGCAACCGAGACCCAACTGCCGACATCGTCCCATCCCACCTCGGTCTCGATGTTGAGGATTTGTTCCGCTTTTTCCATGAGGGCGAAGTCGATCGAGATCCGGTCGAGCCGCGGAAATTTCTCAGCGACGGTCGCGGCGAAATCGGAGGAATCGCGCAGCTCGGCGACAAACCCGGCGAGCGGAGGGCAGTGCTGCGAGAGCTCGCGCAGGAGCGTCGGGAGGGTCCAGACGAAAATCCCGGCGTTCCACGAAAACCGACCGCTCTCGAGGTAGTCGCGGGCGGTCTCGACCGAGGGCTTTTCCCGGAAGGTGGTGACCTCGTGGACCGCCTCGCCGCCGGGGGCTTCGGCGAGGACCGGGCCGCGCTCGATGTAGCCGTAGCTGGGGCAGGCCCAGTCGGGTTGGATCCCGAGGGTGACGATGGCCTCCTTTTCGGCCGCGGCCCAAGCGGCGTCGGCGAGGACCCGGCGAAAAGTGTCGTCCTTGAGGATGAGTTGGTCGGCCGGGAGGGCCAGCATGGTGGCGTCGGGATCGCGGGCCGCGATCCAGCCGGCGGCGAGGGCGATGGCGGGGGCGGTGTCGCGCCGCGCCGGTTCGGCGACGATGTTTTCGGGCGGCAATCCCGGCAGGACCGCGCGGACCGCTTCGAGCTGGACCTCGTTGGTGAGGACGAGGATTCGCTCGGGCGGCACGAGGCCCTCGAGACGGTTGACCGCCTTTTCGATGAGGGTTTCGTTGTCAAAGAGGCGGAGAAGCTGCTTGGGACGGACGTTGCGGCTCAAGGGCCAGAAGCGGGTGCCGCTGCCGCCGGCGAGGATGAGGGCGTAAAGGGGGTTGGTTCGGGACATGGGAGAGTCAGGGGGAATGGCGCACCCGGTCGGACGACGGGTCGGGGAGGGTGCGATGGGGGCTTGCAATATTCTCTGAAAAGGTTGATTCAATTTGTCGCTTATCAAGATTCACCTCGCACGATCGCTCCTTTTTCCGTCGCTGCTCTGTCTCGACGCGCCTTTTGTTGCCCTGGGATGGGCGCTTTGCCTGCTGGCGGACCTCGGGGAGAGCGGGCGCTCGAACTACGGACCGGTGGCCGCGGCGCTCTTTCTCAGTCTCTGGCTGATCTATCTCTTCGACCGGCTCTACGATGTCGCCCGCAGCGAAAAAGGGGCCGCCCTCGCGCGGAGACACGAATGGGCGCGGGGACATCGCCCGCTCTTGGGAGGACTCTTCGGGGTGGCCCTTTTCTCGTTCCTTCTCGTGGTGCTGCCGCGTTTGGATCGCGATACGGTCCTCCTCGGTCTGGCGCTCGGACTCCTCACCGGCTTGTATTATTTCGCCTTCCGCTTTTCGCGACTCTACCTCCGGCTGCGGGGCGCGGTTCCGTTCAAGGAGAGCATGATCGCGCTCTGTTTTGCCGGCGGCATCCTGCTGGTGGCCGGGCCGACGGCCTTCCGCGCCGGGTTCCTCCCCCTCGTCGCGGGCTACCTGAGCCTCTTCACCGCGAACTGTCTGCTCATCAGCCACGCCGAGCGCGGGATCGACCGCCTCGCGGATCGGGCGGCGTATTTTTCTGAAAATGTTTCCCCTTCCCCCGGGAAACCCGCGTCGCGCCTGCCCGGCGGTGGTGCTCTTTTCGCCTCGATCTGCGGATGGCTCACCTTGATTTTTGAAACGGGATGGGTGCGCTCCTCCTCCAGCCTCATTCTCTGTGGTTTTTTCACCTTCCTGCTGACCCGGCGGAGCGGGAATGAAGACGGTATCGCCCAGCCGCTCGCCGACGGGATCCAGCTTCTCCCCTGGCTGGTTCTCTCGGTGGAGACCGCCTGGGAAATGGCCTTCGCCTGAGAGGCGCACTTCGTTTTTTCCCATGGGCGAACTCGGGCATCCCGCCCCCCCGGGTACGAGTACATGCCTCAAAAAGGATTCGGATTTTCCCCCTTCCTCCTCTTAGGGTAACCCCATGAAAATGCCCGCCTTTTTCCTCTTCGCTCTCACCGCCGCGCTTCCTCTGGCCGTCTCGGCCTCACCCGATCCGACGCCGGAGGGCTACCAGTCCCTTTTCAACGGCAAGGACCTCAGCCACTGGACCATTCCCGAGGGCGACAACGGCCACTGGAAAGTCCTCGACGGAGTGATCGACTACGACGCCCAATCCGAAGCCGAAGGGGACAAAAACCTCTGGACGACGGAGGAATACGGCGATTTCGAGCTGCGGATCGACTGGCGCATCAAGGAGACGACCGGCTTCTACGACGTGCCCTACGTCCTCCCCGACGGCAGCAATGTGAAGGGACCTGACGGCAAAAATCTCACCCATCCCATGCCCAACGCCGACTCGGGTATCTACCTGCGCGGGATGTCGAAATACCAACTCAACATCTGGTGCTGGCCGATCGGGTCGGGGGAGGTCTACGGGATCCGCAACAACGAGAAACTCCCCCAGGAAATCCGCGCCGGAGTCACTCCCAACCGCAAGGCCGACAACCACGTCGGAGAGTGGAACACCTTCATCATCACCATGAAAGGCGACCGGCTCACCGTCGTTCTCAACGGGCACACCATCATCGAGAACGCGCTCCTTCCCGACGTTCCCGAAACCGGCCGCATCGCCCTGCAACACCACGGCGGCAAAAAGGCCGACGGGACCTGGTCCCCCGCCTCGAGCCTGGTGCAGTTCCGGAACATTTTCATCAAGCCGCTCTGACGCCCTATCGTTCTTCGATTTCTCCGGCTCTCCCGCCATGAGACCAGGCTCCCTCCTCCTCGCGGTTCTCTGCGTCGCCTCGCTGGTGGCCGGGGAAGAGGAGGCCGGGAGCAGCCCACTTGCGGGCCACTCCTATCACGGCGAGGTCTTCAACGAAGGCCCGCGACAGGCGGCCGTTCTCATCCCCGGCACCGGCGGGGTGGACTTCCCGGTGACGACGGACTCCGCCGAGGCGCGGCGTTTTTTCCAGCAGGGAGTCGGGCAGCTCCACGGCTACTGGTTTTTTGAAGCCGAGCGCAGTTTCCGGCAGGTCGCGGCGCTGGACCCCGATTGCGCGATGGCCTACTGGGGCATGGCGATGGCCAACTTCAAAAACGACAGCCGCGGGAAGAAATTCATCGACGAAGCGGTGCGGCGAAAAGACCGGGCCGACGCCCGCGAAACCCTCTGGATAGCGGGACTCGCCGCCTATTTTGAAAATCCCAAGGCCGACCTGAAAAAACGGCTCCGGGACTACACCCGCTCCCTTGAGGAAATCGTCATGGCCTATCCAGACGATCTCGAGGCGAAGGCCGTGCTCCTGCACCAGGTCTATTACAACAGCGGCAAGGAGCTCCCCATCTCCAGTCATTACGCGATGAATCTCCTCGCTGAAGAAATCCTGACCAAAGCGCCACAGCATCCGGCCAATCATTTCCAAATCCACCTCTGGGACAAAACGGACGCGGCGCGGGCCCTCGCGGCGGCGGCCCGTTGCGGTCCCGCCGCTCCCGCGATCGCCCACATGTGGCACATGCCCGGCCACATTTATTCGAAACTGCACCGCTACGCCGACGCCGCCTGGCAGCAGGAAGCCTCCGCCCGGGTCGATCACGCGCACATGATGCGCTACCGCATCGTTCCCGATGAGATCCACAATTTCGCCCACAACAACGAGTGGCTCATCCGCAATCTGAACCACCTCGGCCAGTTGGATCGCTCGGTCGCCCTCGCGCGGAACATGATCTCGCTCCCACGTCTCGCGAAGTTCACCGAAGAAAAGGGCAAATCCGTCTACGATCCCGACCGCGGCAGTTGGCAGTACGGACGCCAGCGTCTCCGCGACACCCTCGTGCGATTCGAACA
>JAAYAT010000115.1 GCA_012719225.1 Verrucomicrobiaceae bacterium
ACCGTCCCTGCCCGTCCGACAGCTCACCGGGGACGGTTCGTCCTACCTTTCACTTTCCCACCTTTCACCTTTTACTTTCTCCACTTTCTAGCCCCTCAAGAAGGCAGAGCGACATCTTCTTCGGGCGTGCCGAGGAGATCGTGGAGGCGACGTCGGATTTCGTTGATCTCGAAGGGCTTGGTGATGACGTCGTCCATGCCGACGGCGAAACAGCGCTCGCGGTCTTCGTCAAAGGCCATTCCCGTCATGGCCATTATGGGAGTTTTGGCGTTGATGTGATCGAGTCGACGAATCGCGGTGGTGGCGTCGAGACCGTTCATCACCGGCATGTTCACATCCATGAGAATGAGATCGAAATGAAAGGGGCCCTCGGCGAGATCGACGGCTTCTTTGCCGTGTCCGGCGGTCATGACCTCGCAGCCGAGTTGCTCGAGGGTGAGGCGGGCGACTTTCTGGTTCACTTTGTTGTCCTCGACGAGAAGGACGCGGGGGCGACCGTTTTCGCGGGGATTCCAGGACTCCGGTGGCGGCAGCTTGCGGCGGCTTACGAAGTCCTCCTCGCGTGGCTCCGTTTCGTCCGGCGTTTCGTAGTCGATCGTGAAAAAGAAGCTCGTGCCGTGGCCCGGTTCGCTCTCGAACCAGATGCGTCCGCCCATCAGTTCGACGAGATTTTTCGAGATGGCGAGGCCGAGACCGGTTCCGTTGTAGCAGCGCACGTCTTCCGTGTCGATCTGGCGGAAGGGAGCGAAAAGGGTCTGCCCGGCTTCTTCACTGATCCCGATACCGGTGTCGTGGATCTGGAAGAGAAGTTGGTCGCGCTCTCCTTTTTTGAGCGACTGCACCGTGACCGCGACCGAACCGGCGTCGGTGAACTTGATCGCGTTGCTGGCGAGGTTGGAGAGGATCTGCTTGAGCCGCAGGTCGTCGGCGACGAGGACCTCGGGGAGCGTGGCGCAAATCGTCGCCGAGAGTTCGATCCCGCGGGCGTCGGCGGTGGCCTTGTAGACGAGCAGCACTTCCCGGATGAGGCGCTGGATCTCGAAAGCGCGGGGTTTCAAGGGCATCTCGTTCGCGTTGAGTTTGGCGTAGTCGAGGATGTCGTCGAGAATGTTGAGAAGCGATTCCGAGGAACTGTGGATCGTCTCGAGATGCTCGCGCCGGGTGGGATCCTGCTCCATTTCGAGGAGGAGGTTGACCATGCCGAAGATCCCGTTCAGAGGGGTGCGGACCTCGTGGCTCATGTTGGCGAAAAAGCGCTCCTTCTCGTTGGCGGCCTCGATCACATCCTGATTGAGTTTTTCCAGTTCCTCCTGCTTCGCCGACATCGAGGCGGCCATGGAACGCACGAATGCGATGAGCGGATGCTCCCCCGGACGCAGCGCGGGAATGCGCTGGGTGTGGCTCGGGTATTGGATCATGAACTCCGAGACCACCTTCTCCAACTGCCGGATCGTCTCTTCGGCGCGGGAGGAGTCGAGTTCCAAGGCGGGCGGCGTTTTCGGATCGACGGGCCGCATCGCAACCGGCCGCACCGCGACGACGGTTGTCGCGGGTCGGTGGGTCTGCACAAGTGCGGATCTGGATACAATCCGCTTTCCACGAGGTTTCATTTATAAGAAATACCATGAAAACCATAATTAGGCAAGGCGGTCTTCTCGGTGTCATCTGGACGCGGGTTCCGGCACCGCGTTTCCCCAAAACCGCCGCCCGCCAAGAAAATCCTGTCCCACCGGGCGTTTTCCGTGCTTTATATGAGGAACGTGACTGCCCTTTCCCCTGTTCCCATGACATTCCGAGCCTTCCTCTTTTTTCCCCTTCTTGCCGGTCTACTGTTCTCCTCCCCGAAAAGCGAGGCGGGCGAGGCCTGGAGCGGCATCTATCCCCACCTCGCCTTTTTCAACGACGAATCGGAGTGCGGCACCGGAGCGGTGGTCCCTTGGGCGGGGCGTCTCTGGGCGTTGACCTACGCTCCCCACAAGCCGCGTGGTTCCTCGGACAAACTCTACGAGATCACCCCCGAGCTGGAACTCATCATCCGCCCCGAATCCATCGGCGGGACCCCGGCAAACCGCATGATCCATCGCGAGTCGGAGCAGCTTTTCATGGGGCCCTACGCGATTGATAAAAACGGGCTCGTCCGCGTCATTCCCTATTCGGAAATGTTCGGGCGTCCCACCGCCAACGCCCGCCATCTCACGGATCCGGCCGGGAAAATCTACCTCGCCTCGATGGAAGAGGCGCTTTACGAGATCGACGTCGAGTCGCTCGCGGTGACCACCCTCTACCGGGATGAACAGGACAAGACCCCGGGACCAAAATCCGACCTCCCCGGCTACCACGGCAAGGGCATGTACTCCGGTCAGGGGGTTCTCGTCTACGCGAACAACGGGGAAAATTCCTCCGAGGCGCGGCGGGATCCCTTCGTCGAATCGGGCGTGCTGGCCCAGTGGGACGGCGCGGACTGGCACGTCGTCCGCCGCAGCCAGTTCACCGAAGTGACCGGCCCGGGCGGGATCTACGGCAATCCGAATCCCGCGACCGATCCGCTCTGGAGCATCGGCTGGGACGCGAAGTCGCTCCTTCTCATGCTCCTCGACGGCGGCGAATGGCACGCCTATCGCCTTCCCAAAACGAGCCACAGCTACGACGGTGCCCACGGGTGGAACACCGAGTGGCCCCGCATTCGCGAGATCGGCGAGGGCGACGAGCTTCTCATGACCATGCACGGGATGTTCTGGAAATTTCCCAAGACCTTCTCCCTCGCCAACACCGCCGGAATCTCCCCGCGCTCCAGCTACCTCAAGGTGATCGGGGATTTTTGCCAATGGCAGGGCCGCCTCGTCTTCGGTTGCGACGACACCGCGAAAAGCGAATTTCTCAACAAACGTAAGGCCAAGGGCGAGATCGCCGGACCCCAGTCGCAATCGAATCTCTGGTTCGTCGAGCCGGACCAACTCGACCACTTCGGCCCCGTCCTCGGTCGCGGGGCGGTCTGGCTGAACGAAGCCGTCGCGGCGGGGACGGCCTCGGATCCCTACCTTTTCGGCGGGTTGCGGCAACGCGCCCTCCACCTCGCGCAGACCGGTGCGGACGAAGCGAGCGTGACGCTCGAGATCGACCGCGAGGGCACGGGGACCTGGGAACCGCTCCAGACGGTGGTGATCCCGCCCCGGGGCTACCTCTGGACGAGTTTTGCAGACACCGTACCCGGCGTTTGGATTCGCCTCGTTCCCGGCTCCGCCGTCGAGGGATTGACGGCTGCCTTCACCAACGGCGACGGCGACGGCGACGGCGGGTCCGCCCCCGTGGAAAAACCGGGGAAATTCACCGGACTGATCGCCGCCGCCACGGATTCCACCGCTCCAGACGCGAGGCCTTCCGGCGGAGTCATCCGCGCCCGCAGCGGGAACAAACGCACCCTCCATTTCGCCGCTCGGAACAAAGAGGGTTCCCTCGGTCTCTATACCCTGAATGAGACCCTCACCCTATCGCCCGACGACAACGCCACCGAACTCGCCTGGCTCGAGGAGAACGCCGCGATTCCCTCGCGCGAAGGGGTCCTCCAGGGCGACGCCGCGTCCGTCCTCTATCTGGACGACTCGGGGCGGCGCTACCGTCTCCCCAGGGGCGGCACGGCCTATGACCACGGCGGTCCGCTCGGCGGCGAGCGTCTCTGCCGCGAGGTCGCGACGGAGCGGGATCTCTTCAACTGCCACGGAACTTTCTTTGAACTCCCCGCCGAGAATGCCGGGGGCTTCAGTCGGGTTCGTCCGGTGGCGACCCACGGGCTGCGGATCGTCGATTACTGCAGCTACCGCGGACTCCTCGTGATCGCCGGGGTGGACCTGGCCGCCGCCGGTGAGAATCGGCATGTCATCCGCAGCACCGATGGGAAAACCGGTCTCTGGGTCGGAGCGATAGACGATCTCTGGGACCTCGGCAAACCGGTCGGATCGGGCGGTCCCTGGCTCGACACCGCGGTCCAGGCGGGCGAGCCCTCCGATCCGTATCTCATGACCGGCTACGACCGCAAGGAACTCCGCCTCTCGGCCGAAATCGCGACCACCATCACCGTGGAAGTGGACCTCACGGGGATGGACGACTGGGTGGTCTATCGCACCTTCGAACTCGCCGCCGGAGCGGAGGAGACACATCTTTTCCCGGATGGTTTCCAGGCCTACTGGGTGCGCTGCCGCGCGGCCGACGACACCGTGGCGAGCGCCCAACTGGACTATCGCTGAGGCCGAGCGCCGGGGAATGGCCCGGCGGAGGACGCCTCAGGATTCAAAGCGGATGTCGGACGGATAGGAGCCGAAATCCTTCATCCGCAGGCAGAACTCCTTCGCCTCTTCGAGGGCATGGCGCACCGCCGCGTCGGCGGTATTGCCTTCGACCTCGACAAAGAATCGGTATTTGTTCGGTTGGCCCATGATGGGTCGGGACTCGATCCGCTTCAGATTGATTCCGTTGGTGGCGAGGGGCCCGAGGAAGCGGAAGAGACTGCCCGATGCGTCGGGCAACTCCACCGCGAGGCTGGTGCGAAGATTTTTCGGCGATTCGGGATTCGCATGGTGCGCCACCACGAAGAATTCGGTCACATTGGTCACCTCCGCTTCGATGGGATAGTGCAGCACATCGAGGCCGTAGCGCTCGGCGCTCTCGCGGGCACCGATGGCCGCCGAACCCCTCTCCCGGGACGCGCAAATGGCCGCGTGCGGGGTGCTCGGGGTCACCACCTGCTCGGCACCGGGGTAGTTCGTCCGGATCCATTTGTTGCAGTGATGGAAGGGGGCGAAATGGGAATAGATCTTTTGGATGACGTCGCCTTCCCGGCCCAGCAGCGCGAGTTTCACGTCGAGGGCGATCTCTTCGCGGATATGGTAGGGGGCGTCGGCCTCCATGATGCGGTCCACCGTGGCGGTGATGACCCCGCCGGAGGAGTTTTCGATGGGAACGACGGCGAAGCAATCCGGGGAATGCTCCAGATAATCGAAGACCTCGTCCACGGAGCCCCGGGGAATCAATTCGTTCTCGTGGAATCGCTTCCGCGCCACCAGATGGGCGAAACTCCCTTCCGGACCGAGATAAGCGACTTGTCCTTGGTGGGTGCTGGGGGAGGTCAGGGTCATGCGAAAAAGCGGGATGTTGTCTTTACACTACGGAGTAAAGCCTTGGGACAAAAAGTAAGCAAGCCCGCGTCGCGTCGTCATGAGGGATTTTTCCCGGAAGAATCCGGCCTTGCCTCGGCGACGAGGGGGGAAAGTATCGTCCCGTTTTGGAAAAATTCAATTTCCATCCGCCCGGTCCACCATGGGTTGGGGATAGCTCCCGAAGACCGTCACGATTCTCCCGCTCTGGCGCAGCTCTGAAATCGCGTCCGAGACGGGGGCGACTTCGGCATGCCCCACGATCTCCAGGCGGACAAGGACGCGCTGGTTGGGTTCGGCGGGCTCGGAGCGGTCCACTTCGTGGGCGTCGACGCGGATGGTTTCCACTCCGGCGCCTTCGAGCAGGCGCAGTGTTTCCGAGAGGGTGTTGCCGATCTCGGCCCCCGATACGGTCATCAGGGTGAGGTCGTTCCCGGTCGGGAGGCTCGCCCTCCGCCCGACCACCGAGAATCGCGCCGTGGTCGCCTCGTCCTCGATTCCGGTGGCAACCAGGTTCAGGCCGTTGATCTCGGCGGCGATGTGGGTCCCGATGGCGGCGGCATCCGAATCGGCGAGGGCCTCGGCGGCGGCTTCGGAGGAGTTCGCAACTTCCAACAGTTCGCAGCCGGGCAGTTCGCGGGCGAGCCAGTGGCGCGCGGCGGCGAGATTGGTGGGATGACCGAAAACGCGTCGGATGGTCCCGCCCGTTTCCCGGGCCATCAGACAAATCTGGACGGGCAGGGAAATGTCGGCGCAGATTTTCAAGGGGTGTTTGACGAACAATTGGAACATGTCGCGCACCGCGCCCTCGGTCGAATTCTCGATGGGAATGACCCCGTAGTCGGCGAGACGGCGTCCGACCTGCTCGAAGACATCGCCGAAGCTGGGCTGGGGCAGGTATTTCACGCTGTGGCCGAATTTCCGGATCGCCGCCTGGTGTGTCCAGGTGCCGACGGGTCCGAGATAGGCGATCTTGAGATCCTCTTCGAGAGCGAGGGCGGCGGACATGATCTCCCGGTAGATCGCCCGGATCGAGACATCGGGGAGGCGGCCGCCTTTTCCTTTGGCGACGAGGCGGCGGAGCAGTTTTTCCTCCCGCTCGGGGGCGTAGATCTCGAGGCCATCGCGTTTTTTGATCACTCCGATCTCGTGGACGATGTCCGCGCGCTCGTTGAGGAGGCGGATGATTTCGGTATCAATCGCGTCGATTTTGATACGGTGTTCTTCGAGACTCATGGAAAATCAGGGTTCGGCATGCCAATTCACATCGGTCTCGTCGGCGGAAGAATCAATCTCGGAGGCGGGGGCGGCGTCTTCGTTGGCGGGCACCTCCCCGTCTTCGGGTTCGTCCGCTTCTTCGTCTTGCTCGCCCTCATCGTCTTCGTCTTCGTCCGGTCCGGGGTCGAAGTCGATTTGGGAAAGATCGATGGTGGAGCGCGGCGACTCGTCGGGGGCGGCTTCGGTTCCGGATTCCGCTTCCGTTTCGGGAGCCGTTTCCGTTTCGGGGGCCTCTTCTCCTTCGGCGGGCGCTTCCGCACCGGGGAGGGGCACGAGACGCAGTTCGGACGCGTTGGGGAGGTCGTCGAGATCTTTCACCCCGAAATGTTCGAGGAAATGTTCGGTGGTCGCGTAGAGCATGGGACGCCCCGGCAGATCGGCGCGACCACTGGAGTGGATCAGGCGGCGTTCGAGCAGTTTCTGCATGGTGCCGTCGACAGAGACCCCGCGCACCGCCTCGATGTCGGCCTTGGTGATGGGCTGGCGGTAGGCGATCAGGGCCAAGGTTTCCAGGGCCGCGGCACTGAGTTTTTCGGGCCGCATCTCGGGCAGGAGCGCGCGGATCCAGTCCGCGAAGTCGGCCCGGGTCACGAAGCGCCAGCCGGACGCACCTTCCTGCAACTCGAGGGCGTGGCCGCTCGCCGCGAGTCTCTCCCCGAGTTCGGCGATGGCGGACTCGATGTCTTTGAAGCTGATCATCTCCCAGTCGCGCGCCTGGGGCAGCAGGCTGTCGGCCGCGGCCCGCCGCACCGCCTTGGCGAGCTCGGCCGAGGAGACGGGTTCGGGAGCGGCGTAGATGAGAGCTTCGACTATTTGAATCAACTGCATGAAGCGGTGGAAAAGGAGGCCCTAAGCTGACCCGGTTTGTCTGAATTTAAAGAGAATTTTCCCCGGCCGGGCGGGCTACCCGCTGTGGCGCTGCAACTCGATTTCGCCGAGCAGGATTTCTTGCCGAACGCGGAAATGGTTGAGCTTCATCAGTTCGAGGACGGCGAGGAAGGTGACGATCATCTCGTGTTTGCTGGTCGCTTTTTGGAAAAGGGAGGTGAAGGCGATGGACCCTCCCGGTGGGACCGTGGCGAGGAGCATGTCGATCTTGTCACTGACGGTGTAGTGGTCGTCCACGATCTCGCCGAGCCCTTCGTCCTGGAATCGGTCGAGAATGTTCTGGAAAGCCCGGATCAGGTCGAAGATGCCGACGTCGGTGGAGAGGGGGCGCTCTTCGCTGTCCGGCGCGACAATTTTGGCGGGCTTGTGGGTGAAGTGGTTTTGCTGCTGCAACTCGCGTTCGCCGAGGTTGCGGGCCGCTTCCTTGAACTTTTTGTACTCGATGAGCTGCCGGATGAGATCCCAGCGGGGATCCTCCTCATCGGCGTCCTCCTCGGGCGGCTGGACGTGCTTGGGCAGCATCATCCGGCTTTTGATGTAGCAGAGGTTCGCCGCCATCACGAGGAACTCTCCCGCCAGCCCGATGTTCAGGAGTTTGAAGGTATCGAGATAGGACATGTAGTGCTTCGTGATCCGCTCGATGGGAATGTCGTAAATGTCGATCTCATCCCGCTTGATGAGATAGAGGAGCAGGTCCATGGGGCCTTCGAAAATATCGAGGGAGACCTTGTAGGGGTCCGCGTCGCGCCCGCTGTCGTCGAACTCGTCGTCGTCTCCGCCGAGGGAATCGCGCGTCCCTTGTGCCCGGATCGGCGGGGGCGCGGCGGCGTCCGCGGCCGGGATGTCGGCAGAGGTGGCGGAGTCGGCGGGGCTTGCGCTCGTCGTCGGAGCGGTTTCTGGATCGGGATTGGTCACGGTGTTTCGGTGGGTCCAGCAAAACCCCTCGCCCTCCTCTTTGCAAGGTGAGAGGTGAAGGGAAAGTCGCGCCGGGAGACGCCGCACCTGAAATGCGCCGGATTCCAGGCTGCCGGGGGACTTTACGGAGAGGGGAAACGCCGCTCTAGTAGGGTATGATCCGGTTGCTCGTCGCCGCCTTTTTGCTCACGGTGGTCATCGTGTTCACTCCGTCGTCCGCCCCCGCCCAGGCGGATTACAAACGCTATTACGACGAGGACAATCTCCCCAAGGTCCGGGAAATTTTCGCGGTGGGCCGCTACGACATCGTCCTGCAGATCTGCAACTACGCCCTGCAGCGCGGCCAGCCCTCCTGGGAATGGAGGGTCCTGCACTTCGAATCCCTCGCGAACCTGGGCCGCTACGAGGAGGCCATCGCCGAAGCGGAGAAAACCGCCGACCTTTTCACCGAATCCCTCGGGGCGCAGCTTCGCATCCACGAATTTTTCCGGGCGACCGGACGAGACGAAGCCGCCTCCGCCACTTTCGCGGCGATCAACGCCGCCGCCCGCGCCGTTCCGAAACGGGAACGGACCACCCTCGATCTGGTCCATCTCGGGGAGGCCGCGCTGGTTCTCGGGGCGGATCCCGCCAAGGTCCTGGAACAATATCTCGGCCCCGCCAAAGCGGTCGGGGGGAGGGGAGGGGAGGTGCCCCCCGGTCTCGTCGAAGCCCACCTCGTCTCCGGCAAACTCGCCCTGCAAAAGGAAGATCTCAAACGCGCCGCCGAGGAATACGGCGAGGCGCTCAACTACGCTCCCGAAAACATCGAGGCGCTCTTTGGCATGGCCGAGGCGTTCCTGCCGTCGGACCGCAAGGCGGGTGTCGGCTATTTGCAAAAAACGCTGGAACTGGCGCCCTATCATTTCGGTGCGCTCCTCCTCCAGGCGGAGTCCGCGATCAATTTCGAAGACTACGAAGCCGCCGGGGAGTATCTCGCCCGGGTGGAGGAGATCAACCCGCGCCACCCCCGGGCGCACGCCTACCGCGCCATCCTCGCCGAGCTGGAGCGCAACGACATGGCCGCCTTCGCCGCCGAGCGCGAGAAAGCTCTGGAGATCTGGCGCGACAATCCCGAGGTGGACCATCTCATCGGCCGGGTCCTCTCGCGGAAATACCGCTATCGGGAGGGCGCCGAGAGCCAGCGGCGCGCCCTCGCCTTTGATCCCGGTTTTCTCCCCGCCAAGCTCCAGCTCGCCCTCGATCACCTGCGCCTCGGCGAGGTCGAGGCCGCCTGGCCCCTCGCCAAAGAAGTGGCGGAAGCGGATCCCTACAACGTCCTCGCCTACAATCTCGAAATCCTCGAAAAGGAAATCGCCAGCTTCGCCTCGGTCCGGACCGATGACTTCATCATCCGCCTGCCCCCCGAAGAGGCGGAGATCTACGGCGACCGCGTCGTGGAACTGCTCACCGAGGCGAAGCAGGTCCTCGGGGCCAAGTACGGTCTCGTCATCGAGGCGCCCACCCTGGTGGAATTTTACCCCGACCAGCAGGATTTCGCGATCCGGTCCTTCGGCTCGCTCGGCGGCGAGGGACTCCTCGGGGTCTGTTTCGGTTCCGTCGTGACGATGAACAGCCCCGGCAGCGCCACCGCGGGCAAGAGCAACTGGGAGGCCACGCTCTGGCACGAATATTGTCATGTCATCACCCTGACGGCGACAAAAAACAAGATGCCGCGCTGGCTCAGTGAAGGCATCTCGGTCTACGAGGAAAAGCAGCGTCATCCCAACTGGGGGCAGAAGATGACACCGGCCTACCGTCGCATGATCATCGAGGAGGACGGACTCACCCCCATCCGCGAGATGACGAGCGCCTTTTTCCAGCCCGAGAGCGGCGAGCACCTCATGTTCGCCTACTACCAGTCCATGCTCGTGGTCGAGTATCTCATCGAACGGCACGGGCTCGAGGCGCTGCGGGCGATCCTCGCAGATCTCGCCGCCGGAGTGCTGATCAACGACGCGATCGAACGGCATACGGAACCGCTCGATGCCTTGGAGAAGAAATTCGCCCTGCACGTCCTCCGCGCCGCCCGGGACTACGGGGCGGAAGTGGATTGGGAAAGGCCCGGGGAGCAAGTGAATGGGCGCGACCTCCCCGGCATGGCCTCTTTCGTGAAGGCGAACCCGACGAACTTCGAGGGGCGGAAAATTCTCACCACCCTTCTCCTCGATCAGGAACAGTGGGATGCGGCGATAGCATCGGCCGACGCCCTCATCGCCCTGCTCCCCGACTACACCGGCGAGAGGAACGGCTACACCCTCAAGGCGCTCGCCCTCCGCGGGAAAGAGGATACGGCGGCGGAGGCGGCCGTGCTCGAAACTCTCGCGGGGCTCTCGGCGGAGGCCTTCAGCGCCTACGCCAGGCTCGTCGAGGTGCATTTCGCAAAGAAAAACTGGGACGCGGTCCTCGCCAACGGACGGCGCGGATTCGCCATCAACCCCTTTCACCAGCGCCTCCATTACTGCGAGGGCTGCGCCCACGAAGCCCTCGCCGAACCGGCCCTCGCGGTGGCGTCTTTTGAAAACGCCCTGCGCCTCGATCCGGTGAACCCGTCCGAACTCCGCTTCCGCCTCGCCCGGCTCCTCCGGTCGGACGACGAGAAAAAAGCCCGCCGTTATTTGCTCGATTCCCTCGCCGACTCGCCCCGATACCTCGAGGCGCACGGCTTGCTCCTGGAAATGGTCGAAGGAGCGGAGAAAGAGGTGCCGGCGACGGCTCCCGAATAGGCGGGAAGCGCGCGTTCGCCAGAGGTCAGAACGGGATTCCCTCGTAGAGTTCGCGAACAGATTCCGACAGACGCGGGTAGAGAGTGCGCCCGTTTTCCCAGAGGGAGGAGGCGAATCCCCGGAAGCTCGCGGTGGGGGAGGCGACGATGAGCATCGCACAGATCAG
>JAAYAT010000116.1 GCA_012719225.1 Verrucomicrobiaceae bacterium
CGGGGCTCCGGCCCAAATTTCCCTTCGTTCTCGTCATTTGTGTCCCCACAAACTCCTCGAACTTATGAAAATTTTGACTCGGATCCCGCTTCCCTCGCTCGAATGTTCTAAGTCCGACAGACTCCTAGTGGAATTTCCATAACTTTACGGAAAAATTAATTTGAACAATGATGTTCAAAGTAATACTGATACGTTAAAGACTTGTATTCCTTAACTTCTCAGTAAAGTTATGAACTCTCGGATGACCCCTCAACCTCACCACTCCCTCCCGGCAATGCTGCCACCGGCCAACTGCTTCACGATTCTGGTGATCGACGACCTGCTCCCCAACCGCGTTCTGCTCAGAAAAGTGCTCAAAGGTGCCGGGTATGCCGTGCTCGAAGCGGCCAACGGAATCGAGGCCCTCGCCCTGTTGCGTGACCCCGCCCTGTGTCCCGACCTCATCGTTACCGACATCGAAATGCCCTGGATGGACGGCATCACTCTGGTGGAACAGATCCGTCTCCTCCCGGATGCGCTCGCCCGCATCCCCATCATCGCCGCGTCGGGAAACGCCGACGAGGACATGCGCCGGAGGATGTTCAGCGTTGGGTCGGACGCCTTCCTCGCGAAGCCCTTCGATTTTGGCATTCTTCGTAGAGAGATCGCAAACCTCATCAAGAGCCGCCGTCTCCCCGCCGCGATACGAACACAGGCGAATCCTCTGGGAACGCCGCCGCCCAACCGCATCGAGGCCGGGCTGCGGGAGACGAAGTGAGCGTCGCGTGAGCCATTTCTGGTCCGGAGTTCATCGCGAAAGGTTCCGCTTTCGCTTTGATCATTCGGGAGTATTCTGGCAATCCCCCCGCGCCGTGGAAAGCCTCCTCACGGTCCATGGCGGGAGATAATATTGCCCGTCCCAGTCCTGTGAATCATTCCACCTTCGCCCAACTCGGTCTCCCCGAAGTCCTCCTCGCCGCAGTCGAACAACTCGGCTACGAGGAGCCTTCGCTGATCCAGGTCGCCTCCATCCCGCCCGCTCTCGCGGGAAAAGACATCATCGGTCTCTCCGAGACGGGGTCGGGGAAGACGGCCGCTTTCGGGCTCGCGGGTCTCGCCAGGATAGACTGGGAAAATCCCCAGCCCCAGATGCTGGTGATCTGTCCGACCCGCGAGCTCGCGGTGCAGGTCTGCGCCGAGTTGCAGCGCCTCGGATCCAAACTCCCGCGGCTCCGCGCTCTCGCCGTCTACGGCGGCGCTCCCATCGACCGCCAGATCCGCGCTCTGCGCCAGGGCACCCAGGTCATCGTCGGGACTCCGGGGCGGCTCATCGACCATGTCGAGCGCGGCACCCTCGACCTCACCTCGGTCGGGATCACGGTTCTCGACGAGGCCGACCGCATGCTCGACATGGGCTTCGCCGACGAAATGGAGTCCCTCCTCCGGGCGCTCCCGGAGGATCGCCAGACGATGTTTTTCTCGGCCACGATGAACGACGCGGTCAGTCGCATCATCAAACGCTACGGCAAGGATCCGCAACTCATCGAGATCGAGCGCGAGAGTCTCACCGTCGACTCCATCGAACAGGTCTGCTACGAAGCCCGCCAGCGCTCCCGCATCGAACTGATTTCCCGCATCATCGATCTGGAGCAGCCCAGGCTTTCCATCATCTTCTGCAATACCAAGCGGGCCGTCGACGAATGCACCGAGGAACTCCTCGCGCGCGGCTATTCGGCCGACCGGCTCCACGGGGACATCGCCCAGACCATGCGCGAACGGGTGCTCCGGCTTTTCCGCGAGGGCACCGTGGAGATTCTCGTGGCCACCGATGTCGCCGCCCGCGGCATCGACGTGAACGACGTGGATCTCGTCTTCAACTACGAGCTGCCGCAGGACCCCGAGGACTACGTCCACCGCATTGGCCGGACCGGCCGGGCGGGGCGCTCCGGCAAAGCGGTGTCCTTCATCCACGGTCGCGATATCTACCGCATCAAGACGATTGAGCGCTACACCCGCCAGACCATCGTGCGCGCCGAGATCCCCACCGCCGAGGCGGTCGAGAGCCGTCTTGCCGAGCAACTGATCGGGGCGGTGGCCGAGCGCATCGCGGAGGGAAATTTTGACGACGCCATCGCCGCGCTGCAGCCGTTGAGAGACGCCGGCCACGAGTGGGAACAGATCGCCGGGGTTCTCATGACTCTCATGCGTGAGTCCACCGGACGCGAGGGCGAGGAGATCGCCGAAGATCGCTCCGGTAGGTCGCATGATCGCCGCGAGCGCGAGCCGCGGGAATCCTTCGAAGACCGTCCGCACGGCGGTGGACGGCGCGAGCGCGATTTCAAACCCCGTGGTCAGCGGGATGATGCCGTCGAACCGGGCATGGTGAAACTTTTCCTCAGCCTCGGCAAAAATCAGCACGTCAGTCCCGGCGACATCGTCGGGATGTTTCACAACGAGTTCCACCTGGAGAGCGGCACGGTCGGTCGCATCCAGTTGTTCCCCAATTTCAGCCTCGTCGAAGTCGCCGAAGGAGAAGCGGCCCACGCCATCGAGCAGGCGGGCCGCGCCCAGTTGCGCGGCAAGACCTTCCGGCTCGATTACGATCGCGGCCGCCCCGAGGGACACGGAGGCGGTCACGGCGGGGGCAAATGGAAGGATCGTTCCGGCGGAGGAAAATCCGGTGGCTACGGTGGGGGAGGCGGACGCTTCCGGGACGACAGACCCCGGGGCGGCTACGGCGGTGGCAAACCCTCGAACCGGGACCGCTACGACCGGGGTCGCCGGGATCGCGACCGCTGAGGGATATCGGCGGGAAGGGCGACCCGTGAGGGACGTGCAAGGCGCTTATTCCGCGATCGATTCCAACATCGTGGCGATTTCGTTGGTCGGTATTTTACAGGCGAAGTTGCGGCAGACGTAGGCGGTGGTTTTACCGTTGATGCTGCGCTGGGTCTCGGTGTAGGGCGCGAGTTTGGCGAGGGCGGCGGCGTTTTCCGGAGTGCGGAGCAGAACGACCTGATTCGGACGAAACTCTTTCCGCAGGGCGTCTATCATCACGCGGGTGTCGGCGCTGTTCTTCTCTCCGCTGATGACGATCTCATGGGCGGGACCGAAGGTGAAATCGAGACCGGAGAGGGCGGTGGGATAGACCATGGGCTGCTGCCCGATCTCGCCGGAGAAGGCCCGGACGAGCTCGTCGTTTCGCTTTGCGTAGTCCGGGTTTCCCGTCATGCGGTAGAGACGGGAAAGGTTGCCGATGGAGACGGCGTTGCCGCTGGGAATGGCACCGCCGTAGAGCTTTTTGGCCCGCACGATCAGTTGCTCGGCGTCTTCCGCCACGGTGAAATAACCGCCCTTTTCCTCGTCGAGAAAAAACTCGTCGGCGATGCTCTGCAGTGCGACCGCCTTTTCGAAATAACGAACCTCGAAGGTCGTCTCGTAGAGGTCGAGGAGGCCGCCGATCAGGAAGGCGTAGTCCTCCAGCGGGGAGGTCAGTCCCGCCTCGCCCTGGCGATAGCGTTTCAGGAGCCGGCCCTCTTCATCGACCAATTCCGAGAGGACGAAGTCGGCCGCCTTCGTTGCTGTCGCGGCATAGGCCTCGTCGCCGAGAATCGTCGCGGCCCTGGCGAAGGCGCTGATCATGAGTCCGTTCCAGTCGGTGAGGATTTTGTCGTCTTTGAAAGGATGGACGCGGCTCTCGCGCTGCGCGTGGAGCTTCACCCGCAGCCCCTCGACGCGGGCGCGGGCCTCGTCGAGGAGTTCTTCCTGGAGATGCGGGATGTTCGTCCCGGTCTTCTCCCCGGTGGTTTCTTCGAGGAAATTGCCCTCTTCGGTGAGGTGAAAGGTCTCGATGAAAAAGTCGCCGTCCTCCTCGCCGAGGACCTCACGGACTTCGGCGTTGGTCCAGACGTAGAACTTGCCTTCTACCCCTTCGCTGTCGGCGTCCTCGGCCGAATAGAAGCCGCCCGTGTCCGACGTCATGTCGCGTTCGACATAGGTGAGGATCTCGCGGGCGGTGCGGGCGTAGCGCTCCTTCCCGGTGAGTTGGTAGGCCTCGAGATAGGCGATGGTGGCGAGGGCCTGGTCGTAGAGCATCTTTTCAAAATGCGGGACGAGCCATTCCCGGTCGGTCGCGTAGCGATGGATTCCGAATCCGACCTGGTCGTAGATGCCGCCGCGCCGCATTTCGGTGAGGGTCTTCTCGACCATCCCGAGCGCTTCGGGATTCCCGCTGCGTCGGTGGTAGCGCATCAGGAAGGTCAGATTCGGCGGCACGGGGAATTTGGGGCGCATCGTGAACCCGCCCCGTTTGGTGTCGTAGCGTTCGGCGAACTGCTCGTAGGCGAGATCGAAGACTGCGGCATCGAGATCGCCTCCGGGAGAACCCGCCGTCATGTTCGCGAGCTGCTCCGAGATGGCGAGAGCGGTGGACTCGACCTCGTCCCGCTTCTCCATCCAGGCCTTGTGCAGCTCGGTCACCAGCATTTTGATTCCGGGGCGGCCGGCGAGGGATTCCTTGGGGAAATAGGTTCCGGCGAAAAAGGCGTGTTTGTCAGGTGTGAGCAGTACCGTCATGGGCCAACCACCGCCGCCGGTCATGGCCTGGGTCACCTGCATGTAGACATCGTCGATGTCGGGGCGCTCTTCGCGGTCCACCTTGATCGCAATGAAACGCTCGTTGATCAGCGCGGCCACTTCCTCGTCCTCGAACGACTCGTGCTCCATGACGTGGCACCAGTGGCAGGTGGCGTAGCCGACGCTGAGGAAGACTGGCTTGTCGAGCCGCTTGGCCTCGGCAAAGGCGGCTTCGCTCCAGGGCCACCAGTCGATGGGGTTGCGGGCGTGTTGCAGCAGATAGGGGCTTTTTTCAAACACGAGACGGTTGAATTCTTCGCCTCCGTCGGCGGGGAGTGCGGCGATCTCTTCGGGTGAGGGGAGCGGCTCGCGGGTGCGGCCTTCTTCGGCGGATATCATCGCGACAGCATGGAGGCCGATGAGGCCGATGGCGACCGCTATTCTCGAAAAATGATTTCGCTTCTTGCGCATCGAAAAGTCTCGCATGGATGGCGTCGGTACGCGAGATGCCTGTTCAGGCCTTTTCCCATTCCCTTTTCCCCTTGCCGTTTCGCCGGACACCGGGTCGCGCCTCACGAAGTCGCGAAGCCTTTCTCGCCGAGAAGGGCGGAACATTTCGGGGCACCCTGGGCGACTTGCAGCCCGAATTGCTTGATCGCTTTTTCCTTGAGGTGATCGATCGCTTCCTCCACGGAGTCGGTCCAGAGGATGAGGTCGAGATCTTCGGGACTGATCGTGGCACCGGAGAGCATGTTCTCCAACATCTGCCGCATCCCGGGGTAAAATTCGGTGCCCATCACCACGATGGGGAAGTTCCGGATCTTGCCGGTCTGGATGAGGGTGAGGGCTTCGAAAAGCTCGTCCATGGTCCCGAATCCGCCGGGCATGATGACAAAGCCATAGCTGTATTTGATGAGCAGTGTTTTGCGGACGAAGAAGTGCTCCATCGTGACCCAGCGATCCAGGTAGGGGTTGTGGCTCTGTTCGAAGGGCAGCTTGATGTTCAATCCCACGCTGCGCCCGCCGACATCCTTGGCCCCGCGGTTGGCGGCTTCCATGATGCCGGGTCCGCCGCCGGTCATGACGGTGAAGCCGAGACTGGCGATGGCCGCGCCCATGTCTCGCGCCATCACGTAGTAGGGATGGTCCTCGGGAAAACGGGCCGAACCGAAGACGGTCACGCAGGGGCCGACGAAATGCAGGGAACGGAATCCGCCGATGAAGTCGCGCACCACTCCCATGAGCAGGGAAAATTCGCGGAGACGGGGGTTCGGTCCGTGGAGGAGACGCCGATCGACCATGCGTGTGGCGAAATCCTCTTCTTCGCGGACTTCCTGGGGAGTCACCGGCGGGAGCGGAGCGGGGGTGCCGCCGAGGGAGGGGGTGGGATCGGATTCACGGTCGAAGAGCGGAGGAGTGGCCATAGGGATATTGGAGTTGGACGAGCCGGGAGGAGATTTCTTTCAATCCGGGTGCTACTTCCGACGTTTTTTGATTTCGCGGCGATCGAGGGTTTCGCCACGGAGGTTTTTGATTTCCACCGTCATCGTCGGAGCGTTTTTGGTGAAGGTAAGGAGGAGGAAGTTGTCCTCCCGCGTGACGAAAGCGGACTGTGGATCCGGGTAGAGGTCGCCGTCACCCTTGAGACAGGTGTTGAAATAGGGAAAGCCCTCCACCTCGGCCCGTTCACCGAAATACCCGAAGCCGGTGATGACCGCGCTGCACCGGTGGAAGAGGGATTGCCAGGCACCGCCGTCGTAGCCGCGCATGCTGGCGTTCCGCTCGTTGTTCACGGTGAGGACGAAAGGCGCGTCGGACCGGGCGACTTCGGCGGCGTACCAGCGATGTTGGATCGAATCACGGGTGACGGGATGGTTGGTTTGCCAGGTCGTGCCGGCGTCTTTCACATGGCTCGCATCGAGAGCGAGGAAACACACGCCATGGTCGGGCAGGTCGAAGCGCCATTTCCAGCCCTCGTCGGGGAGTGGGAAAAAGGCTCGGTAGTCCGTCGCTTCGACGTCGTAGACGGCGTGGACGGGAGGCTCGGGACCGCGCGGTGTGAGTTCGCGATCGTGGTTCCCCAACACGGGTAGGAAGGGCGTGGTGCGAAAGAGATCGCGCTGCGAATCGATGAGGTCGCTGAAGGCTTTGGTCCCCTCGAGACCTTTTTCGTGGAGGCTCGCGACATTGTCCCCCGCCGTGAGGAGGAGGTGGGGGTCTTCTTTCCCGAGGACGGAGAGGTCGCGGTCGCGGGCGTAGCCTCGGTCGGCGAAGAGAGCGACCCGGATCGTGGCATCGGTGTAGCCTTTGAAGGAATGGATAGCCGATTCGTCCGCCCCGCTCTGGACTCGATAGAAATGTCGCGGCATCGCCGGGTCGAGCGGGATCTCGACGTGGTGAAGGGTGACGGACTCCGCCGATCCGACCTCTCGACCGAGCGTCCCGTCGGTTCCGTATTCCACCAGCGAGGGACCGGGATTTTCGGTCTCCCAATTCACCGTGATGCGCGAAGGATCATTCGCCCCGTGGGTCAGCCAGATTCGCTCGATGGGAGCGGCGTGCAGGCCCGCCACGGGGAGGAGAGGGATGAAAAAGAGGAGGAACGGCGGAAAGCGGCGCATCATTCAATATCCCGCATCGCGAAAATCGCGTCGAGTTCTTCCGGGGCGAGTTCGCGCCAGTCTCCCTCGGCGAGTTCGTCGGGAAGGGCGAGGTCTCCCAGGGCGACGCGGCGCAGCGCGACGACGTGATTTCCCGCCGCGGCGAACATGCGGCGGACCTGGTGGTAACGGCCCTCGTGCAGGGTGAGGAGCGCTTCTTTCTCCCCGAGGATCTCGAGGGTGGCGGGGAGGAGCGGCCGGGTCTCGCTCTTGAGGACGAGATCGCCCGAGGCGAAAAGGGCGGCCTCGTGTCCGGCGAGCGGGCGGTCGAGGGTGGCGTGGTAGACTTTCCGGCAACGGGACTTCGGATGAATGATGCGGTGGAGGAGCTGGCCGTCGTCGGTGAGGAGGAGGAGCCCGGTGGTGTCCTTGTCGAGCCGTCCGACGGGGTGGAGCCCCGGCTGGCGGCGGGCGAAGCGCGGTGGGAGAAGTTCGTGGACGATCGCGCCGGGGTCGTCCGCGCTGCACGTGTATCCCGCCGGTTTGTGGAGGAGGAGGGTGAGCGGGGCGGCGGGATCGAGCGCCTCGCCGAGCACGCGGATCTCTTCGTGGGCGACGATTTCCTTTTCCCCGAGAACACGGCCCGCGGTATCGGTGACGGCACCACTGCGAATGAGGTGCCGCACTTCCCGGCGGGAACCGTAGCCGAGGTTGGCGAGCCGTTTGACGAGATTCATCCGCGTTTTTCGGCGAAAATCAGCTTGTAAGTTTTGTTCTCCGCGACTCGCCGGAAGGTGAGTCCCGCGGCCTCGAGCGCGGCTTCGTAGGGGAGCTGGCGGTTCGCCACGAGGTGGAGGGTGCCGCCCCGCCGCAGCGATCCCGCCGCTGCCTGGATGAAGGCTTTTCCCAGATCGATGCGGGTGGCCTGGCCGGTGTGAAAGGGCGGGTTCATCAGGATGTGGTCGTAGGTCCCGGGGAGACCGTGCACGACATCGTGCCAGTGAAAGGCGGCCCGCGGGTCGCCGCGGAGATTCTCTTTGGCGCGGTCGAGGGCGCGGGCGTCGGCTTCGAAGAGATCGATAGATCGAATCCGCGGAGCGCGTTGCAGCGCCTCGGCGGAGAGGAACCCCCAGCCGGCCCCGAGATCGGCGACGCGACCGCCGAGGTGGTCGGGGAGATGATCGACCAGCATCTGGGAGCCGGGGTCGATGTGTTCGCTGCTGAAAAGGCCCGCCCGCGTCGTGTAGTCCGTCCCCGGGATGGTCCGCGGCTCGGTCAGGGCGCGCCATTCGGCGAAGAGGGCTTCGTCCCAGTCCCCGCCCTCGGTCGCCGCGAAGGCGCGGCATTTGTTCTTTTGGAGCGAGCGGACCGCGCCGGTGGCTTTGGCGAGAGTTTTCTCAAAGCGCCCCGCTCCCGTCGCGTTCGACAGCGCGGCGACGAGGTGGCCGCCCGGTTCGAGCCGGTCGCGTGCCAGCGCGAAGGAGGCGAGGATCTCGTCGCGGGATTTGCCGGGGAGGACGAGGACGACGGGCCAGCGTCCCTCGGGAAGTTCGTCGATGCGACGGAGCCCGGCCCGGTCCCAGGCCTCGGCGCGATGTTTGATCGGCTGCCAACCCGTCAGATCGGTCCAGGCCGCGAGGTCGGGGTGCGGCTCGGCACCGAGGAAGAGCGTACGGGAAGGCACCGCGAGCGCATCGCTCCCGGAAAAGTGGCGCATCAGGGTGTCGAGGGCGGGATTCATGGCGGGGCGAAGGGAGGGCGAATGAGGGACAGGCTACGCTGGGAGAAGGGGACAGGCTATATGGCCATATGGCTATATGGCTAAGGGACAGGCTATTATTCTGGGAGGAAGGACACTGGGAGGAGGGACAGGCTACGTTTGCGACGCTTATGCTGGTGGCTGTGCGGCGACGGACGGAGCGCTCTCCGGTTCCTCGGGATCCTCGTACCAGGGCGTCCCGGCGGACTGGCTGCGCTGCACGTCGGCGATGACCTGGGCCCCGAGCAGCACGATCAAGGCGGCGGCTTCAAGCGTCAGCAGCACGATCACCGTCGTCGCCATGGAACCGTAGATGGTGTTCACGAAATACGCCGTCGTAAAATATTTCACCAGGGAATGCCGCAGGATTTCCCAGAGAATCGCCGCTGTGAACCCGCCGGTGAGGGCCAGGCGGAAGGAGATCGCGGTGGTGGGCAGCAGCTTGTAGAGGGTGGTGAAGAGGAGCACGAGGCCGAGGAAACCGATCAGATAAAGCAGATTTCCCGCCGTCCGCACGGCGGTGAAGTCGATCCCCGCCAGTTCGTAGGTCTTGGCTTCGGAGGCGTCGAGAAACGCGGTCGCCCCCGTGACCACGATGAGCCCCAGCGCGACGAGGGCGATGAACAGATAGGGGAGCAGCGCCGAGACCCAGAAGCGTCGCCGGAGCGGGCGCTTCGGTCGGTGGAAGATGACCGCGATGGCATTCTCCAGGACGCGGAACGCGAGCGAACCGAAGAAGAGCAGGACGATGAGCCCGAGCCATCCGGCGAGCTGGCGGGTTTCGAGATAGCTCTCCACGACCTCTTTCATCATCGGCACCGCCCCCGGCGCGATGAGAGAGACCTCCGTGCTGAGCGCTTCGAGGATGAGGGCCTTGTCGAAGAACTGGGAAAAGATCACCACCAACACCGCCGAGAGCGGGATCAGCGAGAGTAGCGCGTTGTAGGCCACCGCCCCGGTCAGGACCAGGCCGTTGTTGCGGAGGAAAAAATCGCGCAGCACCCGTCGGGCGAAGCGGAGGAAATGAATCATCGTTTTCTTCACCGCACGTCCCTCCCTTTGGTCCCGTCGCCGGACAACAGCCCGCCCTCCGCACACGGGAGCGGCGGGCGACGAAAGAGCGGGGCGAGAGACGGGGACATTTCCCGTGAAATAAACGACGACCCCGCCACGGTCAAGCGGTCAAGGGGGCCGACTGGATTTTACAGAAGCGCTTGTGACTTTCCCCAAAGTGAGCCAATCTTTCTCTCCCGCTCTTCCCCTCGTAGCTCCGTTCCCCCATGACCGTTCCCGCCCGTCTCCTCGCCCTGTTCTCTCTGTCCGTCAGTCTCGGCCTCGCCGGTTCCCTCTCGGCCCAGGACTCCCCCGCCAAACAGAAGACCAAACGGGCACCCCATCCCGCCTTCCAACCCGTCGAGGATGTCGACGGGCTGCCCCGGGTACTGCTCATCGGCGATTCCATTTCCATCGGCTACACCCAGCCGGTCCGCGAGTTGCTCGCGGGCAAGGCCAACGTCCACCGCATCCCCGTCAACGGAGGCCCCACCAGCCGGGGCGTCAGCCAACTCGCGGCCTGGCTGGGGGATTCGCCCTGGGATGTCATCCATTTCAACTTCGGCCTCCACGACCTCGTCTACATGGGGCCCGACGGAAAGCGCGGCGTCGACCCCGAACTCCCCGGCGCCCATCATCAGGTCGCGCTGCCGGACTATGAGAAAAATCTCACCGAAATCGTGGCCCTGCTGAAGACGACGGGTGCCAAACTGATCTGGTGTCACACCACTCCCGTGCCCGAGGGGACCGGCAACCGCGTCGCGGATGAGTCCGTCTCGTTCAACCGAGTCGCCGCCGCTGTCATGGAAAAGGCCGGCGTTCCCGTCAATGACCTCCACAGCCACGCCTCCGTCCGCCTCGGCGACGTCCAGAGACCCGCCAACGTCCATTTCACCGAGGCCGGTTCCCGCTATCTCGCGAAAAAAGTGGCTGCGGAGATTGAAAAAGCGCTGAAGTGAGCGGATGCCTGTCCCATGCCTTCCGCTCCGCATCGCCACAGCGTTTTATTCCTTTCCTTGACCTCCATGCTCCTCGCGGCGGCCTGCACCGTCGTGGCTTGGGCTCTGGTGGAACTGATCCACCTCATCACCAATCTGGCCTTTTACTAGCGCTGGTCGTTCGAGGAGGTTTCGCCCGCCGGACACTCTCTGGGGGCGGGAGTGATCGTGGTGCCGGTGGTCGGGGCGCTCCTCATCGGACTGATGGCGCGTTACGGCTCGAAGGCC
This sequence comes from Verrucomicrobiaceae bacterium, assembly GCA_012719225.1. GTDB lineage: Bacteria > Verrucomicrobiota > Verrucomicrobiia > Verrucomicrobiales > DEV007 > Arctic95D-9. The sequence goes on from JAAYAT010000116.1 coordinate 11,193, forward strand.
AACCGCAGCCGCATCCCCGCCCGGGTCACCGTGCTGAAACCCTTGTCCGCCGCGATCTCCATCGGAACCGGAGGCCCCTTCGGCGCGGAAGGTCCCATCATTGCGACGGGCGGAGCGCTGGGTTCCCTCCTCGGGCAGATTTTCAGCGTGACGGGGGTGGAGCGGAAAATCCTCCTCGCGGCGGGCGCGGCGGCGGGGATGACGGCCATCTTCGGCAGCCCGGTATCGGCCGTGCTCCTCGCGGTGGAACTGCTGCTCTTCGAGTTCAGTTCCCGTTCCACCATCCCGGTCGCGCTGGCCTGTGCCACGGCCGCGGGCCTGCGACTGTATTTTTTCAGCGCCGAACCCATCTTCGCCATGCCCGAGGTGGCGGTGAGCAATGCTCCGGCCCTGTTGGCTTTCCTGGTTCTCGGCGGCGTGGTCGGACTGGCGGCGGCGATTGTCAGCCGGGCGGTCTATTGGGTCGAAGATCAATTCGAACGTCTCCCGGTTCACTGGATGTGGTGGCCGGCGATCGGAGCCGTCGGGGTGGGGGCGATCGGAATCGTGGCACCGCGCACCCTCGGGGTCGGCTATGACAACATCGAGGACATCGTGGCCGAGGCCCTGCCGCTCTCCCTCATCGCGTGGCTCTGCGGAATGAAACTGCTCTCCTGGCTCATCGCCCTCGGCAGCGGCACCTCGGGCGGCACCCTCGCGCCCCTCCTGACCATCGGGGCGGGCCTCGGGGCGGTGCTGGCCGCGGGGGGCAACGCTCTCGGACTGGAGATCTCCCTGGGCGTGGCCGCCCTCGTCGGCATGTCGGCGATGTTCGCCGGTGCTTCCCGGGCGCTCCTCGCCTCCGTCGTTTTCGCCTTTGAAACCACCCTGCAACCAAACGCCCTGCCCGCGCTGCTGGCCGGTGCCACGGCGGCGCATCTCATCGCCCGTCTCGTGACGCGCCACTCCATCATGACCGAGAGAATCTCCCGGCGGGGATTGGTGGTGCCGAACAGCTACCTGCCCGATCCCCTGGCGCACATGCAGGTGGGGGCGGTGATGTCGGATGATTTTCAAACCCTGCCCGCCAGCCTGAGCGCGGAGGAACTGGCTCACCGGATCAGCGCGCACGACCCGGAGGTCTCGCGGCGGCAGGCCTGTCTGCTAGCGGATCCCGAAGGCCTGCTCGCGGGCATCGTGACGCGCGGGGATTTGCTGAAATGCGCTCCCGGTGCGACGCTCCTGCAGGCGGGGTCATCGGATTTGGTTGTCGCGTATCCCGATGAATCCGTTGCGGAGGTGCTGGCCCGCATGTTCCACCACGACATCGGTCGGCTGCCGGTGGTGAGCCGCGAGAGCGCTCTCCAAGCCGTGGGCTATCTCGGCCGGGCCGAAATCCTGGTTGCACAGAGGGCCGGGGCCGACGGCACCCCCGAATCCGGGTGGCTCGAGGAAATGCGGCGGAAGAGGCGGGAGAAGCGCCCCTGAGATTCACTCGCGATACCAGCGGGTCTTGTAGACCCTCATGCCCGGGAAGGCGAGGCGCTGGGTGGGTTGGTGCAGGCTGACGTGGTAGGTCCACCAACTCTCTTCGGGCACGGTGTAGAGGTATTGGCCGTCGGCGGCGAGGTTGAGGCTTTTGATGTTCTCGGCATCGGGAAACCCCGGGAGGGTCGAAAAGGTCTCGGTCGCCAGATCAAACTGCCACGCGCCGGTATGCTCGGTCAGCAGAAATCGCTTGCCGTCGGGTGTCAGGCTGAGGTCGTGACCACTGACGCCGGGTATTTTCCACTCCTTCCGGCGATGCAGGGTCCGGTCCTCGACCCGGTATTCGCGGAGGACATCGTAGCCCAGCGCGAAGAGGGTCTGGCGTCCGGGGTGCCAGACGACTCCGTGGGCGGAGTGCAGGTCGTCGACGGCGATCGGTTCGCTTCCGCGGGCCGGGTCGAAGAGCATCACCTTGTTGCCCTCGGGATGGGTGGAAGCGGCGGCGGCGAGGAGTCCGTCGGGGAGCAGTTCGATGGAGTGGGCGTTGGGCACATGGGTGTGAAAGAGGCTTTTGTTCTCTTTGATGTCCCACAGGACGACGCCCCCCGAGGATGAGGAAATGAGCAACTGGTCACCTCCGCGCACGGGTTTGGCATCGTCCACCGAACGGAAGAAGCGCGTGCGGTATTCCTCCGGGAGATCGGTCACCTCCCGGGCGTCCCAGGTCCAGAGCAGATGCGGTTCTTCCCCTTCGGAGCGAAGGGGATCGACCAGATGCACCTGACTGTCCCCGGCGACCAGGATGGAGCGGACCTCCACGAGATGGGTTTGGCCGAAAACCGGCAGGGCACCGGCGAGGCAGAGGACGGCGAGGCAAGGGCGCATGGAACGCGGAACGTCCGGAATCAGTCTTCCAGAGGCAGCAGTTCGTAGCGGCGCACCATCAGTCCGGCGGCTTCGGTCTGGATCCCGATGGGGCCGGCGCTGGGGGAGACTGCGAAGGCTTCGTTGACGACTTCGCCGTTGAAGATGTATTTCAGGTAGTCTCCTTTGGCGATGACTTCCAGCTTGTTCCACTCGCCGACCGGTTTGTCGGGATCGTGCTCGCCGCGGAAACCGATTTTGTCCACCCAGTCTTCGTCGCGTTTTTCCCAGTTGATGCGGCCCGAGAGAACTTCCTGGCGGGGAGCGCCTTTCTTCCAGCGTTTTTCTCCGTCGCGATCCAGTTCGAACTCCGCTTCGACGCGGGTTTGGTAGACGGTGCCATCGGGGAGTTTCGGGCTCAGCACGAGGATGTCACCCATGCCGCCCTCGATGATCTGGGCCTCGACGCTGGCGCAGAAGGTGCCTCCGAGCGCTCCGTGGGACCCGTGGCTGTGGATGAGCAGGCCGCTGTCGCGGGTACGCTCGACGCGTTTTCCCCAGGTGGGGCCGGTCCATTTGAATTCCAGGACGAGATGGTAGTCGCGATAGGCGGCCTTCGTGGACATGTAGCCCCAGGCCTTGCCGGTGATGTGCAGGTCGCCGTTCTCCTGGAGCAGGAACACTTTCTCGGGCGGATCGTTGGCTTCGGGGTCGGCTTTGTAATTGATGTTGTACTCCACCTCGCCTTTTTTGACCAAATCGAGAATGTCGACTTTCTCCAGGACGGGTTTGGCCGTGTCCGGTGCGGCGAAGAGTCTCGGTTTGGCGTCGTCCGCCGAAGCGAAAGCGGGGGCGAGGAGAAGAGCGAGCAGGAGGGAGGGGCGAGGAAGGGGGATTTTCATGCGCCTATTCCTAGCGCAGTATCGGGAGACCTGCACTGGCGTCATTCGGCCAAATACGGAAAGAGCATGGGCGGAATTTGCTAGACAGGGGTCTCTCCATTCCCATACTGCTCTCTCCAATCCTTCCCTCGCCCCACGCGATGGAATCGGGGCGATCCCCCTTATCTCCCATGAATTTTTCTGCTCCTACCGGGAACGGCGGCACGGCTCTGCTGCGTCGTTTGGTTTGGTTGCGATTCGTTGCGGTGGGTCTCTTGATGCCGGGCCTGACGATCTGGACATCACCGGTGCGGGCCAATCCCCACGGGGGCAGCGTCGTCCACGGCGACATCCACATCGGGGCCGGAACCGGCGGGCATCTGCAGATCCATCAGGGCAGCGCCAACGCCATCATCAATTGGGACAGCTTTTCCATCGCCGCGGGCGAGCTGACCCAATTTCTCCAGCCCGGCACGAGCAGCGCGGTCCTCAACCGCGTCACCGGGGGCGACCCCAGCGCCATCCACGGCGCTCTCCAGGCCAATGGAAACGTCTTCGTGATCAACCCCAACGGGATACTCGTGGGGCCGGGCGGCACCATAGACGTGCATGGTTTGGTCCTCTCCACCCTCGACGTGAGCGACGGTGAATTTCTCGCCGGGGGCGATCAGGTGTTTAAAGGTGCCAGTGATCAGGGAGTGACCAACCTCGGACGGATCAACGCGATCGGCGGGGATGTTTTTCTCATCGGAAAAACCGTGACCAACTCCGGGGCGATCACCGCTACCGGGCGGGTCGGTCTGGCGGCGGGCGAGGAAGTGCTCCTGACCGCGGCGGAAAACGCCTCGGGCGAACGGATTTTCGTGCGGGCGACCGGTTCGGGCGTGAGCGGAACGGGCATCACCAACGACGGCAG
>JAAYAT010000117.1 GCA_012719225.1 Verrucomicrobiaceae bacterium
CCACGACGACATTCTCTTCGCGCCGCACAAAACGCCGAATTTCAACATCAGCGAGGTGCGGATGAAGCGGGGCGACCAGCGGGAGATCATCATCGAGAACTTCCGCCCGAGCGAGTACATCCTCGCGGCGCTGCGCGGGTGATGGGGTGATTCGGGAATCCCGAGGCCTTCGGGAAGGTGGCTCGACCCAGATTTGAACTGGGGACACAAGGATTTTCAGTCCTCTGCTCTACCAACTGAGCTATCAAGCCTTGCCTTTCCCGATGCGATCCGCCGCGGCGGATTCGGTGGGGAGGGAATTAATACGCGGGGGAACGCGAAAAACAACCAGAAAATGCCGCGAATTCGGGCCGAGTTCGCGCGATGGGCGAGTTTTAGAGGACTTTCACCGCGAAGCGGTCGTAGTGGATCTCGCTGTCGGTGTCGTGGGCCTGAATCCCGAAGGTGCCTTCCCCTAGCTTGCGTCCGGCGAAACCGGGCGAGGTCGGGCCGCCCTCGGGCTCGGTGTAGTCCACGGTGGTTTCGCCGTTGACGCGGATCTGGATGCGCTTGCCCCGGACGGTGATGTGGTAGTCGAACCATTCGCCATCGGTGCTGGGCGCCTTTTCGCGGATCTCGTTGTCGCCGCCCTTGGGTTCTTTCTGCCCTTCCTGGAGAACCACGATGTTTTTGACCCCGTAGAGGCTGCCGGTCTTTTTCGGGTCTTTGTGAGTGGAATTCACCTGGCACTCGTAACCCTGCTCGGGCCAGCCTTCGGCCTGGTAGGCGGTGTGGAAGTAGACGCCGCTGTTGGCGCCCGGCATCGTTTTGGCGCGGACTTTCAACTCGAAATCCTTGAAGGTGCCGCCGTTGACCGGACCGGTGTAGAAGAGATGACTTTTGCCGCCCTTCACGACGAGGGTGCCGTCCACGACGGAAAAGGATTCGGGATTCTCCTTCGAAATGGTCCAGCCCTCGAGATTCTTACCGTTGAAAAGTTCGACGAACCCTTCCTCCGCCTCCGCGGCGACGGCCGTGCCGGATTCTGAACTGCAGGCGCCGAGCGAGAGCACGGCGGCCAACGCCACGGCGGAAAAAAGGAAGGGCATTTTCATGAAAACAAGTAAGCCAGCGGGGTTCTTTCCATGCAAGAACGAAATTGCGCCGGACGGGAGTCCGCTTCCGGGAAAGAATCCGGTTGCTTCCCGGCGATCTCAGACCTTCTTTTCCGAAAATGTCGGAACCATCTTTGAAAATCGGCCTGGCGGGCTTTGGCAACGTCGGGGCAGGTGTCTATAAAAACCTCGAGAAGAACCGTCATCTTCTGCGCGAGCGCACGGGTTGCGAACTGGAGATCACCAAAATCGCGGTGCGCGATCCCACGCGATCCCGCGCCTATGCCCTGCCCGAGGGCATCGTCACGACCGACCTCGACGATCTGGTGAACGATCCCGACATTTCCATCGTGGTCGAACTGATCGGCGGAACGGACCGCGCCTTCGACCTAGTCAAGGCCGCGCTCGAGAACGGCAAGGCAGTGGTCACGGGGAACAAGGCGCTCCTCGCGGAGCACGGGCAGGAGCTTTTCGCCATCGCCGAGGCCAATCGCCAGCCGATCCACTACGAGGCCGCCGTGGCCGGCGGCATCCCCATCATCAAGATGGTGCAGGAATCGCTCATTGGGAACCACATCCAATCGGTCGTGGGCATCATCAACGGGACCTGCAACTACATCCTCACCCGCATGACGGAGGCGGGGCTCAGCTACGAGGCCGCCCTTGCGGAAGCGCAATCCCTGGGCTACGCGGAGTCCGATCCGACCCTCGACATCAATGGCTGGGACGCCGCCCACAAGGCCATCATCCTCGCCTCGCTGAGCTACGGACGCTGGGTCCCCTGCGACAAGATCCAGGTCGAGGGCATCGAAAACATCCAGGCCGAGGATATCGCTTTCGCGGCGAAACTCGGCTACACCATCAAGTTGCTCGGGGTCATCCAACTGCACGAGGAGTCCGGCTCCATCGAGGTGCGGGTGCAGCCCTCGCTGATCCCCGCAAAACACATCCTCTCCTCGGTCAAGGGAGTCTTCAATGCGATCATGGTCCAGGGCGACATTGTCGGGAGCACGCTTTTCTACGGTTCCGGCGCGGGGCAGGACCCCACCTCCAGTTCGGTCATCGCCGACATCGCCGACGCCGCGATGTGGGCCCAGTCCACCCGCAGGACCGGTTTCGCGACCCATCATCTCTACGGGGAGACGCTGCCCATCGCCGAGAGCGTTTCCAAATACTACCTTCGCGTCGAGGCCGAGGACAAACCGGGAGTGCTCGCCCGCATCGCCACCGTCCTCGGCGAATTCGAGATCGGGGTCCTCTCGGTGATCCAGCCGGAGGATCACGAGGAAAAATACGCGCCCATCGTGCTGATGCTGCACTACGCCCCCTACGGCATCATCCGCGAGGCGCTCGAACGCATCGGCCGACTCGACTGCGTGCGGGATCGCCCCGTGCTCCTTCGCGTCGAGGACATCCCCTGAGCGCGACGGGAATCGCCCCGTTTTTTCCTTCCCACAACGACAAAAGCGACAAAGGCGGGTCCTCCCGGCCATTTTCCGTTTCCATCTTTCAAAAACCACCTACCCTTAGACCCATGGAATTTGTTTCAACCCGCGGAGGCGGAACTCCCGTCACTTTTACCGAAGCCCTGGCCAGGGGACTCGCCCCCGACGGAGGTCTCTACGTCCCGCGCCAGCTCCCCCTTCTCGCGAGCAATCTCCTCGTGGAGGATGCCCTCCCCTACCCCGCGCTCGCCTGGGATTTCCTGAGCCTTTTCGACACCGACCACGACAGCGAACTCCTCATCGATCTCATCGACCGGAGCTACGGGAACTTCAGCGATACGATGAACGCGCCGCTCCAGCAGCTCGCGGACAACCTCTTCGTCCTCGAGCTGTTCCACGGCCCCAGCCTCTCCTTCAAGGATTTCGGACTGCAGCTCATCGGGAATCTTTTCGAAGAACAAATCGAGCGCACAGGCGTCCCCATCAACGTGCTCGGCGCGACCTCGGGCGACACCGGTTCCGCCGCGATCCACGGTCTCGCCGGCAAAAAAGGGGTCAATGTTTTCATCCTCTATCCCGAAGGCCGCATCGCCGACCTCCAGGAACGCCAGATGACCTGCACCGGGGCCAAAAACATCTTCCCCATTCCCATCCAAGGCACCTTCGACGACGCCCAGGCCATCGTGAAGGAGCTGATGAGCGACCTCGAGTTCAAAGAGCAAAAGCACCTCTCGGCGATCAATTCGATCAACGTCGTCCGCGTCCTCGCCCAGTGCGTCTACTACATCCACGCCTACACCCAATTGCCGCCCGACAACCGCGACGACGTCAACTTCGTCGTTCCGACGGGGAATTTCGGCAATATTTTCGCCGGCTGGATGGTCCATCAGATGGGTCTCCCGGTCGATCAGTTCATCGTCGCCACCAATCAAAACGACATTCTCTACCGCCTGTTTAATACCGGCGAATACCATCCCGACGTGGTCCAGCCCAGCCACGCCCCCTCCATGGACATCCAGGTGGCTTCGAACTTCGAGCGTTTCCTCTACTATCACAACGAGAAAAACGCCAAGGCGACCCTCGCTCTGATGGAGCAATTCAAGAAAGACGGATCCCTCACCATTCCGAATTTCAATTCCAGCAATTTTTCCGCCACCCGCAGCACCGACGAGGACATCCTCGCCAATATCCGCCGGGTCAAAGAGGACTACGACTACGTCATCGATCCCCACACCGCCTGCGGTTTCCAAGATCTCAATCCCGATAAAACCCACGTCGTTCTCGCCACCGCCCATCCCGCGAAATTCCCCGAGATCATCAAAAAAGCGATCGGCGAAACACCTACCGAGCCGTCCCTCGAAGCGCTCAAGAAAAAGAAACAAGTCACCTATCCGCTCGAGGCCTCGGCGGCGGCGGTGCGGCGCTTTCTCGAGGAGAACGGCCTGTGACGGAATCGTGACGGAATCGGGAGACTACTGCACGATCCGGCACTCCCTCTCCGCAACGGCCAAGGCTTTGCCACCATGCCCCGCTCCCCCGCGACTTCGCAAACCGCGCCATCGAATTCCGGTTCCTTCGAACTCACCCCCGGCGGAGTCCTGCTCTACCGCGGCACACGGAAAGATCTGGAGCGGGCCTTCGGCCAAGGCGACGCGGCGGGTCTGATCACACTCGGAGGCCATCCCGCCGACGAAGCGGCCGATGACGGCCTGCGGTATTGGAAAACGCTCGCCGACACCTTCGTCCGTGAACTCTGCCAGATCCCCGACGGCGTGGAGGCGCTGCCGGAGATCCCCGCGCCCGAGGCCACCACCCTCGCTGCCTGGGTCCTCGACGCGCCGCCGATGCGCGGAGCGGAATACCTTTCCCCGGAGGTCCTCCTGTCCCTCTGGCATCGTCTCGAAACGTGGACCCGAGAACGCGTCGGCGGGCGGAACACCGTCGCCGCCTTTCTCCAGACCCACGCCCCGGCCTGGTCTCGGGTCGGCCGCGTCACCCTCCACCTCGCGGAAAACAAAGCGGACCCGGAGAACCCCTTCGCCTTTCTCGCGACCTATGCCTCGGGCCTCTCCCGGGCGGGGAGACTCAGCCAGCTTCCTCTCGGAAAAGCGCTTCAGGAATACGGCGGTGCCAAGGACAAGGCGGCCCTGCTCAAACTGCTCACGCCCCTCCACGCCGCCGCCAAGACCTGTCCCTTGATGGCCGATCTCGTCGAGAGCGGCGACGTTTTTCATCCTCTCGCCTGGACCCCGTCGGAAGCCTACGCCTTTCTCCAGTCCGTCCCGAAATACGAGGAGTCCGGCCTGCTCGTCCGGCTGCCGAACTGGTGGAGGAAACGAGGCCCCCGACCGCAGGTCTCCGCCGTCGTCGGCCAAAAGAAGGGTGCCGGAATCGGTCTGAACGCGCTGCTCGATTTCAAACTCGAAGTGGTCGTCGAGGGCAAGGCTCTCTCAAAAAAGGAAATCGACGCCCTCCTCGCGGGCGACGAGGATGGCCTCGTCTTTTTCCAGGGGCAGTGGATCGAGGTGAACCGGGAAAAGCTCAGCGAAGCCCTCGACCACTGGAAAGCCATCGCCGCCGACGGCATCCCCTTCATCGAGGGCATGCGTCTGCTCGCCGGCGCTCCCGCCGATCTCGGAAACGCCGCCGCCGGGGAGGACGAACGCGAGTGGGCCCATGCCCGCGCCGGAGACGAACTCGCCGCGACCCTGCGACGCCTCGCCACGCCCGAGACCGCCCCGCCGCCCGCCGAATTGCACGCCACCCTGCGGCCCTATCAGGCCAAGGGACTCGACTGGCTCTGGTTTTGCGCCAACACCGGTCTGGGGGCCTGCCTCGCCGACGACATGGGCCTGGGGAAAACCATCCAGGTCCTCGCCGCCCTGCTCCGCCGACAGGAGGAAACGCCCGGCGGTCCGCCCGCCCTACTCGTCGTGCCCGCCTCGCTCATCGGAAACTGGAAGCGCGAGGCCGAAGTTTTCGCGCCCTCGCTGCGGCTGCACATCGTCCACCGCTCCACCGGCCGGACCGAGAAACCGAACGCCCGCACCCTCGCCGCCTGCGATCTCGTGATCACCACCTACGGCATGGTCGCCCGACTCGATTGGATCGCCGCGACCCCTTGGAGCTGGATCGTGCTCGACGAGGCCCAGGCGATCAAGAATCCCGCCGCCGGACAGAGCAAGGCGGTGAAAAAGCTCCGGGCCGAAGCCCGCATCGCCCTCACCGGCACGCCGGTGGAAAACCAGCTCGGCGATCTCTGGTCGCTCTTCGATTTCATCAATCCCGGACTCCTCGGCAGCGCGCCCCGGTTCCGGAACTTTGTCAAAACGCTCCACCTCGGGGAGTCGGTTCATTACGCTCCCCTCCGCCGCCTCGTCGCTCCCTACATTCTGCGGCGGCTCAAGACCGACAAAACCATCATCGCCGACCTGCCCGACAAGACCGAGATGACGGTCTCCTGCGGTCTCGTTCCGGCCCAGGCGCGGCTTTACGAACGCACCGCCAAATCCCTCGCCGAAACCATCGAAAACGTCTCCGGCATCGAACGGCGCGGCCTCGTCCTCTCGTATCTGATGCGCTTCAAGCAAATCTGCAACCACCCCGATCAGCTCGCCAAGACCGGTGCCTACGACGCCGCCCACAGCGCGAAGTTCCTGCGCCTCGCCGAGCTCTGCGAGGAAATCGCCTCGCGCGGAGAAAAGGCGCTCGTTTTCAGCCAGTTCCGCGAACTCGCCGATCCCTTGGAGAACCACCTCGCCGAGGTCTTCGGCCGCGGCGGTCTCGTCCTCCACGGCGGCACTGCGGTGAAACGGCGGCAGGAGATGGTGGATCGTTTCCAACGCGAGGACGGCCCGCCCTTCTTCGTGCTCTCGCTGAAAGCAGGCGGCACCGGCCTGAACCTCACCGCCGCTTCCCACGTGATCCATTTCGACCGCTGGTGGAACCCCGCCGTGGAGAATCAGGCCACCGACCGGGCCTTCCGGATCGGCCAGAAGCGGAACGTCCTCGTCCACAAATTCGTCGTCGCCGGAACTCTCGAAGAACGCATTGACGCGCTCCTCAAGGAGAAACAGGATGTCGCCGACGCGATCCTCCACGACGGTGCCGAAAAGTCCCTCACCGAAATGAGCGACGCCGAGCTGCTCGACTTCGTGCGGCTGGATCTGGATCGAGCGGAAACCCAATCACAATCATGAGCTGGTACTACCACAAACCCTACGTCTCCGCCGCGCAACGCCGTGCCGAGGCCCGCAGGCAACTTGAGAAATTGAAAAAAGCCGGACGGACCATCGAGCCTCTCGGAGAGTTGTCCCATCGCATCAAGATCGCGACGAGCTTCTGGGGGCGAGCCTGGTGCGACCATCTGGAGACTTTCAGCGACTACGACAACCGTCTCCCGCGAGGCCGCACCTATGTGCGCAACGGTTCGGTCCTGCACCTCTCCATCGAAAAAGGCAAGATCACCGCCCTGGTCCAGGGGTCGGAACTCTACGAGCAGGTCATCCAGATCAAACCGCTCGCGGCGGCGAAATGGAAACGGATCAAGCAACGCTGCCAGGGCGGGGTCGGCTCGCTCATCGAGTTGCTCCAGGGGGATGTCTCGGACGAGATCATGGCGGCGGTGACCGATCCGGCCGACGGCCTTTTCCCGACGCTGCGGGAAATCGGTACCAGCTGCTCCTGTCCCGATTGGGCCGACCTCTGCAAACATCTCGCCGCGATTTTCTACGGCGTGGGCGCCAAGCTCGACCGGCAACCCGAGCTGCTTTTCACACTGCGCGGCGTCGATCACCGCGAGCTGATCGACGAAGTCGCCGTGACCACCGCCATCGCGGCGACCGCGCGACCGGGACGACGACGCACCCTCAACACCTCCGCCCTCGGCGATGTTTTCGGCATCGAACTGGAAGGTCCGCCGGAGGATTCGCCCGCGGAACCCGCAGCCGGAACGGCGCCGAAAAGGAAAAAATCGGGAAAGAAATCCTCACCGGGCCACCCCTCCGAAACCCCGTCGGCTTTCGAGGCCACCGCCGCCTCGGTGAAAAAACTCCGCACCGAGATCGGCCTTTCCCGCGCCGAGTTCGCCGAATGGGTGGGTGTCAGCGCACAGAGCGTCGCGAACTGGGAGAAACAACGAGGCCCTCTGAACCTGCGCCGTTCGAGTCTGGAAAACCTCGCGACTCTCCACCAGTCCCTCGACCTCGATTGAAAGTCGGGCGCGGATAACTCCGATTCCGTAGAAACCTCCATCCCCGCCGTCCCGGCTCAGCGCACCTGTTCCAGCAACGCGAGGATTTTTTCCGTGATTTTCACCGAGGCCTCCCGCTCCACGCGGCAGGTGCCGAGCCAGGTCTCGTAGCCGCCGAGATCGTGCTGCGCGGGCGTGGGCAGGTAGCCGTTGCTGCCGTTGGCGAGTTCGATGGTGAAAGTGTCCGGGAAGGGGCTGCGCTCCTTGATCTCCAAACCGGTCTCGGTGAATACCTCGAAGGGAATGGAGGCGATGCCGAGGTCACCGATGCGGAAGGCCTGCATCACCGTGCTCACAGTGTCCTCCTTGACCTTGAGGGCGGCCATGGTGCGATGCGCGTAGGACACCTCGTGCCGGTGAACGGGGTTGGCGTCCTTCGGCCGCGCCAGGACCTTCCGGGCGCGCTCGACCATCTCCTCGGTGGGACGGCGCACCGCCAGTTCGAGTTCCTCCGCCGCCGCCTTCAGCTTCACGTCGTCCCGATGCTCCAGCGTCCCATGCACCCGCAGGACCTCGTCGGCGAGGTTGCCCGCCACCAGCCGGATCTTCTCGTAGGGCTCGTACTTCACAGCCGGAGCGTTGGCGCTGCGGTCGGTGCTGTTGACGTCGCCGCAGGGACCGTTGGCCAGAATCCCCACGCAGGGCGGATTCCCGTCGTCGTGGCCGAGCTTTTTCTCAATGCGGCGGCAGAATTCGCCGAAGTAGTCCGCCGAGAGATGCTCGCGCGGCACGCCACCGACGTAGTGCAGCCAGTAGTTGGCCATCAGGGCGATCTGGCGGCCATCCGTCGCCTGGACCGAGAGGCAGTAGACCTCCGGGTTGACCGGACCCGCCGGCTTGAGCAGGCGTGCGCGCAGGGCACCGCCGGGATTCATCACCGCGTGGTCCTGCTCTCCGAAGGGATTGATCTCGGTGCCGCCGTCCTTCAGCAGGAAGCGGCGGTTGAACACGTGCTGGGGGAGCTGCCCCGTCCCCCAGGCGATGCGGGCGGGCTCCAGATGATTCAAGGCGCTCCGCACCACGTCCACGACGCGGGAGATGAGAAGCTCTCGGTAGTTCAAGAGAGGGGTCCCCTCGTTGGTTCGCGCCGACACGCTGGAGTGGGTGTGGGTGCCGGAGAACATCAGGTTCGCTGCGGGAATGCCGGTGGCCGCCTCGACCTGCCGCTTCGCTTCGTCCCACACCTCGCGGGAGAGGGAAATGGTGTCCGCCACCACGAAGACCAGCTTCGTGGTGCCGTCGTCGAGGACGAGGCAGCGCGCGTGCAGATCGTCGTGGACGTGCGCCGCGATGGGCCGGGGCGCGAAGTTGCCCACGATCTCCATCCCCAGCGGCGGCGTGATGTTGCTCGTCGCCGCCCCCGCCCGGAGGACGGGTGCGGGCGCGGCTTCAGCCTGTTCCTGGGCCGTGCTGGAAATGGAAAAGACGGTGGCGCAGAGGGCGAGACAGGCGAAAACAGAGGCGATTCGTTTCATGGGGACTGGGGGTGGAAACCGATGAGCGATCCGCCACCGCGCGGGTTGAAACTCCCAACCCACCCGCGGTGACTGCGATCACGGAACCCAATCCTAGCGGACCCCGATCCGCGATCAAGCACGCGACCGCGTCCGCGTAGCGCCTTTTCGCCGCCGCGCTGCCCCGGGGCTGGCTTCCACCTGCCGAGGCGGACACCCTCTTGCCGGACCGCCGCCGGAACGGGCCGGGAGACCCGTTCTACGGGCACCGTCGGGACAAAGACGTCCATAATTTGGTCATCGAAATCGAAATCGAAATCGGTATCCTCGGTGATCCCTTCGATCTGTAGGGCAGGTTCACACCTATCCAAACGAACACATCCTCACCGGAACGCCACCGGAACGCCACCGGAACGCCACCGGAACGGGCCGGGAGACCCGTTCTACAGACAGCGCTACGGACAGCGAGATACCGCTGCTCGGTCGGGCGCTTTTATTTTCCGGTCTGGTCGAGGGCCGCTTTGACCTCCGTCTCGACTTCGGCGTAGAGCGATTCGTCGGCCTTGAGGGCTTCTTTGGCGGCGTCGCGTCCCTGGGCCACCTGGGTGCCCTTGAAGCTGATCCAGGAGCCGCGCTTCTGCATGATGTCGTGTTCGATCGCGAGATCGAGGAGCGAGCCGACCGCGGAGATCCCCTCGTTGAACATGATGTCGAACTCAGCTTCGCCGTAGGGGGGCGCCACCTTGTTTTTGACGATCTTCAGCTTGGTGCGGTTGCCCGCCACGGTGCCGTCGGACGATTTGATCGCGCCGGTGCGGCGGATATCGCAGCGAACCGAACTGTAGAACTTGAGGGCGCGTCCGCCCGGCTGGGTCTCGGGATTGCCGAACATCACGCCGACTTTCTCACGGATCTGGTTGGTGAAAATCACGACGGTGCGGGCCTTGGAAATGATCGCGGTGAGCTTGCGGAGGGCTGCGCTCATGAGACGGGCCTGGGCCCCCACGGTGGCGTCGCCGATCTCGCCATCGAGCTCCTGCTTGGTCACGAGGGCGGCGACGGAGTCGAGCACGATGACGTCGAGGGCATTGGAGCGGACGAGGGTCTCGACGATGCGGAGAGCTTCCTCGCCGGAACTCGGCTGGGAAAGGAGCAGATCGTCGAGATCGACCCCGAGCTTCTTGGCGTACTGCGGGTCGAGGGCGTGCTCCACATCCACGAAGGCGGCGAGCCCCCCCATTTTCTGCGCCTGGGCGATGACAGTGAGGGTGAGGGTGGTCTTGCCGGACGATTCGGGGCCGAAGACCTCCACGATGCGACCGCGGGGAAAACCGCCCGCCCCGAGAGCGCGGTCGATGATGAGGTTGCCGGTGGGAATGACCTCGACATCCATGCGGGTGTCGGTGCCGAGCCGCATGATGGCCGCCTCGCCGAAGTCTTTTTGGATTTGGGAAATCGCCAGATCCAGGTTTTTCGCCCGGGCCTCGGCGATGCGGGAGTTTTCTTTGTCGTTGCTTTTGGGGGCTGCCATGTCGTTCGCGGATGAGGTTGGGGAAGTGGTTCTGGAGGAGGCCCTGGCGGAAGCGGAGGCTCCCGCCTTGCGGGCGGCGGTGGCTTTCGCCGGAGGGGGACCTCCGGTTTCGGCGGCGGGTTCGTTTGCGGGTTTCGCGCCGTTTCCGGCACCGTCAGGAGATAGCAGTTCCACCATGATATGACAAAGGGTTTCCCCGAAAATAACAGAACCTGTTCACCCGTCCAGTAAAAAATTGAACAGTTCGACATTTTTATTTGCGGAGGCCATCATTTGATTTCGTTTCGACTCTGTTTGAAGATGCGGCCCGCTCGTTTCGGTCCGGTGCCGAGAGAGTTTCTATCCCCTTGACCATGCGCATCCTTTCAGGCATCCAACCCAGCGGCCGTCTCCATATCGGCAATTATTTCGGAATGATGGAACCGTCGATCCGGCTGCAGGAGACGGGCGAAGCGTTTTATTTCATCGCCGATTACCACGCCCTCACCTCCACGCACGATCCGGCCCGGCTGCGGGATCACGTCCGGAATCTGGCGATCGACTTCCTCGCCTGCGGACTCGATCCGGAAAAGGCGGTCTTCTGGAGACAGTCCGACGTCGTCGAGGTCACCGAACTGGCCTGGATCCTCAGTTGCGTCACCCCGATGGGCTTTCTGGAGCGATGCGTTTCCTACAAGGACAAGATCGGACAGGGGATCTCGCCCTCGCACGGGTTGTTCGCCTATCCGGTGCTGCAGGCGGCCGACATCCTCCTCTTCGACTCCAATGTCGTTCCCGTGGGGAAAGACCAGAAGCAGCACCTCGAGGTGACGCGCGACATCGCGCGAAAATTCAACGACCGCTACGGCGAGGGACTTCTCGTGATCCCGGAGCCGCGCATCCGCGAGGATACCGCGACGGTGCCGGGACTCGACGGGCGCAAAATGAGCAAAAGTTACGAAAACACCATCGACCTTTTCGAAGAGACGGAGAAGAAGCTCCGCAAGAAGATCATGAAAATCGTGACCGACTCGACCGGGGTGGACGAACCGAAAAATCCCGAGGGGAGCTACCTCATACAGCTCTATCGCCTCTTCGCCGATGCCGCTGCGGTGGCGGAGATGGAGGCGTCGTTCCGCGCCGGCGGGCTGGGCTACGGCCACTACAAGCAGCAACTTTTCGAAAGTATCCGCGATCACTTCGCCCCCATGCGGGAGCGGCGCGACGCCCTCGCGGCGGACCCCGGCTACGTCGACGACGTCCTCGCGGAAGGGGCCAAAAAGGCCCGCGCCCAAGCCCGGCAGGTCATCGACCGCGTCCGCGAGGCGGTGGGACTGGGGTGAGGCCTAAACAGATACCCCGACCAGGACTCGAACCTGGGACCAATTGATTAAGAGTCAACTGCTCTACCAACTGAGCTATCGAGGCGTTTGCGCATGGGCAAGGGGATGATTCTACCTTGCGATGCCCCGCTCTGTCAAACGCGGGAATGAAAAATGCGTTCTCGCCGCATCCCTGGTTCCGGGGCGCTCCGATCCGGTTAGGGCAGACGCACTTCGGTCGCTCCGCGCAGCACCCAATAGCGCGGGTACCCGTCGAGCGAAAGCGTCAGGGTTTTGTCTGCGGGGGACGGGTCGGCATTCCCCATCTCGTCGATCGCGACGACCGCGTCGGCATCGCTGCGGAGGACGACCTCGCTCCCGTCTTCCGCGAGAGTAAAACCGGCCACGATGAGATCGTCCCCCCGCTCGAACACGTAGAGATGGATCTCGTCCGATTCCATCAGGGTGTGCCGGAAGGTCGCTCCCTGCAGGGTCCCGAGAAGGGCGGCGAGAGAACCGTAGGCGAAGCGCGGGCAGAACTGATGGTCGAGCACTCCGAAATCGGGAGAGCCGTCGCGCCCGGGCGGACGGGTCATCCGGGAGCAAAAAAGGAGCACCCCGGCGTGGCCGTTGGTCCAACTGTAGAGCACCTTCTGCGGGTCGATCTGGGCCTGACGCCGTTCCTGTTCGAGTCGCCAGGCGCTGTAGCCGGTCTCGCTGGCGACCCATCGGGTGGAGCGGTCGCCGGCCTCGGACTGGAGGCGTTTCATCGCCGCGAAGCTGCGTTTGTAGGCCGCCAGATTGCCGTGGGAATGGTAGGCGGGGAAATCGATCATATCGTGAAATTGATCGATAAAATAGGCGCACTTTGCCTCATCGACGAGGGCATACCCGCCGGTGGTGACGGGCCGGTCCGGGGCGACGCGGCGGATCTCGTCGAGCGAGAAAGTGAACTGGGTCACAAATTCCTCCTTCGTGCCCGACCAGAAATCGGTCGAATCGGGTTCGTTGAAGATCTGCACGAAGCGGGCCCACTCGCGGTATCGCCCCACCAGCGCGGCGAGATAGGCGCGCTGCGGGTCCTCGCGGTGCGGGTAGCGCCAGCGATTTTTCCCGTGATGACCGTATTGCGGCAGCACCGCCCAGTCGGCCGAGTTCATCGTCTGCAGGGCGAGCTGGAATCCCCGCGAGGTGTAGGCTTCCACGGCGGCATCCATGCGGGAAAAGTCGAAATCATATTCCGGCTCTCCGCCCTCGTTTTCCCGGCGGCCCATCTCCAGGGATACGTCGGTGCGCACGACCTGCAGGCCGAGTCGGGCCATCAGGTCGGCCTCGCGGTCGCGCGCCTCTTGTTCCGTTAATCCCGCCGGAAGAGTCGCCCGTCCGTCGGGCTTCCAGTGGTAGCGGCCCGGGAAAGCGCAGATTCCGACAAAAAATTCATCGGTTTTCCAAGCGGCGCGGGCGACGTGGTGGTCGGCGGTGACCGAGAGGTTGCGGATGAGCCGCTCCCGGTGGACGCCTCCGCGCGAGCCGTCGAGGGTGATGAGGTAGGTGCCGAGACCGGTCACCGCGATCTCGACGACTTCCTCCGTTCCGGCGGGGAGACGCCACTGCCGCACGAGTTCGTTGTGCCAGTTCCACAGCGAGAGGGTGGCGTGTTCGAACTCTGTTCCCCCGACCCTGACATGAAGGCGAAAAGGCTCGTCCGTCGGTCCGATTTTGGCCCATTCGTAGAGACCCTCGGCGGGGATCAGGGAAAGGCCGCCGCCGCTGAGGCGGCGCTCGCTCACGACCTCGCGGAGGGCGGGCACCTCCGTGTTGATGAGGACGGGAGATTCCGGTCCGAGCTCGACTCGGCGCGGTTCCGCCGCGAGGAGGAGAGCCGGGGCGAGGGCGAGCAGCGAGGAGAGGAGACCTTTCATTCCGCTGTCATCGCCCCAGGTAGACCCACGGCCGTTCGGTGAGTTCCCTCACCTCCGTGCCCTGTTTTTCCCGCACCCAGAGCGTGACGGGGTGGCGGTTGGTATTGCGCTCGTTGATGCCGTAGAGGTTCACGACACTGTCCACGATGAGAAAGGCCGGTTCGTTCGCCTTCCACCCGGTGTTGGAGGACACAAAGGCTCCGTTCACTTCGGTGACGCCGCCGCCGGTGGTTTCGATGAGGGTGCCGGTGTTTTCGGCTTTCATCCCGAGAATCCACAACTTCCCTCCGACATTGCGGCACTTGGTGCCTTCGCGTTGGCTGTTGAGCTGGCGGCACCAGGCGCTCTGGCCGGGCGCGACGCGATTGAGGTGTCCGCGGAAATCTTCGAGGAAGATGTCGCCCGTGCCGTACCCGTCGACTGCGAATCCGGTGGTCGAACTCACCACGAGAGTGCGGGCGCCCTCGTGCCGCAGGATTAGTTCGGTGCTGCCTCCCTCGCCGGCGTCGGACGGCCGGGCGATCCGCTCGATGACGACGACGGGCGCGTCGGGGAGATTCCCGGGGTGTTTTCCATCGACCAGCTTCCAGACCGGCCCCTTTCCGTCGGATTTCTTCCCCGCGAGAATCTGCCCCTCGAGACCGATGATGCGCCGGACCGGACCGCGGATTTCGACGGTGGAGGCGAAGCGGAAACGCGCCCCGCCCGGCAGGTAAATGGTGGTCGCGCCGGAGTCGATCGCTTTTTGCAAGGCGGCGCTGGCGTCGCCCGCGCCGGTGGGATCGGCCCCGAAGTCGATGAGATTGACCCAGTCTTTTCCCGGATCGCCCCAGACCACCGCGGGCGTTTCCTTCACCGGGAGGAAAGTGGTTTCGCCCGCCGTCGCCAGGGTGCCGTCTTCGATCTCGCGGAAAAGAGAGGCCACGTTGCGATGGGAGGTGTCCTCGACGATCAATCCGGCCTCGTCGATATCGCCCTTGTCCCGCCCCTCGTCGTCGTTGTCGACCGCGCGACGGTAGCCGAGCACTTCGACATCGCGCAGGTAGATCTGGCGCTGGTTGTATATCGCGGGGTTTTTGGCATCGGGATGAGTGGCGTGGAGATGGGCCCCCAGCAGGGTCACGGTCCCCCACGAATCCTTTTCATTGAAAATCGAAGGGACCCGGTTCTCGCTGATGAGGTCGCGGACGAAGATCATCTGGTGATAGTTCCACCAGCCGATGCGGCGCTGCTTCCGAAGGGTGACGTGTTCGAAGGTGTTCGAATGGACCGGCCACTTCGTGCGAATCCCGATCTCGAATCCCTCCACCGTGATATTTTTTCCTAACAAAGGCCCGATTTCGTCGCTGTGCCCGAGGTCGAGACCGATTTTTCCGGAGCCGTCCATCGAGCGGATCGTGACGTTGCGGAGCGAGCCCTGGGCGCTCGCGTTGAACTGCAAACCGATCGCACCGGAGTTCTTCGGGCCGATCTCGATGGTGAGGTCGCGCACCGCGTTGCGGAACCGCCGGGCCGGTGCGGCCCCGGTCCAGAGGAGGGCCTTCGGTTCGCTTCCGTCGCGGAAACCGTCCGTGCTCTCCGGCAGCTTCAGGGTGGTGAGTCCCTCGCCCGCACCCTGCAGAATGGTCCGCTTCTGCGCGTCGGCAACAGACGCGCCGGACGGCCAGCGGAGCGTCCCGCTGACGAGAAACACCCCCGGCGGCAGGTAGAGGATGCGATTGCCGTTGGGAAACGCGTCGAGCGCCGCCTGGATCGCTGCGGTGTCGTCGCTGTCGTCGTCGGGCGTGGCCCCATAGGCCCGCACATCGACGAGACCGCCGTCGGCGGGAAAAGCGAGCGGCGTCTGCGCCGGTGCGGAGGCGACGAAGCAGAGGACGACAAAGAAGCCGCAGACGAAGCACAGCAGCGGGGCCGACGAGAGCCGGGAGAGCGGAGCACCGCGGCTACGTCCTCCGCATCGCAACGGTCCCGGGGATCCGGCAGCGGATCGGGACGACGGCGTGTTGTTCGGGACCCGGGGCATACTTCACAGGAAAAGACGGGCGGTGTGTGGCCATTGCATCCCCGCAGTATAACGGGGATGGGTGCGGCGGCGAGTACGCGTATCCGACGGGCTCCCCTCGCCACCGCTCCCACCGCTCCGCCGGGACGTTTCCCAAACGAAAGCGGATTCAGAAAATTAGGTACGGTTTTGTGCTCAATCGCGTCCTCGATTCCTCTTGTCTTGTCTTTCCAAAATCGTTATCGTCCACGCTCAGTCCGTGCCGTGCCTTCGCGGTGATACGGAACGCCATTAGAAACACGTTAAAAAAAACCCATGAAAAAAATACTCGCCACCCTCGCCTGCGCCCTGGTCGCTTCCGTCGCCTTTGCCGGTGAATACCCCGACATCAGCATCAGCGAACTCGAAGCCGCCATCAAAAAAGGAGATGTCATCGTCCTCGACGTGAACGGCACCAAAACCTACGAAAAAGGTCACATCCCCGGTGCGATCGATTTCCGCGCCAACAAGGACAAGATCACCAGCCTCCTTGGTGACGACAAGGACAAGCTCGTCGTCGCCTACTGCGGCGGACCGACCTGCTCCGCCTACAAAGCGGGTGCCACCGCTGCGGAAGAAGCCGGCTTCAAAAACATCAAACACCTTTCCGCCGGTCTCTCCGGCTGGCTCCAGGCGGGCAAGGATACCGAAAAACCCGACAAAAAGAGCTGATTTCCCCCTTTCGCCTCTCCGCTTCCACGGAGAGTTTCTTTGAAAGCGTTCCCGCTCCGGCGGGAGCGCTTTTTTGTGGCCTCTTCTCCCCGGCTACTCCACCGGACGCGCGATCACCGTGGGGGCCTCGCGGTCGCGCTGGTCGCGCTTTTGGAATAGACGCTTGAAAAACGGGGTCTCGGTTTTCTCGGGATTCGACCGGGCTGCGGGATCGGGCGCGGTTTGCGGGAGCGGCAGGGCGCGGGTTTGGTCCCATCCGCCGCCAAGAGCTTTGATCAGGGAGACGGCTGCGCTCATGCGACGACCCGCGACGCGGGCGACGGCCCGCTCGGTCTCGAGGGCGGTGCGGTTCGCGGTGATGACGTCGAGGTAGGGGATGGTGCCGGCCTCATACTGGGTCCGTGCGAGCCGCGCGGCTTTCGCGGAACTGGTCCCGGCGCGGTGCAGGGCCTTGGATTCGTTGCCGAGATGGCGCAGGCTGGAGAGGCTCGTCTCGACATCGGCGACGGCTCCGAGGAAGGCCTGACGATAGGCGGCGAGCGCCTCGTCGTGAGCGGCGTGGGTGCGGGAGAGATTGTAGCGGTTCTTGTAGCCCGAAAAAATCGGGACCCGCACGCGGGGGCCGTAGCTCCAGAGCAGGGAAGCGGGATCGAAGAGAATGTCGATGTCGCCGCTCTGGTAGCCAGCGTTGCCGAGGAGGGAGACGCTGGGGAAAAACTCGGCCTCGGCGATTCCGATGCGGGCGGTGGCGGCGGCGAGGCGGCGCTCGGCGGTGGCGACGTCGGGACGGCGCTCGAGGAGGTCGCTGGGGAAACCGGTGGGAATTTTCGGCGGGGAACCCGCGCCCCCTTTGGTGACATTCAGGGAAAAGGACGAAGCCGTTTTGCCCAGGAGAATGGCGAGGGCGTTCTCCAGTTGGTCGCGCTGGGCGCCGAGGACCGAGATCTCGGCCTCGGCGGTGGCCACTTCGGTCTGGCTCTGGGCCTCTTCGAGGTCATTGGCGGCACCGGCCCGGACCCGGGCGCTGGCGATCTCAAGCGCTTCGCCACGCCAGCCGACCGCCTCGCGGACGATGGCGATCTCGGCGTCGAGGGCGCGGATCTGGAAGTAGGTCGAAGCCACTTCGGCCTGGATCCCGAGGAGGACGTTGTGGACCGCGTCGGCGGCGGCGAGGGCCTCGGCTTCGTCGCCCTCGATGCCGCGGCGCAG